>CAYLOT010000004.1:110506-114230 GCA_964385405.1 uncultured Chryseobacterium sp. | reverse complement strand
ATGTGGCGTAATTGGTAGCCGCGCCAGACTTAGGATCTGGTGCCGCGAGGCGTGGGGGTTCGAGTCCCTCCATGCGCACTTGAAAAGCGGAGGTCAAGCCTCCGCTTTTGTTTTTATCTTTGCACTCTATTTTCAATACCTTCCATGGGCAAATACAGGGAAATCAAAGGATTGTCGCTTCCGCAAATAGCGAACGATATACAAGCATACTGGCAATCGGAAAACATTTTCGAACGCAGTATCACTGAACGCGAAGGCGGACAGCCATTCGTGTTTTTCGAAGGGCCACCTTCTGCGAACGGAATGCCAGGCATTCACCACGTTATGGCACGTTCCATTAAAGATATCTTTTGTCGTTACCAAACCCTTCGTGGAAAACAAGTTCACCGCAAGGCCGGCTGGGACACGCACGGACTTCCCATTGAATTAAGCGTAGAGAAAACATTAGGCATTAAGAAAGAAGACATTGGTAAGACCATTTCGGTGGAAGAGTACAACAACGCCTGCCGCAAGGAGGTTATGAAGTACACCGACCTTTGGGAAAAGCTTACCAAAGACATGGGCTACTGGGTAGACATGAACGACCCGTACGTTACCTATGACAACAAATACATTGAGACCGTTTGGTGGTTGCTTCAGCAATTGCACAACAAGAATCTGTTGTACAAGGGCTACACCATTCAACCTTATTCACCTGCTGCGGGAACAGGATTAAGTTCTCACGAATTGAATCAGCCAGGTTGCTACAAGGAAGTGAAAGACACTTCTGCGGTAGCACAGTTCAAATTGATTGATGCGCATTCAACGCTCAATGTGAATTCGGATCTTCCGATTTATGTTTTGGCTTGGACGACTACGCCATGGACCCTGCCATCAAACGTGGCATTGGCTGTTGGAGAAAAAATAAACTACACCGTAGTTGAATCGCTTACTCCATTTGGAAACGAGCGTGCTTATTTCATTGTTGCTTCAGCGCTTCGTGAAAAATATTTCCCTGTAGCAAACGGAGAAAACTTTGAAGAATTCAACGCCGGAGATAAGAAAATTCCGAACAGAACGGTTTCAGAACTGTCTGGAAAAGAACTTTTAAATCTTCGTTACGAGCAATTGCTTCCATTCGTACAGCCGAACGATGGCGATGCGTTCAAGATTATTGGTGGCGACTTCGTTACTACGGAAGACGGAACCGGGATCGTTCACATTGCACCTAGCTTTGGAGCAGATGACTTCCGTGTGGCGAAACAAAACGGCATGGGAAATCTTACCCTTGTCGATCGCAGAGGACGCTTCCTTCCGGAAGTCCAAGACGGCACTTTCTTATTCGGAGAAGAATTCGTGAAAGAAGCGTACTATTCCGATGAAGAAAAAGCAGTTGAGCTAGTTAAACAAAAAGCAAGTCTTGGAGGAATAATAAAAGACACCGAGAAACTTCAGTATTTGAGTGTTGATGAGCGTATTGTTTTGAAACTTCAAACCGAAGGAAAATTATTCAAAAAAGAAAAATACGCACACAACTACCCACACTGCTGGAGAACAGATAAGCCAGTATTGTACTATCCTTTGGACTCTTGGTTTGTGAAGGTTCCTGAAAAGAGAAATCGATTGGTGGAATTGAACAACACCATTCAATGGAAGCCAGAGTCTACGGGCACTGGAAGATTTGGCAACTGGCTGGAAAATGCAAACGATTGGAACCTTTCACGCAGTCGCTTCTGGGGAATTCCACTTCCAATTTGGCGCACCGAAGACGGAAGCGAATCAATCTGCATTGGCTCTGTTGAAGAACTTCAAGCTGAATTGAAAAAAAGCGTAGCAGCAGGAATTGCAGAAACTAATCCGCTAGAAAATTTCCAACCGAACAATCATTCGGTTGAGAACTATAGCTTGTTCGATTTACACAAACCCTACGTCGATAAAATTGTATTGGTAAGCCCTAGCGGGAAACCGATGCACCGTGAAGCTGACCTAATTGATGTTTGGTTCGACAGTGGAGCTATGCCTTACGCGCAATGGCACTACCCTTTCGAAAACAAAGAAAAAATCGACAACAACCATTCTTTCCCTGCAGATTTCATTGCTGAAGGAGTGGATCAAACAAGAGGATGGTTTTACACCTTGCACGCCATTGCAACCTTGTGCTTCGATTCTGTTGCTTATAAAAATGTCATTTCAAACGGACTTGTTTTAGACAAAAATGGAAACAAGATGTCTAAGCGTTTAGGCAATGCTATTGATCCGTTCGAAACCCTTGGTAAATATGGGCCCGACGCCACGCGTTGGTATATGATTACCAACTCAGATCCATGGGATAATTTGAAATTCGATACAGAAGGAATTGCTGAAGTTCAACGCACCTTTTTCGGAACACTATCGAACACCTACTCTTTCTTTGCGTTGTATGCAAACATAGACGGATTTGAGGCATCGAATAATGACCCGGCTGTTGAAAATCGAGCTGAATTAGATAAGTGGATCGTAAGTAAACTAAACGCACTTACCTTAGAAGTAGAGAAAAATCTCGACGCATTCGATCCAACTCCTGCAGCTCGCGCCATTGAATCGTTTGTGAACGATCACCTTTCAAACTGGTACGTTCGTCTCGCAAGGAAAAGATTCTGGCACGGTGAAATGACAGAAGACAAACGTTCGGCGTACGCTACGCTTCACACCTGCTTGAAACAAGTTGCCCAACTCATGAGTCCTTTTGCTCCATTCTATTCAGATTGGTTGTTTCAAAGTTTGAACACAACGAACGATTCGGTTCATCTTTCGCACCTCGAAGCAGGAAGCTTCCGAGATGAAAATCTTGAGGCTCGTATGGACCTTGCACAACGTATTTCTAGCATGGCCCTCTCTATTCGTAAGAAGGAAAACATCAAAGTGCGCCAAACGCTTGCGGAAATTCGAATTCCAGTTCTAGATGAAACCACGCAGTCGAGAATTGAAAGTGTTTCAGATCTCATTTGCAGTGAAGTGAATGTTAAAGCCGTGAAATGCGTCGATGAACAGACCACTAAAATTGTAAAGGACCTTAAATTGAATTTCAAAACACTCGGAAAAAAGTGCGGGAAGTTCATGAAAGAAATTCAGCAATTTGCGCAGGAAAACGCCCAAGAAATTATTTCTTCAATAGAAAAAACAGGAGAGTATATGTGGATGAAAGAATCTATACTTCTTCAAACGGAAGATGTGGAGATTATTCCTGTTGACATTCCTGGTTGGAAAGTAGCAAATCAAGGCAATTTAACTGTAGCCTTGGACGTAACCATCACTCCTGAATTAAAGGAAGAAGGATATGCGCGTGAATTGGTGAATCGTATTCAAAACATGAGAAAAGAAACCAATTTCGAGGTTACCGATAAAATAATTGTTAAAGTTTCGGGAGAAAACTACCTGAATGATGTTTTGAAAAACAATTCTGAATATATTAGCAGTCAAGTACTTGCTTCTTCGCTTGAGTTTATTCCAGAAATGGAAGGGGGTGTCGCAGTTGAATGGGAAGGGGGAGAAGAGGTGCGCTTACTATTAACCAAAAACCTTTAAGACCCATGGCAAAAAAATCTACCCCTGCCAAAAAAGTAGTAGCTAAAAAACCCGTTGCTAAAAAAGCAGCGCCTGCCAAGAAAGCAGCGCCTGCGAAAAAAGTAGTAGCAAAGAAGCCCGTGGCTAAAAAAGCAGCACCAGTAAAGAAAGCAGCTCCAGCAAAAAAAGTTGTTGCGAAGAA
>CAYLOT010000004.1:52309-110406 GCA_964385405.1 uncultured Chryseobacterium sp. | reverse complement strand
AAAAAGCAGCACCAGTAAAGAAAGCAGCTCCAGCAAAAAAAGTTGTTGCGAAGAAACCAGTTGCAAAAAAAGCAGCGCCTGCCAAGAAAGCAGCGCCTGCTAAGAAAGCGGCTCCAGCAAAAAAAGTTGTTGCGAAGAAACCAGTTGCTAAAAAAGCAGTAACCGCAAAAAAAGCGGCGCCTGCTAAGAAAGCGGCTCCAGCAAAAAAAGTTGTTGCGAAGAAACCAGTTGCTAAAAAAGAAGCACCTGCAAAGAAAGCAGCGTCAGTGAAAAAAGTTGTTTCGAAGAAACCAGTTGCTAAAAAAGCAGCACCTGCAAAGAAAGCAGCGCCAGTGAAAAAAGTTGTTGCGAAGAAACCAGTTGCTAAAAAAGCAGCGCCTGCAAAGAAAGCAGCGCCAGTGAAAAAAGTTGTTACGAAGAAACCAGTTGCTAAAAAAGCAGCGCCTGCAAAGAAAGCAGCGCCAGCAAAAAAAGTTGTTGCGAAGAAACCAGTTGCTAAAAAAGAAGCACCTGCAAAAAAGGCTGCTCCAGTAAAAAAAGTAGAAGTTAATATAGTTAAACCAACTCAAGCAGTTACCGCAAAACCAGCGAAAGTAAAGAAACCAGAGGTAAAGACTACTGCACCTGTTTATAAACCTGCTCCAGAGATTAAAAAAGAACCAGTGAAGATGCCAGCAGAACCAGTGAAAGGATTACGTTACTCAGACAAAGATTTGAAAGAATTTGAAATTCTTATCAAAGAGAAATTAGAACAATCTCGTTCAGATTTCGAAGAATTGAAAGAATCACTTTCGAGAGAAGGAGACAACAGCACGGACGATACTTCTCCAACATTTAAAATGATGGAAGATGGAAGCGACACCAACAGCCGCGAGGAGATTGCTCAATTGGCCGCACGTCAAGAGAAGTTCATTAAAAACTTAGAAAACGCATTGCTACGTATCATGAACAAAACGTACGGTGTTTGTCGTGTTACAGGAAAACTTATCCCTAAAGAACGCTTGCGTTTGGTTCCTCATGCTACCCTTAGCATAGAAGCCAAAAACATGCAGTAAGATCTCGTGAAGTGAGAAAAGTACTCTTAATTATTTCTAGCGTTGTTGCGCTTGATCAACTATTAAAAATCTGGATAAAGCTCTCGTTTCTGTACGGAGAAAACGTAGAGCTCATCCCAGGTTGGCTCGATTTACAATTTGTTGAAAATCCGGGAATGGCCTTCGGTTGGATGTTCCCTGGAACTACCGGAAAGCTTGCGCTTAGTATTTTTCGAATCATTGTTGTTACTGCCATCATTATCTATATCTACAAACTCACCAAAAAGAAAACCCATCAAGGTTATCTCTTTTGTTTGGCGCTTATTGTAGCCGGAGCCTTGGGAAATATCATTGATAGCGCAGTGTACGGCATGTGTTTCGACAAAGGTTCGACCTTCGACCCGCACTTTCAAGATTACACGGCTTACTCGGATACAGCCGCTTTTTCCTCTCAAGGGTATGCACCCTTTCTAATGGGGAATGTGGTTGACATGATTCACATAACCAAAGAGCTCGATTTCCCTTCATGGTCTCCTATTCACGCAGGTGAAAGAGCAGAAATCTTTCCTCCTATTTTCAATATTGCAGACGCATCTATATCTGTAGGAATAATTTTAATTCTCCTTTTCCAACGTCGCTTTTTCAAAGACGAAGAAGAAGAGGTTTCCATTGAGGAATCTGTGACCGAAGTTGATCCTTCCGCATGAAATTGAATCTTTCTATTTCTGATCTGTCCCACATAGTTGGTGGTGAAATCTCAGAAGGGAATAGCGCCAATCTTATTCATTTCATTTGTACAGACACCCGGCACACGGTTGACTCTGCTCATTCTGTCTTTATTCCGTTAACTGGCGAACATTTCAATGGACATGTTTTCGTTCCAACGGCATACGAGAAAGGAATTCGAACATTCATTGTCTCTGAAGAGTTACATCTTCCAAAAGAATGTAATGTTATTCGTGTAGATCATACATTAACCGCATTTCAGCAAATTGCCGCATTTCACAGAACGCAATTCAACATTCCAATCATTGGAATTACTGGAAGTAATGGAAAAACGATTGTCAAAGAATGGATCAATCAATTATTGGCAGACAATTTTTGCATTGTAAGAAGCCCGAAAAGTTTCAACTCTCAAGTAGGAGTTCCTTTGGCAGTGCTGCAGCTAGAGTCTATGCACAACCTCGGTGTATTCGAAGCGGGTATTTCCTTACCCAATGAAATGAATAACCTAGAGCAAGTCATTCAACCCACTACAGGAGTGTTTACTTTTTTAGGCAGTGCTCATGCCGAAAATTTTCAGTCACCGCAACAGCTGCTTCAAGAGAAGACAAAATTATTTTCTTCATGCGAAACACTGATTGCACCTTCTGGTATTGAATTCGGATTTACAGGCAAATTGATTCGAGTTGGTAAAAATTCTTCTGATGAATTTTGTATTCAAAAAATAACTTCATCCTCCACTCATTCCATAGTTTCGTTTTGCTGGAAAGAAGAAGTGGTAGACGCTGAAATTCCATTCACAGATAACATATCAATAGACAACTTCGCCTTAGCTGCAGCTACAGCGTTACATTTCGGACTTTCAATTCCACAGCTTAAAGAAAAAGCTCCACACCTCCTGCCTGTGGAAATGCGCATGCAGCAATTAAAGGGAATTGGCGGCATTCAACTCCTAAACGATGGCTACAGTAACGATCTTACTTCATTAAAACTAGCTCTTCAACACTTCAACTTGAACATTCAAGTGAATAAGCGAGGTGCGATTATCTCAGATATTCTAGAAAGTGGAATGAAGGATGAGATTTGGATAGAAAGGGTTGTTGAGCTTATGAGAGAATTCCAAGTAGATGAAGTATTCGCAGTTGGAGAAAAATTTCTTGAACACCGAACGGCACTTTCGAATTCTTTCCAATGCTTCGAAAACACTACAGCACTTGTTGAATATCTTCTTTCTAATAAAATCGATTCAAGTGCACTTCTAATCAAAGGGGCACGCAAATTTCACTTCGAGAAAATAGTGAGTGCTCTGCAAGAGCAGCATCAGGAAACTATTTTCGAAGTAAACATGAATGCACTTGCAAACAACTATTATTACTTCCGTTCTTTACTAAACCCCGAAGTGAAATTAATGGGAATGGTTAAAGCAAACGGTTACGGTATTGGAGCGGTTGAAGTAGCTGTATGCCTGGCCAATTGCGGCATTGAAGCTCTAGCAGTTGCGTACACAGACGAGGGCGTTCAACTTCGTGAAGCAGGAATTTCTCTTCCTATACTGGTTCTTGAACCAAATGTCACCGACTTTGCTCCACTCTTCAAACATAGACTTGAACCTGAATTATTTTCCATAAGATCGTTTAATGCCTTTGCTAAAGCTGCCAAAGATTTCAATTCAGAAAAAAAATTCAAAGCGCATTTGAAACTCGACACAGGAATGAACCGTCTAGGATTCAAACCAACAGAAACACCGGCATTATTAGAGGTATTAAAAGAAAATTCAAATATCGAGATTGCGAGCATATTCACACATTTCGCAGCTTCTGAAGACGAGTCGCACGATGCATTCACTCAAGATCAAATTATTGATTTCGAAAATCGTTGTAAACTCATTTCCGAAGTACTGGGGTATACCCCTGTCCTTCATGCCGCAAACACCGGTGGAATTCAACGATGGAAAAATGCCCAATTCAACATGGTTCGTTTGGGAATTGGCCTCTACGGTGTATCTGCCTTCGAAGAAGAGCAAAAAATGTTACGTAACGTCGGAAGCCTAAAAACCAGTATTGTCCAAATCAAATCTGTGCTTCCGAATGAAACCGTTGGTTACGGAAGAACATTTACTTCCAACCAAGAAATGAAAATCGCCGTTCTTCCGATTGGCTACGCAGATGGCTTCCGCAGATCGCTCTCCAATGGAAAAGGCAAAGTCTTCATCAATGGAAAAACCTGCCCAGTAGTCGGTCGCGTGTGCATGGACGTTACCATGGTCGACATTACCGGATTGTCTGCACAAGAAGGCGATGAAGCCATTGTATTCAATGGCCAACACTCGATTCTCGAGTACGCACAGTCCTGCGATACCATTGCCTACGAAGTACTAACCGGTATTCCCCCACGTGTCAAACGTATAATAGTAAACGAAGCCTAATTTTCGTAAGGAAAAAAGACAATTCTGTGAAAATGTTTATGCTTTCATTCCGATATTTACGAAATATCTGAATTAGTCATGACACGTATCTTTTCATTCTCAAAATCGATTTTCTTCTTAGTAAGTTTCTTTGTTGCTTCGACAACATTATTCGGACAAGCAGCTCGAATGAATAACGAATTCATTCTTCAACTTAAAAAAGGCTTTTCAGCTGCTCAAGCAGAGCAAGAATTGACGCAACACTTCGGAATACTTCCCGAAATAAAAGCGAGCTATGAAATAAGCGACATCATGCGCGCTTGGTTGTTCACATTCAACGAAGAATTGATCTCATTGAATGAAATCATTCGTTTCGCGCCAACCTGTTCAAGCATTCAACTTGCACAAGCCAACCATAAAATAGCAGAGCGAATCGTTCCAAACGATCCTTCCTTTGGACAACAGTGGTTTCATAACGACGCATCCGATAATGACATTGATACCCCTGAAGCTTGGGATATTACCACAGGCGGACTAACTGCATTCGGAGACGAAATCGTAGTCTGCGTGGTTGAAGGTGGCGGAGCAAAATGGGATCAAGCAGATATTATTGAAAACCACTGGATCAATACCAACGAAATAGATGGAAATGGAATTGACGATGATAACAACGGATACATCGATGACATAGACGGTTGGAACATGACTGCCAACAGCGACGCCATTGCTGCAGGAAATCACGGCACGCAAGTAAGCAGTATGATTGGTGCAAAAGGTGACAACGGTATTGGAATTACCGGTGTTAACTGGAATGTAAAAATCATGCAAGTTGACATGGGCGGTATTTCCGAAGCCAACGTTATCGCTGCCTACACCTATCCTTTGAAAATGCGTCGCCTATACAACCAAACCGGCGGGGCGCAAGGTGCATTCGTGGTGGCAACCAACAGCAGTTGGGGAACCGACAACGGACAACCATCTCAAGCACCGTTGTGGTGCGCTATGTACGATACACTCGGTGTAGCTGGAATTCTCTCTTGTGGTTCCACTGCAAACAACAATGTAAACGTTGACGTGGTTGGTGACCTTCCAACAGCTTGTCCAAGCGAATACATGATTGCAGTAACTGCTACCAACAGTTCAGACGTTCGCACATTCAGCGGATATGGAATTACTACCATCGACCTGGGTGCTCCCGGAGAAGCAGTTTATCTCGCAGGAAATACTAACTACGGAAATACTTCCGGAACATCATTTGCAAGTCCTTGCGTAGCTGGAGGAGTGGCACTACTCTACTCTGCTCCGTGTACCTCAATCATGTCAATTACTAACGCCAATCCGGCAACAGGAGCGCAGCTGATTCGAGATTACATTTTGAATGGAGTCGACCTTGTTTCAAATCTCCAATCCGAAGTGGTCACCGGGGGTAGAATGAATGTCAAAAACAGTTTAGATCTTTTACTAAACGAATGTTCCGCAGGTGGCTGCGTTGCACCTTTCGCTATCGGGGCTGCACAAATACCGGGCACACTCGACTACACGCTTTCCTGGAACAGCACACCCGATGTTACAAATTTCGTTTGTCAATATCAAGTGCAAGGATCTGGTAACTGGACCCTCATTGAAAACATAAACGCGAACAGTCTAACGTTTTTGGGTTTATCAGCTTGTTCCATATATGAATTTCAACTGGCTTCTATTTGCGACACTGTTCAAGGTGAATGGACAAACTCATTCGTACTATATACAGACGGATGTTGCACAAACCCGAGCGTTTATTCGGTTCCGAATGCACAAGGTGCAACAACAGCAACAGTTGCTTGGAATGACATCTTCGCTGCAGATGGTTACACCATTCAGTTAACAGGACCAAACGGAACTGATGTTATTCAATCGCTTCAACCAAACATTACATTCTTTAATCTCGATTCGTGCACGACCTACACCATTCAAGTAGGTTCAATCTGCGTCAATCCAGAAAATCCTCTCACTTCGTTTGAATTCTCTACGACCGGTTGCGGTTCATGTACCGACGTTGTTTACTGTGATGCAAACGGTGGTAACGCTTCAGATGAATACATAGAATCTGTGACCGTAGGCTCATTTACAAACAACAGCACTACTAATGACGTTTATACCGATTACACAGACCTCAGCACGCTAACACTTGTTGCAGGAAACACTTATCCAGTTTCACTTACACCCGGATTTTCTGCTGGCTCCTACAGTGAGTACTTTAAAGTTTGGATCGACTACAATGCCAACGGGAGTTTCGACGAGCCCTCAGAGCTAGCTTTTGATTCAGGTAGCGGTTCTCAAAATACAGTTACCGGAACCCTAACCGTTCCCGCAGCAGCAGCCATCGCTCCGGGAAGCACTCGCATGCGCGTTGGCATGGCTTACGTAGGAATATTTGGAACAGGAACACCTCCCTCCTCTTGCGGAACATATTCGTATGGTGAAGTAGAAGACTATTGCGTTAATCTTGAAATTATTGATGGCGTTGAAAATGTAAATGGAAACTTTAACCTACAAGTTTATCCAAACCCAGCTGCAGAATCCATTCAACTTAATCTTCCTTCAAACATTCAAGTATTCCAATTGAGAATATTATCTACAGACGGAAAATGCGTGAAGCAAATGAACACCTATTCTCGTTTGCATTCAGTGAGTGATCTTGCACCGGGATATTACATTCTTGAAGTGATTTCAGAAAACGGAATCGCTAGAACAAAAATTTGTGTCGAGTAAGTAAACTAAATGACAACTTAGTTTGTCTTAGATAAAATGAATCGTAAACTACTCCTCACCATTTGCGTTTGGCTCACAACCCTTGCGGCATGGGCTACGCATAATCGTGCAGGAGAAATTGTTTACGAGCACATTTCCGGTTACACCTACAAAGTCACCATAAACACCATTACAAAGGCCAGCTCTTTCGCTGCCGACAGGCCGTTTTTGAAAATTAGGTGGGGCGACGAGCCTTCAGGAACAACCGAAAACCAGCTCGACAGTTTAGAACGAACAGAAGAACTCATCTTAGGTTCTGGCGACGCGAAGAGAAATCAATACGTCGGCTTTCACACCTACGCAGGTCCAGGAGTCTATTACCTTGTGATGGAAGACCCCAATCGTAATGAAGGTGTAATCAACATCTTGAATTCCATAAACCAAGTATTCACGATTCAGTCGATGATTGTGATTTCCCCTGCAACGGGACACAACAATTCGGTTCAACTTCTGAAAATGCCTATTGAAGATGCTTGTCTCAATCAACCCTGGATACACAATCCTGTTGCCTTCGATCCAGATGGAGATTCCTTGGTATATTCTCTTGTTCCTTGCATGGGAGAAGGCGCACAAGCATTAGTGGGGTGGTTACTTCCCGATGCAAGCACAGTAAATAATTCCGATATTTTCAGTATTAACGCTACAACCGGAGATGTTACCTGGCTAGTTCCACCATTAGCAGGAGAATTCAACATAGCTATTAAAATTGAAGAATATCGAAACGGTATTTTGGTGGGATATGTCATTCGCGACATGCAGATTACCGTAATTACATGTAACAATCAGCCACCTGTAATTGCGCCACTTCCAGATTACTGCGTTGAGGCAGGAAGTACTATTCAATTTGATGTAAATGCAACTGACCCTAACGGAAACACTATATTCATTAGTGCTTTCGGAGGCCCTCTTACTAATGTTGTACATGAAGCAGAGTTCAACACATTTACAGATACTTTCTATTGGAATCCGGAATGTGAAGAAGTTCGTGCAGCACCCTATACTGTGAGTTTTGAGGCACTTGACAACGGATTTGTCCCCTTAGCAGATATAGAGTCTGTAAATATTACTGTAGTTGCACCAAAAGTTCAGAATGTTCAAGCAGCCGCTGTTGGTTCAACAGTAACCGTAACCTGGAATCCATCACCTTGTCTGAATTCATTTACAAACTATGAGGCTGCTAACGTTCGCTACTTCATTTATAGAAAACAAAACGGATATAACTTCAATCCTTCCGATTGCGAAGTTGGAATGCCGGCATATACAGGCTTCGTATACATCGGACAAACACTCGGAGTCAACAGCACTGTATTCAACGACAACGCACCTGGTTTCGGAGTTCCATTCTGTTATCGCATTGTAACAGTATGGCCAGATGGCGCATTAAGCTACGCCAGCGAAGAAGCTTGTGTGCAAATTAAAAAAGACATTCCTGTTATTACGAAAGTGAGTATTGAAACAACTGATATAGCAGTTGGACAAGATACCGTATGGTGGTCGCCGCCTTCGCAACTCGACACACTTACGTACTTACCACCCTATCACTACGAATTAGAATACGACAACAACGGAACATGGCAAACCATCTTCGCTTCGAATGAATTCACCATCTTGAACACGGGCGACACCGTATACTATCATTCGAATATCGACACCTTCACGGCGTTGAAAAAATACCGTGTGAAATTCTATTCGAACGAAGATGTCGTTGGCTACTCATCAACCGCCACATCGCCTTGGCTCACCGCAACACCACAAGACAATGCCATTCAATTGAATTTAACAGGACAATTTCCTTGGATCAATTCGCGGTACTTCATTTATCGCAAGGCTCCTGGGGAGTTAGATTTTTCTTTGTTGAATGAAACTACCATTCCACAATACCTAGACACGGGACTTGTAAACAATGCCAACTATTGCTACAAGATTCTAACGCTCGGTTCATATGGTGCGCCTAATGTTCCCGACTCATTGTACAACTTCAGCCAAGAGATTTGTGCAAGTCCATACGACTCTACCCCCCCTTGTCCGCCGCTTATTTCACAAACTAACAACTGTGAAATCCCTTCGCTTCAAATTTCATGGAACAACATTGACCCCTCCTGCGCGGAAGACATAACAGCCTACAACATTTACTACGCTCCAACAAATACAAGTTCATACACTTTACTCGGAACACTAAACGGATCAAACAGCACCGAATTCGAATTCCTTCATCCGGAAGGTATCCAAAGCATTGCAGGATGTTTCTACATCACTGCACTCGATTCTCTGAACCTTTGGCCAGATGGTGAACTTTATCAAAATGAAAGTGCACCTTCAAATGTAGTGTGCATAGATAACTGCCCGACTTACGAATTGCCAAACATTATCACTCCGAATTTAGACGGATTGAATGATATTCTCAAACCTTTTCCATATCGTTCCATTGAAAGCATCGACTTTAAAATATTCAATCGGTACGGCACATTACTATTCGAAACAACTGATCCAGATATATTATGGAACGCCACAGATGAATCCACACAAATGCTCGTCAGTGCAGGAACATACTATTACACTGTGGTTGTAAATACCATTCGTTTGGAAGGTATCGTGACTGAATTCCGCGAAGGTTATATTCAGATTTTGAATGCAACTCAAGCCACACCTCAACAATAAATTATGTTCACTGGAATTATAGAATCACTCGGTAAAATTGTGCAGACGGAACGAGATGGAAGCAACCTCGAACTTTGGCTCTCCTGTGATTTCACGAATGAACTGAAAGTTGATCAAAGTCTCGCTCACAATGGAATCTGCCTAACTGTTGTTGAAATTGTGGACAATACTTACCGCGTCACTGCCATTGACGAAACCATTCAGAAAACAACCATCGGAAGTTGGATAGAAGGAAGTTCTGTTAATCTTGAAAGATGCGTAAAAGTGGGTGATCGACTCGACGGGCATAACGTACAAGGACATGTAGATGTGGTTGGAAAGTGTATTTCCAAAACAGAAAATGATGGTAGTTGGAAATTTTCTTTTGAATACAATCCGAAAGAACTCGGACACATCACTGTTCCAAAAGGAAGCATTGCCGTTAACGGAGTGAGCTTAACAGTTGTAGATAGCTCGAAAACTTCCTTTTCAGTGGCCATCATTCCATTTACATACGAACACACCACTTTTCAGTTCATTGAAAATGGAACTTTGGTCAATTTAGAATTCGATATTATGGGGAAGTATGTGGCCACGTATATGGCTGCACTATCTTCGTAACATGATATCTTCAGAACACGATAAAAAACTTTTTCTTCTCGACGCTTACGCACTTATTTTCCGTGCTTATTACGCATTTATAAGAACCCCTCGCATTAACAGTAAAGGACTGAATACTGGAGCCATGTTCGGATTCACGAACACACTTCTCGATATTTTGAATAACGAGAAACCTTCACACATTGCGGTCGTATTTGATGCGCCCGAACAAACGCTGAGAGAAATAGATTACGAAGCATATAAAGCAAACAGATCGGAGACACCTGAAGACATAAAAATCGCAGTTCCCTACATCAAAAAAATAATCGAGGCATTCAATATTCCTATGCTCATTGCGCCGGGATACGAAGCAGATGATATCATTGGAACATTGGCTAAAAAAGCCGAGAAAGAAGGTTTTCACACCTACATGATGACTCCAGATAAAGACTATGGGCAATTGGTTAGTGATAAAATCTTCATCTACAAACCCGGATACCAAGGAGGAAAAGCGGAAATTTTGGGTGAAGCCGAAGTATGCGCAAAATTCAACATTCAGAATGTAAATCAAGTCATTGATCTGCTTGGGTTAATGGGAGACGCCGTAGACAACATTCCAGGCATACCCGGTATTGGTGAAAAAACCGCAGCGAAATTACTTGCTGAATTTGGCTCTCTCGAAGGGCTGCTCGCAAACACAGATAAACTAAAAGGAAAACAAAAAGAAAACGTAGAGAATTTCCGTGAACAAGGAATTCTTTCAAAGAAACTGGCAACCATCATGCTAGACGCTCCTACTCCACTCGATGAGGAAGCGTTGAAGGTGAGCGAAATAAATAAGGACGCCATTCGTGAAGTATTCGAAGAGCTCGAATTTCGTCAATTAATCAAACGTGTTTTAAACGAAGAAGCACCGGCCTCGTCTGCTGCCAATAATGCACCTCAAGATTTATTTTCATCTGCTGGCGAAGAAGTAATTGTTCCTTCAACACCAAAAAACACAATTGAAAATACGGATCATGAATACTTCATGGCCACTTCGGAACAAGAGCTTCAAACTTTAATTTCAGAACTTCAACGTGCAACTACCTTTAGCTTCGATACTGAAACTTCTGACCTTGAGCCGCATTCAGCCTATCTTGTAGGACTTTCATTCAGCACAAAAGCTCATACCGGTTGGTACGTTCCCATTTCTTCGAACTTTGAAGAAGCGAAAAAGCAATTGGAAATTTTCAATGAAATTTTCTCAGACACATCAAAAACTCTCGTTGCACAGAACTACAAGTTCGACTTCAAGATGATGAAAAAATATGGTGTTAAGATTCAAAACAAAATCTTCGACACCATGTTGGCGCACTACGTAATCAATGCAGATGGGAAACACAGCATGGATGTGTTGAGTGAAAGTTATTTGAATTACAAACCAGTCTCTATTGAATCTTTGATTGGGCCGAAAGGAAAAAACCAAAATTCAATGGCGCACCTTCCTGCTGAAAGCATTAAAGATTACGCCGCAGAAGATGCCGATGTAACGCTTCAACTCGCAGAAATTTTTCAACCTGAATTAGAAAAGCAAGGAACAACCTCCGTTCTGGAAAACATTGAAATCCCACTCATTGAAGTGCTTGCGAATATGGAGTGGGAGGGCATTCGAGTAGACAAAGAATTCTTGAACGCATACAGCGTGGAGCTCGGGAAGGAACTCGATATCATTGAAGAAAAAATTACCGAACTAGCCGGAGAGAAATTCAACATAGATTCTCCAAAACAACTTGGGGTAATTCTTTTCGAAAAATTGAAAATAACTACTGAAATGAAGAAGACTAAAACCGGACAATACAGCACCGGTGAGGATATTCTTCAACGATACTTGCACACGCATGAAATTGTTCCGCTTATTCTCGATTACAGAGAGCTTCGAAAATTAAAAAGCACCTACATCGACTCGCTTCCTAACATGATCAATACGATTACAGGACGTGTACATACGAACTTCATGCAAGCGGTCGCAGCTACGGGAAGATTAAGTAGTAACCAACCCAATCTTCAAAATATTCCAATCAGGACTTCACGCGGAAAAGAAATTAGAAAAGCTTTCGTTGCGCGCGATGAAAATCACGTCTTAGTAAGCGCCGATTACTCGCAAGTAGAGCTGCGCATTATTGCCGCGTTGAGCCGAGATAAAAACATGATCGACGCATTCCAACAAGGAGAAGACATTCACAAAGCCACAGCCTCGAAAGTGTTCAACGTTCCATTGGATGAAGTCACCAAAGACATGCGAAGCAAAGCGAAAGCGGTTAATTTCGGAATTATCTACGGACAAGGTCCCTTCGGATTAGCCCAGCAATTAGGAATTTCAAGAACGGAAGCGAAAAACATCATTGAAGCGTACTACACGCAATTCGCGGCACTAAAGACCTACCAGCTCCAAGCTGTTGAAGATTGCCGCTCAAGAGGATTCGTTGAAACCGTGCTCGGACGTAGACGCTTCCTTCCAGACATCAACTCTTCAAACGCCATCTCAAGAAGCTTCGCAGAACGCAATGCGGTGAATGCACCCATACAAGGTTCGGCAGCCGACATCATTAAAGTAGCCATGGTGAAAATTCAATCAGCACTGAAGAATGCTCAGTTGAAAACAAGAATGGTACTCCAAGTGCACGATGAATTACTTTTCGACACACCAAAAGACGAAGTTCAACAAGTGTTTGAATTGGTAAAGCATGAAATGGAAAACGCAATAAAACTTGCTGTTCCTTTGGAAGTAGAAATCCAGGCCGGAAACAACTGGCTCGAAGCACATTAATACCATTTTATTTGTTTGATCTTGTAACTATATGCGCATTAATCCTTACCTATCAAGTCTAAACTATTTAATTGGTCAGTTGAACTCATTTCTCTCTCATAATAATCGCAAAGTTTTGAATCGTCTATTAAACTCTAACTGATTAAGAATAAAAACTAATTGTTCAAAGGTGTTGAAGTAAGTCCACCTGACGAAAATTTAATAGAGAATTTCTCTATGAGTCAAAACATTATAAGAAATCTTTTTTGAGCTACCAATCCCTTCAAATTAAACATCAAGGCCTATCTGAAAAAAGTAGTCTATTGGATTCAAAATGAAAAACACACAACAGCTCGTTGCAAAGGTTACGATTCAAGAACAGAAAGATGCCGTAGTGCAGCATATTGGTTGCATAAGCACCGTTTCGGGATTCAAACAGTAATTTTGTCTACTTCAATTAAAAAGCCGCTTAATCGCGGCTTTTTTCATTTCAAAAAGAAGGGGTAATCAAGATATGATCTGACTTTTTCTTAGAATCCATCTTCTTCCAAAGCCAATTGTTGATGTGATAAGAAGCAAAGGCGCTAGCAGTTCCAACAAATGCACCCGCGGCAATATCGGTTGGATAATGCACTCCCAAATGCAAGCGCGAATATCCAATTCCGCAAGCATACATGTATGCAGGAATTGCAATATACCATTTAGGTTTCGCCAATACGCAGCTTGTTGCCCATTGAAAAGCCGAGCTCGTGTGTCCAGACGGAAAAGATGGGCTTTCAGCATGAGTCTTCTTGTAGAACAAATCTCCATGCGTTACAAAAGGACGAGGTCTGACAATTCCATACTTCAGCGCAACAGTAACAAATCCATTCATGGCCAACCCTCCGGCCATACCTAAGAATTGACGCTTCAGGAATTCGTCTTTTTTCAAGACGCCAACTGTTCCAACCAACAATGGAGTTCCTAAAGTCACATAGGTAATGCTGTTTGTATATGCCTCCCAAAAGAGATCAGATCTTTCAGGACCTCCGTTGATCTTCGCCAAGAGATTCAAATCCCAAGCAGCTTGACCATTCGACTTAAAACAAAAAAGCACCAAGAGCAAAACGAGCGCTTGGTGCTTTAAATGAAATTGTTGCATTAATTCTCTGGTTTCACACTCGCAGAAAGATATTCTCTGTTCATGCGTGCAATGTTTTCAATGCTAATGTTCTTCGGACATTGAACCTCGCATGCACCTATGTTGCTGCAATTTCCAAATCCTTCCGCATCCATTTGCTTAACCATATTCAGCACACGCTCTTTGCGCTCTGGGTGTCCTTGTGGTAACAACGCGAACTGAGAAACTTTCGCACTCACGAACAACATCGCAGAACTATTCGGACAAGTTGCTACGCAAGCGCCACAACCGATACATGTTGCTGCATCGAATGCCTTATCCGCATCTTCTTTCGGAATTGGAATTGCATTCGCATCCATTGTTCTTCCTGAAGTGTTTACCGAAACGAATCCACCCGATTGAATAATACGATCGAACGCCGCACGGTCTACCATCAAGTCTTTCACTACTGGGAAGCCTTCCGCTCTCCATGGTTCAATGTAAATGGTATCTCCATCCTTGAACGAACGCATGTGCAATTGACAAGTGGTTACACCACGGTTCGGACCATGTGCTTCACCATTGATGAACATACTGCACATTCCACAAATACCTTCGCGGCAATCGTGGTCAAAAGCAATAGCATCTTCACCCTTGCGAATAATTTGTTCATTCAACATGTCAATCATTTCCAAGAAAGACATATCCGGAGATACACCGCCGAGTTGGTAGGTCTCCATTTTCCCAGCAGCCGTGCTGCTGGACTGACGCCAAACTTTTAGCGTGAGGTTCATGTTTCCGTTGCTCATCTTATTTGTATGATCGTTGTTGAACTTTAATGTTTTCGTATATCAAATCTTCTTTATGCATCTTCGGAGCAGATGGATCTCCTGTAAACTCCCAAGCTGCAACATAGCTGAATGTTTCATCTACACGCAATGCTTCACCTTCTTCAGTTTGGAATTCTTCGCGGAAGTGACCACCGCATGACTCGTTGCGCTCCAATGCATCTAAACACATTAACTCGCCCAACTCAATGAAGTCGGCAACACGTGTAGCTTTCTCTAATTCTGTATTTACTCCGGTCATTCCTCCAGGAACTTTTACATTCTTGTAGAACTCTTCGCGAATCTTGCGAATCTCAGAAATCGCGAATTCCAAACCTTGTTTGTTACGCGCCATTCCACAATAGTCCCAAATAATCTTACCCAATTTCTTGTGATAAGTATCTACCGTTTCAGTTCCTGTTGTCTTGAAGAATCCTTCTAATCTTTCCTTAACAGCTTTCTCCGCTTCTTGGAATTCAGGAGTGTTGGTTGAAATAGCTCCTGTGCTGATTTCATCGGCCAAGTAATTTCCAATTGTATATGGAAGTACGAAATATCCGTCAGCCAATCCTTGCATTAATGCAGATGCTCCGAGACGGTTCGCACCATGATCACTGAAGTTTGCCTCACCTGCAGCGTAGCAACCTTTAACAGTTGTCATCAATTCATAGTCTACCCACAATCCACCCATTGTATAGTGAACAGCAGGATAGATCATCATTGGAGTCTTATAAGGATTCTCAGCAACGATTTGCTCGTACATCTGAAACAAGTTTCCATACTTCGCTTCAACTACCTTCGTTCCTAATTCACGAATTTGATCTTCCGTTGCGTTGTGTATACCTTGAACAGTTGCAGCTGTTTTGCCGTAACGCATAATTGCTGAAGCAAAATCCAAATAAACCGCTTCACCCGTTGCATTCACTCCGAAACCGGCGTCACAACGCTCTTTTGCAGCACGTGAAGCCACATCACGAGGAACCAAGTTTCCAAAAGCTGGATAGCGACGTTCCAAATAATAGTCACGACGCTCTTCAGGAATATCAGTTGGTTTTAGTTTTTTCGCACGAATAGCTTCAGCGTCTTCCTTGTGAAGTGGTACCCAAATACGTCCGTCGTTACGTAACGACTCTGACATCAATGTCAACTTAGATTGATGGTCACCACTTACCGGAATACAAGTTGGGTGAATTTGTGTGAAACAAGCATTTGCGAATGCGGCACCTCTGCGGTGCGCACGCCATGCTGCTGTAACATTCGACCCCATTGCGTTGGTTGAAAGGAAGAATACGTTTCCGTATCCACCCGTACACAATACAACCGCATGGCCACTGTGACTTTCAATCTCACCTGTAACCATGTTACGCGCAATAATACCTCTCGCCTTTCCATCTACAACAACCAAATCCATCATTTCATGACGGTTGTACAACTTCACACTTCCTTTACCAATCTGACGGCTCAAGGCTGAATAAGCTCCTAGCAAAAGTTGCTGTCCGGTTTGTCCTTTCGCATAAAACGTTCGAGAAACTTGTGTACCACCGAAAGAACGGTTATCCAATAATCCGCCATAATCGCGAGCAAACGGTACCCCTTGTGCAACACATTGGTCAATGATGCTTGCGCTTACTTCTGCCAAACGATGTACGTTCGCTTCGCGTGCGCGGTAGTCACCACCCTTAATGGTATCGTAGAAAAGACGGTAAGTACTATCACCATCGTTCATGTAATTCTTGGCTGCATTAATCCCCCCTTGCGCAGCAATAGAGTGCGCACGGCGTGGACTATCTTGAAAGCAAAACGCTTTCACCTTGTAGCCCATTTCCGCCAAAGAAGCCGCAGCAGAAGAACCAGCCAAACCGGTTCCTACTACGATTATCTCAATGTTTCTTTTGTTCGAAGGATTAACCAAACGAACTGAACTCTTATACTTGGTCCACTTTTGATCTAGTGGTCCTTCTGGAATTTTAGCATCTAACTTCATAGGAAGTAATTTTTTTATCTGAATTATTTAACCCAACCTAAGTACATCGCAACAGGCATAGATGCGAACAATACTGAAATCACTACAGAGAATACAGAACCAGCCAACTCTATGGAAGAGGCATATTTTCTATGGTTCAATCCCAATGATTGAAAAGCGCTTCTAAACCCATGGAACAAGTGCCAAAACAAGGAGAAACATCCAAGTAAATAAATCACAACAGCTACTGGGTTCTGAAACACCAACAACATTTCGGCAAATAAATTCTCGTGCATTACCCCATCAATCTTCACGTGACTTGGTTCAACTGTAAGTCCGGTAATGCGGGTCTTCAACCAAAAATCTTTCAAGTGAACAACCAAGAAAATAAGAATCAATGTTCCCAACAAAGCCATACTTCTAGAATACCAAGTGCTACTTGCAGATGGTTTGTTGTAAGCGTACTTAATTGGACGTGCCTTACGGTTTTGGAAATAAAGCATCAAGCCGTCTACAATATGTAAAATCAATCCCAAGAACAAACCAATTTCCATGGTTCGTATAATTAAGTTGGTTCCCATGAAATGTCCCCATTCGTTGAAGGTTTCCCCTCCATCGTTGAAGAAAATCATAGCGTTAATTCCTGCGTGAACGACAAGGAATGAAATCAGGAACAAACCTGTTGCGGCCATCCAGAATTTCTTAATGAGTGATGATGTAAAAAGACCCATAATGGTTTTTGTTTTGCTGTGCGAAAATACAATCGGAAAACGTTCTACAACAGACAAAATAATTTAGAATTTGTTCAAATAAACGACAACCTAAAAATTAACGAAAAAAAAGGGCTGTCCGAAGACAGCCCTTGAGTTTTCGAATTCAATTCGAATTATAATCCGCTACGTAAAAAACCAGTGATCGACAAATCCTTGTCTACTGACTTCACGTATTGACCAACAGTTAATTTGCTGTCCTTGATAAACTCTTGATTCACCAAAGTAGTTTCCTTAAACCATTTGTTCAAACGGCCCATTGCAATTTTCTCAGCCATGTCCGCAGGTTTACCTTCGTTGATAGCCAATTCTTTTCCAATTTCAATTTCCTTTTGCTTCAATTCTTCAGGAACTGAAGTCTCATCCAACGCAACAGGAGCCATAGCTGCTGTTTGCATTGCAACATCTTTCGCCACATCAGCAGAAGTTTCTTTGTTGAAACCAACTACAGCAGCCAATTTGTTACCCGGGTGATTGTAGCAGAAAACGAAACCTGCATTGATCTGTGAAGCCACAGACAAATCGATTTTCTCTCCGATTTTTCCGATTTCTTCAGTAATTTTTTCTTCAATAGTTAAAGCAGTTCCTGGATAAGTCAATGCTTTCACTGCCTCTGGGCTGTTAGCATTGTTCGCAATTGCAGTATCTAAAATTGCATTTGCAAATCCAACGAAACCATCGTTTTTCGCTACGAAGTCAGTTTCACAATTGAGTACAATCACATAACCGCTTGTATTCTCTGCGTTCGACTTAGCCAAAACTACCCCTTCAGTTGCATCGCGATCTCCGCGGCTAGCTGCCACTTTTTGACCTTTTTTACGAAGCAATTCAACTGCTTTTTCGAAATCACCTTCCGCTTCGGTTAGCGCCTTCTTGCAATCCATCATACCCGCACCAGTCATGGTACGAAGCTTATTTACATCTGATGCTGTAATATTCATGATTAAATAATTTAACTCGTTAAAAAATTAAGCCTTTGGTGCACGCTTACGAGTAGCTGGCTTTCTATCTTCTTTCTTTTCAGCTGTTACTGGAACGTCTTCTCCCTTGTCTTTATCGGTCTTACGCTCTGCCAATCCCTCTGCGATAGCCTCGATAGCTACGTCTAAGATTTTGCTTATTGATTTGGTAGCATCATCGTTCGCTGGAATTGCGAAATCGATTTTGCGAGGATCGCTGTTAGTATCAACCATTGCGAAAACTGGAATACCCAGACGCTTCGCTTCAGCAACTGCAATGTGCTCTTTCATTACATCAATAACGAATAATGCAGCTGGAACACGGTTCATGTCTGCAATTGAACCCAAGTTCTTACGCATTTTAGTAACAGTACGAGTCAATTGAAGACGCTCTCTCTTGCTCATAGTAGCTGCTGTTCCGTCTGCCTCCATCTTCTCGATAGAAGTCATCTTACGAACCGCTTTACGAATGGTAACGAAATTCGTTAACATTCCGCCTGGCCAACGCTCAACAACGAAAGGCATTCCGATGGCGCTGATTTTTTCAGCAACGATGTCCTTCGCTTGTTTTTTTGTAGCAACGAAAAGGATTTTCTTTCCAGATTTTGCAATTTGACGCATAGCATTGCAAGCCTCGTCGAGCTTTACAATTGTCTTGTTCAAATCAATAATGTGAATTCCTTTTTTCTCTCCGAAGATATACGGAGCCATGTTAGGATTCCATTTGCGGCTAAGGTGTCCGAAGTGTACTCCGGCATCTAGCAATTCATCAAAAGTAACTTTTGCCATTTTTTATTTTATTCTTGTTTACGTTCTCTAAAAGTCAACTCCAAAGTAGCCACATCGAGATGTGAGTCTTTGGAGTTTGGATGCTAAACAAGCCCGATAAAGCTTTCCAAAAAATTCTCCAGCGATTAGCGCTTAGAGAATTGGAAGCGACGACGAGCCTTACGTTGACCGAACTTCTTACGTTCAACCATACGTGGGTCACGAGTGGTAAGACCTTCAGCTTTCAATGCTGGCTTCCAATCGGGATTGATTTCGATTAATGCTTTACTAATTGCCAAACGAACTGCTTCAGCTTGACCAGTGATTCCACCTCCGTCAATGTTCGCTTTGAAATCATACTTCCCTTCATTTCCTGTGAGGATGAAAGGTTGGTTAACGCGGTACTGAAGCACCAACGTTGGAAAATAATTTGTGTAATCTTTTCCGTTAATTTCAAACTTACCTGTTCCTTCTGAAAGGTAAACACGAGCTACTGCGGTCTTACGACGACCTGAAGTATTGGTATATTGCGTAGTTGCCATTGACTAAATTATCCTTTTAAAGTATAAGCGGTTGGTTGTTGAGCGTTTTGCTCGTGGTTCGCACCTGCATAAACATACAAGTTTCTATAAACTTCACGACCCAAACGATTTTTTGGAAGCATTCCACGAACAGCCATTTCAATCATTGCTGTTGGATGCTTTGCCATCATTTCTTTTGGGCTAGCGAAACGTTGTCCACCTGGGTAGCCTGTGTAACGGATGTACACTTTTTCATCCCATTTGTTTCCGGTAAGCGCAACCTTCTCTGCGTTAATAACTACTACATAGTCTCCGCAGTCTGCGTGAGGCGTAAACAATGGCTTGTGCTTGCCGCGAAGCAACGATGCTACTTCACTAGCCAAACGACCAAGATTCTTACCTTCTGCATCTACAAGCAACCACTGCTTGTTCGCAGTTTCCTTGTTTGCCGATGCTGTTTTGTAACTCAACGTATCCATTTTATCTCTTTTCTTAAAGTCAATTCCCTAAAATTTGGGGGTGCGAAAATACAATCTTTTTTCTTATCTGCAAACACTTTTCAACATTTCTTTCATGAAAACATTAAATTTTCAAGATTCACGTCAGTTGAAAGTGTTTTTAAATGATCAACATAGCGTCTCCGTAACAGAAGAATCTGTACTTCTTCTTAATGGCTTCCTTGTAAGCATCCATTACGAAATCGTAACCACCAAAGGCAGTTGTCATCATTAGAAGAACACTTTGAGGCTCATGGAAATTCGTAATCAAACTGTCGGCAATCTGGAAATCATAAGGAGGAAAAATAAATTTACTCGCCCATCCATCGAATGCCTTCAGCGTATTGTTTGTTCCCACACTGCTTTCAAACGCTCTCAGAGTAGTTGTTCCAACTGCACAAACTCGCTTGCCCGTAGCTCTTGCCTGATTCACCAAATCAGCAGTTACATCAGGAATGATTAATTGTTCGCTATCTGTCTTGTGCTTCGTCAAATCCTCCACTTCTACAGTTCTGAATGTACCCAACCCAATGTGCAAGGTCAATTCAGCCATATGAATACCTGCTATTTCTAAACGCTTTGAGAGCTGCTTAGAAAAGTGCAAACCCGCAGTCGGCGCAGCAACTGCTCCCTCATACTTCGCGTAAATTGTCTGATAGCGCTCAGCGTCTTCTGGTTCAACCGGACGCTCAATGTACTTTGGAAGCGGAGTCTCACCAAGGCTATAGACCAACTTCTTGAATTCCTCGTGCGGGCCGTCGTACAAGAATCGTAAGGTTCTTCCGCGTGAAGTGGTATTGTCAATGACTTCTGCCACCAACTCATCATTCTCTCCGAAATACAATTTATTTCCAATACGAATTTTACGTGCAGGATCTACTACTGTGTCCCAAAGCAAACTCTTATCGTTCAACTCGCGCAACAAGAAAACCTCGATCATAGATCCAGTTTTCTCTTTGTTACCGTACATACGGGCTGGGAATACCTTAGTGTTGTTATTCACCATTACATCACCCTCGCTGAAGTAATCCAGCAAATCGCGAAATTTCTTGTGCTCAATCTTTCCAGTCTTACGGTCTAAAACCATAAGCTTAGCATCGTCGCGGTGAGGAAGTGGATGCTGAGCGATTAATTCTTTAGGCAGTTCATACTTGAACTGACCCAATTTCATTGTGGAAATCAAGGTGTTATTATATTAAGTGGGGGGCGAAAGTACGAAATCAAAAAGCCTTTGTAAAGACCTTTTTCACCGACTCGTCGCTAAAGTGCTCATTAACAGCAAGATAATTTGGGTAAAATAACTTCACCCAATCCATTGGAGTCCTTGCGTTCTCCACGCGATAGGGGAAACTCTCTGTTCTGCGCAAGGCACTCAGATAGCCCCCTACTCCCAACTTCTGTCCAAAATCATTTGCAATTGAGCGAATGTAAGTCCCCTTCGAACAGCGAATTCGAAATGAAACTTCTTTGCCATCAAAATCACTTAACTCAAAAGACTCAATTGAAATTAAGTTTTCTCGCATTTTCACTTCCTCATTCTTTCGGGCCATCTCGTAGGCCCGCACTCCATCTATTTGCTTTGCACTGTATACCGGAGGTAGCTGAAGTTGCTCTCCCAAAAAAGTCCGAGCAATCTCCTCTAAATTCTCAAAGGTTAGATTTTCTGTCGATTGAAAATTTTCTGGCAAGGTCTCTTTGTCGAAACTCGGGGTTGTGGCACCTAAAACAATTCGTCCTGTATATTCTTTTGTTCCACCCTGAATTTCAGAAATACGCTTGGTCATCTTTCCTGTGCAAACTATCAAAAGCCCTGTTGCCAATGGATCTAGAGTTCCCGCATGACCTATTTTAAACTTTGGGAATTTGCCCTCACTTCGTAAAATCCACTTCAATTTTCCAACAACATCGAAACTTGTCCAATTCAATGGTTTGTCTACTAGCAAGATTTTTCCTTCAAGCAATTCCTCAGGGTGCGATAGGTTGCAATGTTCAAGAATATCATTCATGACACTTGCTGCATTAATTCTTTTGCCGTTTGAAGAGCCGCAGCACCTGCCTGATCGCCACCCAACATATGCGCCAATTCAATTTCACGATCAGATAAATTCAATTCTTGCAAATCACTTATCGTGACTTCACCTTCTACTCGTTTTGTAACCTTGAAATGTTGATGGGCCTTTGAGGCTATTTGTGGCAAATGAGTGATAACTAAAAGTTGCGCAGATGAAGACATTTCGCGAAGAAGTGAAGCAATACGATTACCTGTTTCTCCACCTACCCCTTGATCAATTTCATCTAAAATCAAAACAGGCATTTCATTTAGATGCGCCGTAGCCGCTTTAATTGCAAGCATTACTCTCGATATCTCTCCACCTGAAGCCACAGACTTAATATCTTCAAAGGGCTGTCCTTTATTTGCTGAAAATGCAAAGCGTAAATTCTCAGCACCGTGCAAATGCAATTCTTGAGTTCCCGTAACTTCAATCTGAAATTGCGCATGAACCAAATTCAATTTTCGCAATGAAGAGGATATTGCCTTCTCAGCTTCCTTCACTCCCTTCATGCGCAAATGAGACAACTTCGTTGCCATTTCTTTGCACTTTTCTTCAAGCTGAATAACTTCCTTTTCTTTAATCTGAATTGAAGTTTCCAATTCTTCTGTTAACTGAGCGTCTTGTTCCAACTTCAACTTCAAATCACTCAAGGCATCAATGCTATTTACATTATGCTTTCGGAACATCTTGAAAACAAAACTCAAGCGTTCCTCAATTGCAGCCGCACGTTCCGGATCCAGGGTAACCGAATCTGAAAAACGCTGTAGGTCAATATCCACTTCCCGAAGCTCAGCAAGTACAGATTCCAATTGCGCAGAAAACTCTTGCAACTTCGCATGTCCTCCTTCCCATTTCATCAATTGCTGCTTCGCAATTTTTAATTGCTGAAGCACATTGCTCTCGCCCTCACTCAAAATATTTGAAACCGCGTGTAACGTCTCCATTAGTTCACCCGAGTTCTGTTGAAGACTCAACTCACTCTCCATTTCAGCTATGTCATATGAACTAAAATCTTCTTGAGACAATTCATTCAATTGAAACAAACGATAGTCTTCTGTTGCCTTTTCCTTATTCAATTGAATACGTAGACTCTCCAACTCGTCCTGGGTCTGACGCCACTTCAAAAAACACGTTTTGTATGAAGTCCAAACGTCCTTCGATTTCGAAAACGCATCAACCATTTCAAAACGGATAGCCTTTCGAAATAACAAGGCATTTTCATGTTGAGAATGCAAATCTACCAATTGCTCTGTGAATTGCTTAAGCACTGACAAGGCAACAGGGGTATCATTAATAAAAGCTCGGCTCTTACCCTTATTATTTACTTCTCTTCGAACAACAGTCTCGTCCGAAAAATCCAAATCATGTTCTTGAAAAAAAACTTCGAATCGTTCTTTTGAAACAGCAAAAACTGCCTCAACAGTGCATTTCTCTTGCCCCACTCGAATACTCTTTACATCGGAGCGATCGCCCAAGAGCAATGCGAAGGCATCTAACAAAATCGATTTACCGCTTCCGGTTTCCCCAGTTATTGCAACAAAGCCCTCGTTGAATTTCACGTGCAGTGATTCAATGAGAACATAGTTCCGTATGTGAAGCGATTTTAGCATGAAGCGAATTTACTGCTACGCCCTATTTTTTGATAAAAAAGTTATGCCTATTTCTGCAAAATACGTTCGTATTTCGCAATGTTACCTGGGTCTAAACGCTTACACAATTCAGCGATTGGTGTCTTTTGTTCGTCAGGCAACGGTTTGAATATATTCACAATTTCATCTCCCTTTGCATAATAGAAGACCTGCATGTTGTAGGACGATGGCTTAATCTTGTGAATTTCGTTTAATCCGTTCAACGCTTCAACAATATTATTCGTAGCTGTTGCACGTTCTGTGTACATTTTATCTAATCCTTGACGATGATAAAAATAACTTGCTTCGCGCAGTGGGCTGAATGTTTGGGTAAGAATGTTTTCTATTAACCAATACCTATTTTGCTGCCCCTTTTCTCCACTAGATCTCCAGCCTGGTTCAGGAGCATTCTGCGCATTCGTTACAATGGTTTGACAAAGTAAAAAATAATCAGTTCCGCCCTCAGGTGCAAAAGAATCGTAGTCGCTTGCGAGAATATACAATGCATAAAATGCAAGCACACTACTCAAGTTGTCTCTGTGCTGGTCCGGTGACCACTGAAGTTGAGTGTTTTCTTGAAACTGAAAAACTAAACTTCGGTCATTAATGGAAACAAGCGGTGTTTTGTAATCTGAATTATAAACCGGTCTGCTCGAACCTACCTGAATGGTCCCTTCAAAGTCACGCTGACTATTTTGTTTCTCAATTGTAATTTGAATGGTGCAAGGAATTCGCTCTTCCTGTTGCCATTGATCCTTTGACCATTTCCTTCCATTTAAAAATTCTTCAATTGCACGCTCCATAGTTTGAAAAACTTCCGGACCCGAAATCATAATTCGTGGAGGAATAATCTTCACATCGCAATTCAACTCTTGAGCGAATGCGTGGTAAGAGAGAAAGAATAAAACGAAGTATGCTATGCTTTTTTTCATTGAAAGAGGTCGGCTATTTCATTGGAAATAATTCGGGCTATTTCCGATTTCGATTTTAAAGATATTTCTTTTTTACTTCCATTGGAATGAAAAAGAGTAACCGCATTATTGTCTGAACCAAAATGAACCCCTTCAGTTTTTAATGAATTCAGAACGAGTAAATCGGCATTTTTTCGCTGCAATTTCGAGACTGCATGAGCTTCTTCATTCTCTGTTTCTAGAGCAAAGCAAATCAACTTTTGTTTTGAGTTCTTGATTTTACCTAAAGCAGCAGCTATGTCTTCAGTTTCTTCCAAACGCAACTCTAACGGCGAATCTTTCTTCTTTATTTTCTCAGTGCTCACATTAGCTGGTCGATAGTCTGCAACAGCAGCTGCAAGAACAGCAATATCCGTATTTTGAAAAACTTCAGTGCATGCTTCAAACATTTCCTTGGCACTCTCCACACGTATAATTTTCACCCCATCGGGAACAATCTCGTGAATAGGTCCTAGAACTAAGGTCACATCTGCTCCTTGCGCGCGAAGCGCCTTAGCTATGGCAATCCCCATTTTTCCACTAGATCGGTTTCCAATGAAACGCACCGGATCAATGGCCTCATAGGTTGGACCCGCATTCACTAAAGCACGAAAACCAAGTAATCTTTGATTTGGATTGAAGTATGAAACGACAGCACCTAATATTTCTTCAGGCTCCGAGAGTCTTCCCTTACCAATTAATCCGCTTGCCAGTTCACCATATCCCGGAGCAAGAACGGTGCATCCCATAGCCTCGATACGTCTCAAATTTTCTTGTGTGCCCGCGTGTTCCATCATATCATGATCCATGGCAGGAGCGAAAAACAACGGGCATTGTGCGCTCATCAGAACAGCTAACAGATAAGAATCGCACATTCCCGTCGCATACTTTGCAAGTGTGTTTGCTGTACAAGGTGCTACAAGAATAAGATTAGCCCAAAGAGCCATTTCAACATGATTGTTCCAGACTCCGTTCAATTCACTTTCAGTAAAATCGGAACAAACAGGATTTTTTGATAGAGTACTAAACGACAATGGTTGAATAAAATCGTGAGCCGATTTGCTCATGATTACTTTTACCTCCGCACCCTCTCTTACAAGCAGCCGCAACAAGAACAAAGACTTGTAAGCACTAATAGAACCTGTTACGGCCAATACTATTTTTTTTCCTTTCAACACGGGGTAAACCTAATAAAAAAACCCCGAAAAATCGGGGTCTTATTGAATTCAATTAAATATTATTTTTCGTCTTCAGGGTAACGGAAAAATACTTTTCCTTCTTCCAATTCTTGAATGGCAATGCTATGTGCTTTTGGAAGTCTTTCGTAGTGACGAGAAATTTCGATTTGCTCGCGGTTTTCGAATACCTCTTCTAAGTTGTCTTGGTTACTTCCAAACTCTTCTAATTTTTGACTCAACTCTTCCTTCATCTCGCGTGCAATTTGAGAAGTACGCTTATTTAAAAGAACGATAGTTTCAAACAAGTTTCCATCAACCTTTTCATACAAATCATTTGTATTACGAGTAATGGTTGTTTTCGCGGCAGTTGAGTTTTTATAAGTACCCATAATAATTCTATTTAGTCGTTAGTTTCGCTACCATTTTTTCACTCTTGAGATAGTAATCTTCTGCACCATCTAAGAATTTACTTTTTGGAAAAGCGGATACAAAGGTAATATAAGATTCCATTGTTTCCCTATAACGATCCAATTTCTTTGCGTCTATGCTCCCTTCAGCCAACAAAAACTTACTTTCAATAATTAAAAGCATGGCTTGTTCCCGGTAAATCGACTGAGGGTATTTCTTCAAAAACTCCTGCAGACTGCTCGAAGCAGCCTTGTATTTCATAGTTTGAACATACAATTGTGCCACTTCAAAATCTTTTTTTTCAATCTTGAAATTCAAATCTCGAATCATCCGATTGGCTGAGTCTCGCAGAGCACTGTTCGGGTATTGATCCAAGAAATATTGTAATTCATCTACAGCTGTTTTCGAATCTGTTTGATCTAACGTGTATGAAGGCGATAACTTGTAACTGCACAATGCGGCCATAAACAAACACTCCTCAGCCTTTGAACTTGTAGTAAACGATTTTGCGTAGGACTTGAAGTAATAATTGCCCATGTAGTAATCTTTCAGACAATAATGAGTCTTTGCGAAATAATAATAAACCTCTTCCGACTGCTGGGTTCCTCGTGTCAAACCAATAAGTTCTTCCAACATTGGTAAGGCCTTGTAACATTCTCCTTCTTCGTAGTACTTCTTGGCACTGGCCATTTTCTTAATGGGATCCGTTTCCTTCAAAGCTTTACTGTATTCAGTACAACCCGAAACCGCCGTAACGACAATAAATAAGATGACTATAAATCTTTTCATTTTCAGGGCAAAAATAGGGTTTTGCGCTCAAGTAACGGCAAAAGAATCACAATCGTCTGTTCACAAGATCATAATTCACAGGTCACAATACGGAATTCCTCATTATTTTTGTATTTCTAAAAATTTACGACAGTGGATATATTTGAAAAAATCAAGAAAAACAGAGGACCCCTTGGTCAGCACTCTAAAGAATCTCATGGCTATTTTACCTTCCCAAAGTTAGAAGGTGAAATCGGTGCTCACATGACATTCCGTGGCAAACCAGTATTGACATGGAGTTTGAACAACTATCTTGGTTTAGCTAATCATCCTGACATTCGTAAAGCAGATGCGGACGCAGCCGCACAATGGGGGTTGGCATACCCGATGGGTGCACGAATGATGTCTGGTCAAACCAAATATCACGAGCAACTCGAGCAAGAACTTGCTGAATTCATGCAGAAGGAAGATGCTTTTTTATTGAATTTCGGATATCAAGGTTGTATGTCTGCAATTGAAGCACTTGTGGGAAGACACGACGTAGTTGTATACGACAGCGAAAGTCATGCGTGTATGGTAGACGGTGTTCGTCTTCACCAAGGAAAGCGTTTTGTTTTCCAACACAACGACATGGAAAGTTTCGAAAAAATGCTTCAACAAGCAAAGCGCGTAACTGACCAAACTGGTGGAGGTATCTTGGTAATGACAGAGGGTGTATTTGGAATGGCAGGTGATCAGGGTAAATTAAAAGAAATCGCTGAATTCAAGAAAGTAATTCCTTTCCGTTTGTTCGTTGACGATGCTCATGGATTCGGTTCTATTGGAAAGGATGGACGCGGTGCCGGTGATTTCCAAGGTGTTCAAGATCAAATTGACGTATACTTCGGAACCTTCGCTAAAGCAATGGCTACAGTTGGTGCTTTCGTTGCATCTGAAGAGCACGTTATTGAATACTTGCGCTATAACATGCGTTCTCAAATTTTCGCTAAAGCCCTTCCAATGCCAATCGTCATTGGAGCATTGAAACGTTTGGATATGATTCGCACCATGCCGGAGCTTCAAGACAATTTGTGGACTATCGCACGTGCGCTTCAAAGCGGACTAAAAGAAGCAGGTTTCGATATTGGACACACCAACAGTGTGGTTACGCCTGTATTCTTGAAAGGATCTTTGGGAGAGGCAACAAACGTAACTGTGGAACTTCGCGAGACTTTCGGAATATTCTGTTCCATTGTGGTTTACCCGGTTGTTCCAAAAGACGTGATTATGTTGCGTCTTATCCCAACCACAGTTCATACATTAGAAGATGTTCGCTACACCATTGAGTGTTTCTCGAAAGTACGCGAAAAATTAGCTGCCGGAGAATACAAAGCCGAGAAGATCGCTTCTTGGGGATAATAAGGATTCAAATTTTAATTACAAAATTGGCTTCTTCGGAAGCCAATTTGTTTTAATATACTCTTACTATATTTATAACATGAAAAAATTCTACCATTTAACTTTCACTTTGGGAACAGCAGGAATGCTATTTTTTGCTGGAATTGAATCCGATAACGGAAAAGCAGGAGCTACAGGCTCTCCCGGAGAACAAACCTGCAGTCAATCGAATTGTCACATAGGAAGCACCGATAATTCTATGGGCGGTTCTGTCACATTAACCTCAACTAATTTAGTTAATTGGGAATACACTCCAGGTCAAACCTATACGCTTACTGCTACAGTATCCCAGCAAGGAAGATCACTGTTTGGAATTGGACTTGAGGCTTTACTCCCTTCAGGTGCAAATGCTGGAAACCTAGTTCCAGGAACTGGTACCACCACAAAAAATGCAACTATAGCAGGTAATTCTAGAAAGAATATCGTTCACAACATGAACGCAGGTGCAACAGCTAATGCGCATTCTTTTACATTCACTTGGACTGCACCAGCTACAGATGTTGGACCCATAACTATCTACTACGCGGGTAATGCTGCCAATAACAACGGAACTAAAACCGGCGATTATATTTACAACGCCTCTCAAGTTGTTACCCCAGCAGCAGTAGGAATTGCAGAGGAAGCTAACGCCCCTTTCACATTCTCCTTCTATCCTAATCCTGCAACGGACAACATAACACTTAACTACTCTCTTGAGCAATCCGCTAAACTAAATTATTCGATATACGATTTAACTGGGAAACTAGTTCAAACAGAATCTGCGAATCGCTTCCCGGGCAAACAGCAACAAAATATTGACATCAGCAACCTTCAAGCTGGAACCTATTTGCTGAATGTGAATGCTAATGGCAATTTGACCACTAAGAGATTTATTAAGAAGTAATATCTTCTTAATCCCCAGAAAAAAAAGAGCACCGCGGTGCTCTTTTTCATTTTATACATTTCTCTTCTTAGATGAACATCAATACAGGTTCTTCCAACATTGCCTTTAAGGTTTGAAGGAATGCCGATCCTGACGCTCCGTCTACCACGCGGTGGTCGCAGCTTAAAGTCAATTTCATTGTGTGTCCAGGAACAACAGCTCCATTCTTCACAACAGGAACCTCACGAATTGCACCTACCGCAAGAATACAAGCATCTGGTGGATTCACAATAGCTGTGAATTCTTCAATACCAAACATTCCAAGGTTAGAAATGGTGAAAGTGTTTCCTTCCCAATCAGATGGCTGAAGCTTTTTATTCTTCGCTTTATCTACGAAAACTTTTACCTCTTGATTGATTTGCGCCAATGATTTAGTATCTGCAAATCTCACAACAGGAACCAATAAGCCTTCATCAACTGCAACCGCAACACCCATGTGAACGTGGTTGTTGTAACGAATGGTATCTCCTCTCCAAGAAGAATTAATTTTCGGGTGCTGTTTTAAAGCCAATGAAGTGGCCTTAATAACCATATCATTGAAAGACACTTTCGAACCCGTGGCCGCATTAATAGCTGCACGCGCTTCAACAGCTCTGCCCATGTCAATTTCCATGGTTAAATAGAAATGCGGAGCTGTGAATTTACTTTCAGCCAGACGACGAGCAATAGTCTTGCGCATTTGCGAAACATTCTCTTCAGAATATGACTCTACAGCATTCGCAGATTGAACCGCTGCACCTGCCATAAATGCGTCTATGTCTCTTCTTACAATTCGTCCACCATCGCCCGATCCTGGAATGTATTGAAGCGGCAGGCCTTTATCCTCAGCTAACTTCTTAGCCAATGGACTTACGCGCATGCGACCGTCGTTTATTGGTTTCGGCGCAGAAACAGGAGCAGAAACAGGCGCCGTTGCTACAGGAGCAGCTGGCTTAGGTGTTTCAACAACTGGGGCAGTTGGCGCAGGAGCAGCTGCAACTGGCGCTTCTTCTTTCGCCGCAGGAGCAGCGCCTTCAGCAGCAACAATAGCGGACACATCTTCACCTTCCTTTCCAAAAACCGCTAACAATGCATCTACCGCAACAGTCTTTCCTTTCTCTACACCTATGTAAAGAAGAACTCCATCTACGTAAGATTCAAACTCCATGGTTGCCTTGTCGGTTTCAATTTCCGCCAACAACTCACCACTCTTCACTTTATCTCCCACTTTCTTGTGCCATGCCGCAACGGTTCCTTCCGTCATGGTATCGCTCAACTTGGGCATACGAACTATTTCAGCCATAATTTTTTTATTAATCGATTACGTATGGGTAATCGTCGTGAGAATATACATCTTTATAAATTTCTTCTTTCTCTGGTAACGGAGAGTTTTCAGCGAAGTCTACAGACTCTTGAACAATTGCTTTTATCTCTTCCTCTACTGCTTCAATTTCTTTTTCAGTCATCCATTTGTTGTCTCGTATCTTTCGAAGAACAAACTCTATTGGATCTTTTTCAATATACTCTTGAACCTCTTCTTTCGTGCGGTACTTCTGAGGATCACTCATACTATGCCCTTTGTAACGATACGTTTGAATGTCCAATAAAGTTGGTCCTTCACCAGCTCTTCCTCGTGCTACTGCTCTATCGAAAGCCTCCGCAACTGTTTCAGGATTCATTCCGTCTACCGACTCTGAAGGCATTTCGAAACTAGCACCTAACGTTTTTAAGTCAGTAACGTTTGAAGTACGCTCAACAGATGTTCCCATCGCATACTGATTATTTTCAATCACGAAAATGCATGGAATTTTCCATGTCATTGCCATGTTGAAAGTCTCATACAATGCGCCCTGACGTGCAGCTCCATCTCCGAAGAAACACACAGTAACGTGGTCTTCTCCTCGGTATTTATCGGCAAATGCAATACCTGCTCCCATTGGAATTTGAGCACCTACAATACCATGTCCACCAAATAAATTTCTTTCCTTATCGAACATGTGCATTGAACCACCTTTTCCTTTTGAAAGTCCAGTTGCTTTACCATAAAGCTCTGCCATAACTCGTTTTGGATCTGAACCCATTACCAGTGGATGAGCATGATCTCGATAGGCAGTAATTACTTTATCTGTTGGTTTAATTGCCTCCATCATACCAGAAAGAACAGCCTCTTGTCCAATGTATAGGTGACAGAATCCTCCAAATTTTTGTTGAATATATAGCTGACCGCACTTCTCTTCGAATTTGCGCATCAATAGCATTTCACGATACCATTTCAGGTAAGTTGCTTTGGTAAAGCGCTCTCCAGTTGAGGTAGAGGCTTTTTTAGTTGACTTCGACGCTGTTGCCATAATTTTTTGTTCCTTGCAAATATAGTTAGGAAGGCCTTGTACAAAAAGACTTCCTCGAAAAAGTGTACAATGTACACTATCTTATTGTAAAAAATACTATATGTTTTTCTTGAATTGACTCAAAAAACGCATGTCATTCTCAAAGAAATGTCTCAAATCATCTACTCCGTATCGCAGCATAGCAATACGTTCTATTCCCATACCGAATGCGAATCCAGAGTACTTCTCAGGATCTATTCCTGAAGCGGCTAGAACATTCGGATCTACCATTCCACAGCCCATAATCTCTAACCACCCCGTTCCTTTGGTAATTCTGTGGTCTGCTGGTGTTTCCAATCCCCAATACACATCCATCTCAGCACTTGGTTCTGTGAATGGGAAATAAGAGGGTCGCAGTCGAATTTTCGCTTTTCCAAAAAAAGCTTCGGTAAACATTTGAAGCACTTGCTTCATATCTGCGAAAGAAACTCCTTCGTCGATGTACAGGCCTTCAATCTGATGGAATTGACAATGCGCACGACTTGAAATAGCCTCGTTTCGGTATACTCTTCCAGGCATCACAATGCGAATGGGTGGTTTGGTAGTTTCCATCACGCGAACTTGAACACTACTGGTGTGTGTGCGCAAGACCGTATCTGGCTGACCTTCCACAAAAAAAGTATCTTGCATGTCACGTGCCGGATGTTCTGGTGAGAAGTTCAGTCCAGAGAAAACATGCCAATCGTCTTCGATTTCCGGTCCATCTTCAACACTAAACCCCATGCGCTCAAAAATGGAAAGAATCTCCTCGCGAACCAACTGTAAAGGATGTCGGCTTCCATGACCCCATTCGCCAAAGGGACGTGTAAAATCAGGAACTTCAACATCTCCTTTCTTCGCACTGAATAATGCAGATGACTCGTCTATTTTCTCTTGAACAGAAGATTTCAATCCATTCATCACCGCACCAACAGCCTTCTTCTGTTCATTGGGAATAGCTTTGAATGCTTCGAATAAATCGTTCAAGATACCCTTCCTTCCTAAAAACTTGACACGGAAATTCTCTACCTCATCGGCGGAATTAAGTTGGGTTGAAGCAACCTCGAGTTTCAGCTGCTCTATCTGTTCAACCAAACTCACTTGATCACCTCCATTTTCATGCTAATGTCTTGAACTGGTCTGTCTCCAGCGCCCGTAGGCATGGAAAGAATCTTGTCTAAAACATCAAGCCCTTCAACCACTTCTCCGAAAACCGTGTAGTCCATATCTAATTGAGCAGTACCACCAATCGTTTTATACACTTCGCGTTGTTCAGCCGTGTATGCAAAATTTGGATTCTTTTGTTTCACGTATTGCTCAACTTGATTGATCTGAGCATCAGTCATAGTTTGACCTTGTGCAATATAGAACTGACTTCCACTTGAAGATTTAGTCGGATTCACAAAATCGCCTTGACGCGCAGCTGCTAGTGCACCTTTCTTATGAATGAAATTTGCATTGAATTCAGCAGGAATGGTGTAACCAGGTCCACCCATTCCTAATTGAGCTCCTGCTGCGGCACCGCGGCTGTTGGGGTCACCGCCTTGAGCCATGAATCCGCGAATACAACGGTGAAACAACAAATCGTTGTAGAAACCAGATTCCACCAACTTAATGAAATTATCTCTGTGCTGAGGGGTCTCGTCATAAAGTCGAATGACCATATCTCCGAGTGAAGTACTTACCTTAATGCGTGTGTTGGTGTGATCTGTTTGCATATTGTTATTTGTTTGATTGTCTTTGTTTTCAATAGGTACAGGCTCTCCAATTGTTAAATTCGAGTTTCCATTGTTCGTTGGTTCTTGCGATTTACATCCTGTTGCATTCAAGAATAAAAGGAAAGAAAAAATGGCAAAACCCCAAAAAGATAGACGTGAATTCATTTTTTTTTCTTTAATTTGTGATACTTAACCGATTAACCGGCGACAAAATTAAGCAAACGTCTATGAAGGCTACACGAACTTTTCAATTTGTTTTTGGAATTTTATTCTTGGTTGCATCTACAATGACATTAACCTCATGTGTAAAAGAGGAACCAACCATTGCAATAGTACACGTAATTGATGCGAATGGCGACCCAGTTCAAGGAGCTACAGTTCGTTTGTATGGCTCTCCTTCACAAACCCCTCCTCCACCAAATGCCATTGCTTTGGACACAACCTTTATTACAGATGCAACCGGAACTGTAACCGTAGATTACTCTGAAGAATACAAATTAGGTCAAGCGGGTTTTGCAGTTTTAGACATTGAAGCCTACAAAGGTGCATTGTACGGTGTAGGCATCATTAAAATTGAAGAACAAGAAACCACTGAAGTTACAATCGAGATTTAATGAGCTATGCTTCGTTTCCGAAGTATTTCATAATTGCCTTTTTTAATAGAACTTCCTGATCTCCCGGACTCAAAACCGGGAGATTTTCTTTTTTAGCAAAATGAGGCCATCCGTCTACATCTCTTCCCTCAAACTCATAATAGCCATAAGGCTCGAGTAAAGTGCAAACTGCAATGTGCATGAGCTCTAACTTCTGATCTTTTTTGAATTTCAAATCGAAAATCCCCAACTCTTGAAGGCCAATTAAAAGCAGAATTGCTGAATAGTCAAGTTTCTCACCAAAGTTCTTCGATGCTATTTCCAGTGTCTCCTGCCACTTCTTTTCAAACAAATAATCCATTACTTCTTTATTTCTAAAAAATATTTTAAAAAAAATCTAACCTTTCTTTGCGAAGGTAGGTATACCCCTACATAACATACTACGTCATGAAAACTAAATTATTTTCCCTAATCGCTCTCCTAATATTAACAACAAGCGTTTTTTCTCAGACGACAACACAAATGTTAGATGCTCAATTGGATGTGACTAAAAAGAAGGCAGCAGCAAAATACACACGTACAATTACCAAAGTAAGTGAATCTCTATACCAAGCGCAAATCAACTTCCAAACAGGTGAATTAATGATGGCCGGAACGTACTTAGATGAAGTATTAACAATACCACAAGGGGAGTTCGTATATTTCTTAGCGAATGGAGTTAAAGAATCGCAGGGATTGTATGAAGCCGGACAACGTGTGGGTGCATGGCAACGTTGGAATTTCGATGGTGTTCAAAAACCAGATCGTTATTATCAAGAACCTGCAGCACTGCTCTCTGCGAAATAAAAATAAAGGTTAAGATTGCAATAAAGTAAAGGAAGTGGGAAACTACTTCCTTTTTCTTTTTCCATAAAAATTAAGGCTGTGCATGGAGATTTCAATATCAAAAATTTCCTCAAGCGTAGCTTTAATATTCTGAATTCGAGGGTCGCAAAACTCAAACACTTCTCCAGTATCTGTCAAAATAATATGATCGTGTTGCTGGTTCTGATATGCCTTTTCAAAATGCGCAATGTTTTGACCGAATTGATTCTTCCTAACAAGGGCACAGTTCAATAACAATTCAATTGTGTTATATAAGGTCGCACGCGACACTCGATACTTTTTATTCTTCATCCGAACATAAAGCGACTCAATATCAAAGTGATCTTCAATGGTGTATATTTCAGCTAAAATTGCATAACGCTCGGGAGTTTTTCTATGCAAATGCTTTTCTAAATAAACCGTAAAAATTTCCTTAACCTTATCTTGAATATCTTGTTGAGACATGTTTGCAAATGTACAACGTGTCATTTTCTCTTCTATATAATATCTTCTTCATTTCCACAATAGTGCTTTACTAACATTTGGCGGTTCACTATTTTGAAAACTGCGTTTGTATAGAAGTGCAATTCTTCGCTTACTTCGGAGAACCAAAAATTTACTGATTTACCTACCTCAAAAAAGTTCTACACAATGTCAGATTTGCTCAATTTCAACCTTCCAAAACAAGAAGAAAATGCCATAATTAAAGTTGTGGGTGTGGGTGGTGGTGGCTCGAACGCCGTTAACTACATGTACAACAAAGGAATTAACGGCGTAGACTTCGTAGTGTGTAATACCGATGCACAAGCGTTGGACAACAGTCCAGTATTGAATAAAATGCAACTAGGACACACACTAACGAAAGGTCGCGGAGCAGGCGCTCGTCCAGAGGTTGGTCGTGATGCCGCGATGGAATCTATCGAAGAAATTCGTACATTGTTCCATTCAGACTTGCAAATGGTTTTCGTTACCGCAGGAATGGGCGGTGGTACCGGAACAGGCGCGGCTCCAGTAATTGCACAAGTTGCAAAAGAAATGGGTATCCTTACCGTTGGTATCGTTACCGTTCCTTTCGCTTTCGAAAACAAAAAGAGAACTGCCCAAGCAACTGCTGGTATTGAAGAAATGCGCAAAGCAGTTGATACACTTTTGATTATTCGCAACGATAAGTTACGTGAGCTATACGGTAACCTTTCACTGAGCAACGCGTTCAGTCACGCAGACGACGTGCTTTGCACAGCAGCTAAAAGCATTGCTGAATTAATTACCATCACCGGTATTGTGAACGTAGATATGAACGACGTCATCACGGTTATGCGTGGAAGCGGAGTGGCTATCATGGGTAGCGGAAGAGCTCATGGTGAAGACCAAGCCATTCGCGCAGTTCAAATGGCAATGGAATCTCCATTGTTAAACGACGACGATATCACTGGTGCTTCGCACATCTTGCTAAACATCACATACGGAAACAACGAGTTGAAAATGGACGAAATTGGTGAGATCACCGATTTCATTCAAGAACTTGCAGGTCCAGAAGCAGATATCATCTGGGGTTACGGTAAAGACGAGCAATTGGGCGATGATATTTGTGTAAATGTGATTGCAACCGGATTTGCAGCCAAAGAAATTGCAACACTTCTTCCACTTAACGCAGTGAAAGAAGCGCCAGCTCCAACACCTGTTTTCGTTCTAGGCGATGCGCCAGCTGCAGTTGTTGCTGAACCATCACCTGTTGTTGAAGAAAATCCAGTTTTCACCTTAGACACTACTCCAGTTGTTGAGGAAACTCCTACAGCACCCGTTGCAGTTGTTGTTGAAGAAACTCCGGTAGTTGCTGAAACGGCTCAATTGAATGAAATGCCTGAAGCAGAAGTGACTGAAGAGCCATTCAAATTGGTTGTTGCCGACGAAATTGAATTGGAAATCGAAAACACTTTCGAATCAAATCCAACTGTTGAAGAACCTGTAAAACAAGGCGCTTTATTCTCCTTTGAAGAATTCGAGAAAGCTGAAATAGCGAAAGAAGAAGAGTTTAAAATGGAGTTGCAGGAACCTGAAATTCCAGAATTAAGCACCTTTAAAATTCAGGAAAGTAACACAGACGAAACGCCTGTTATTCCCAGTTTCGAAAGCATTCGTCAAACTACTGACCGTACGATTCCAGAAACACAAATGACTTTCAAACCAGAGGTTGTCGCAGAAAATCGCCCTCCTCGCACAGAACTCATGGCACGAAATAAAGAGCGCGAAGCGCGCATTCGTGAATACACCATGCGTATGAAATCTCCAAGCGGATTGAATGAATTGGAAAACGAACCTGCTTACTTGAGAAGAAAAGTTACTTTGGATGAAGGAACACACTCGAGCGAAAACACAGTGTCTCGCACAATCTCAAGAGAAGTAACAGACGAGAATGGAAACACCCGCATCGAACTGCGCACGAACAATCCCTTTCTACACGATAACGTAGACTGATATTAGCGAACAGTATTGCCCGATTCAACCGGACGTTCAGGGGAGAGCAAAGAAAGCTCTCCCTTGTTGTTTTCAGCCATTAAGATCATGCCTGCCGATTGAACTCCCTTTATTTCTCTGGGAGCTAAATTGGCTAAGTACAACACCTGCTTTCCAACAACTTGTTCGGGCTCGTAAGATTCTGCAATACCAGAAATAACCGTGCGTTCTTCAGTACCTATTCGCAATTTCAATTGCAATAATTTTTTCGTCTTTGGAACGCGTTGCGCTTCCAATACTTCTGCAATGCGAAGGTCCATATTTTGGAAGTCCTCGAATGAAACATTCGGTTTAATCGATTCCATTTCAACTTCAGGTTGAACCTTAGATGCCTCCAACTTCGCAACTTGCTTCGCCACTTCTTCGTCTGTTATCTTTTGGAAAAGAATAGGCATCTCTCCTATTGCATGTCCAGCAGGAATCAATTGCGAAACTTGAACATCGTCCCACTTCACTCCTTCCCACTGCAAGCCGGTTTTTAATTTCTTAGCGGTGTATGGAAGGAATGGCTCTAACGCAATGGATAGCGCAGCAACCAACTGAATGCAGGCATTCAAGATTCCTTCTGTTTTTTCCGGATCAGTCTTTTGCAATTTCCAAGGTTCTGTTTCTGTGAGAAGCTTGTTACCTATGCGTGCCAATTGAATAGCTAAGGCTTGGGCTTCACGGAAACGATACGCTTCAACCTTTTCACCAATCATGTTGAAGGCAGCCTGCGCTTCTTCAAACTGAGAAGAGGCGTCGAACGTAGCATTCGAAACCTTTCCTCCATAATACTTGTGCGTTAATACAAAAACACGATTCACAAAATTCCCTACGATATCTGCAAGCTCGTTGTTCACGCGGTCTTTGAAATCGTTCCAAGTAAACTCGCTATCCTTTTGTTCTGGCATTATAGACGCCAAAACATAGCGCATCTCGTCTTGACGATTCGGGAAGTCTTCCAAATATTCATGCAACCACACCGCCCAATTTCTTGAAGTTGAAATTTTATCACCTTCTAAATTCATGAACTCGTTGGCAGGCACATTCACCGGAAGGTTAAATCCACCGTGAGATTTCAATATAATTGGAAAGATGATGCAGTGAAAAACAATGTTGTCTTTCCCAATGAAATGCACCAATTCAGTTTCATCATTCTTCCAATAGTCTTCCCAATTCTTTCCATTCTTCTCTGCCCAAACTTTGGTGTTGGTAATGTATCCAATAGGCGCATCGAGCCACACATAGAGAACTTTTCCATCCTCACCAGGAACAGGAACACCCCAATCTAAATCGCGAGTCATGGCGCGTGCCTGAAGACCGCCATCAATCCAACTTAAACATTGACCTACAACATGCGACTTCCATTTCGAAGCATCGTGGTGTTGCGCCTCGTTTAATTTTCCGTTTTCAATAAAATCGCGCACCCATTCGCTGTGGTGTTGCATAGGCAAATACCAATGTGTAGTTTCCTTCAACACAGGCGTGCTTCCGCTCAGCGTAGAAACGGGATTTATTAATTCTGTTGGACTTAAAGTAGATCCGCATTTTTCGCATTGATCTCCGTAAGCCTTTTCACTCGCGCATTTCGGACAGGTTCCGGTGATGTATCGGTCTGCTAAAAACTGCTGTGCCTCTGCATCGAAATATTGCTCTGAACGATGAGTTTCGAAAACACCCTTTTCTTTCAACTCAAGAAAAATTTGCTGACTCATCTCAATGTGTTCAGGAGACGAGGTGCGGTAATATTCATCGAACGAAATTCCGAAATCGCGGAAAGCATCGCCCATGAGCTTGTGATAAAAATCTACAATTTCGCGCGGAGTCTTCCCTTCTTTTTTAGCGCGAAGCGTGATGGCAGCGCCGTGTTCATCGGATCCACAGATAAAAGCCACATCCTTCTCCTTTGCCCTGAGATACCGAACATAAATATCGGCAGGCAAGTATGCTCCTGCAATGTGTCCAATGTGAATAGGACCATTCGCATATGGTAGAGCTGAGGTTACTAGGTGTCTTTTCGGTGACTTCATCTTTTTTGTGGTGTTTTGCGCAGAAAACTGCGAATTTAGCGCATCAAAGATAAAGCGATGCAACCAGCTTTTTTACAACAAGGCGATACGATTGGAATAATTGCCACTGCAAGATTCATTACAAGCGAACAATGGCAATTTGCTGAGGGGATTATTGCCTCGTGGGGCCTGAAAGTTAAATTGGCCGATAACGTTTTCAAGCCCACGTTTCAGCTCGCCGGAAACGTGGAAGAGCGGACACAGTCTTTCCTTTCGCTATGGAATGACAATGAGGTGAAAGCCTTGTTGGTTGCAAGAGGTGGATATGGCACCGTTCATACCATTGATGAAATTGAACCTCATTTGTCTTCTTCAAAATGGATCTGTGGATATTCAGATGTAACGGTACTCTTGAACGCTTGCACGAACAAGGGAATCCAGTGCATTCACTCCACTATGCCCATTTCTTTTGAGCACGCCACGCCGGAAGCCCTAGAAAATTTGAGATGTGCGCTTTTCGGTGAAACATTTTCATTTAGTTGGAATGAAAATCAAATTCAAACTGGAAAGATTGAGGGGGAAATTGTAGGGGGAAATTTATCTGTGATCTACAGTCAACTGGGATCTTCAACTCAATTAAACACAGAAGGGAAAATTTTATTTCTTGAAGATGTAGATGAGATGCTTTACCACGTTGACCGCATGTTCACTGCATTGAAGAGAGCAGGTTTGTTTAAGAACATCAAAGGATTGATTCTGGGCGGATTCACACAAATGCGCGATAACACAGAAGAATTTGGATTTTCGAGCAATAATCCGTGGGGTAAAACCGTAGAACAAATGTTACTCGATATAAAACTTTCTTCACAAGTTCCTGTAGCTGTTGGATTTCCGGCTGGACACTTGAACGACAACAGAGCTTTCTTCATGGGGAGAAAAGCAGAACTAATTGTGAATGAAAATTCTGCACAATTGAATTGGAAATAACTACCTTTGTGGAGTTCGTGTAAAAAATACACTAACTAAAATGAGCGCAAGAAACATCACGTTTTCGAACGAAGAGTACATGAATTTCGAATTAATCGGAATTAACTCGAGAGAGAAAGACTTTCGATTGGCTTGGTTTTTAAATCGTGAAATGAAATGGAGTTTAGAAAGGCTCAAACCCTACAAATTGGAAACAAAGGGCCAAAATTCTGAGCACGAGTTGTTCAAATTCGTTTCGGAAGAAAACCATTACACTATCCATTTGATTTCGAACCGCTCGTTGCAAGGAGTTTTGTTACCTGAATATGCTCAGATAGAGTATTTACTGAAAGTTGAAGGAAGAGAAGACATAGAAGATTTAGTTAAACAAATTAGAAAAATAAACAATGTTCTCGCCGCATTTCATTTAACGCAAGAAAGCTTGAAGCACGTGAGTCATTTGTTTTTTGATTGATTATGAAAAAAACGAAAATAGTTGGGACCATAGGTCCTGTATCTGCAAACAAAGAAGTTCTCAAAGGAATGATCCAAGCTGGATTAAACGTTGTACGTTTAAACTTTTCTCACGGTTCACACGATGATCATTCAAATGTTGTTGCCTTTGTTCGCGAGATTGACAAAGAGTTAGGAACGAATACTGCTTTACTAGCAGATTTGCAAGGTCCAAAATTGCGCGTTGGAGTTATGCAAGACAACGGTGTGATGTTGGAAGCTGGCAAGCAAATAATTATTACTACCGAAGAGCAAATTGGCACTGCCACGCACATCTACACGAACTACAAAGAATTCCCATCTGATGTAAAACCGGGTGAGCGTGTTCTTCTTGACGATGGCAAGATTGCGATTCGCATACTTTCTACCGACGGTAAGAAAGAAGTGTTGTGTGAAATTATACAAGGTGGAATTCTTTCATCGAAAAAAGGACTGAATCTTCCTGAAACAAAAGTCTCACTTCCTTCCCTATCGAAAAAAGATTTGAATGATTTGGAGTTTGCTCTTTCGATGAACATCGATTGGATTGGTCTTTCATTCGTTCGCACGGCAGAAGACGTTCGCGTCTTGAAAGGAATTATTGCTGAAAATGGAAAGCACGCGAAAGTGGTTGCGAAAATTGAAAAGCCAGAGGCCCTAGAAGTTATTGATGAAATTATTCGCGAGACCGACGCTGTCATGGTTGCTCGTGGTGATCTGGGGGTGGAAATTCCAATTGAGCAAGTACCACTTGCACAGAAGATGATTGTAAAGAAATGTGTTGAAGCTGCAAAGCCTGTAATTGTTGCTACTCAAATGATGGAAAGCATGATTACAAGCATGACTCCGACTCGAGCCGAAGTAACAGATGTTGCGAATGCTGTTTTAGATGGTGCTGACGCGGTTATGCTAAGTGGCGAAACAAGTGTGGGTGCATATCCCGTTGCGGCAATAACGATGATGCACAACATCATTACTGAAGCAGAAAAATTCCCTGGACTTTATTACTTGGAAGAAGCGCCATACGAAATGGATGAAACGCGTTTCATCACAGACAGTATTTGCTTCAGTGCTTGTCGCGTAGCAAAGCGCACAGGAGCAACGAGCATTGCAACCATGTCGTTCTCTGGTTACACTGGGTACAAAATTTCAAGTTGGAGACCAAATGCACACGTGTTCGTATTCACAGGAAATAAGCGTATACTAACGCAATTGAATTTGGTTTGGGGAGTGAAAGCTTTCTACTACGACAAGATGGTAAGTACAGACCAAACCATTGCAGATATTCGTTACATCTTGAAGAAAAACGGATATGTAAAAGACGGAGATTTCTTAGTAAACGTTGCCTCTATGCCTATTGCAGAACAAGGGACAACAAACATGTTAAAGATTAGCCGAATATAGTTTTCGGATTGCCTTGCAGTCCGCCTGTATGAAACATTAAAACCGAACCTTCGTTCGGTTTTTTATTTCTAACTAAATAAGCATGCATGAGTTTTCCCGTGTAAACAATATCAAGGGGAAGCATATGGTTACTGTTCATCTGCTGAACGAAAGCTGTCAACCGATCATCGAATTTTCCATACCCGCCGAATTCATCTTCGCTAAAAATTACCGCACGTTCCAAGACCTCATCTGCGGCTGCTTCATCGTGAAAAAAGTAAATAAGCTTATTGCGAATTTCATTTCGCATATAATGCTCACCTTTTAAGGCACTGTATATCCAAACCTTCTGGTGCGCTTTCGATTGAACAAGGAGACCTGCTGCAGTTGTTCCTGTGCCTGCAGCCACAAGCCAATGATCAAAGGAAAAATCTTCCTCGCTAACCATTTGCATGGCGCCGTTCATTCCTAAATAATTCGCTCCACCTTCAGGAACTAAAAAAGCAGACTCCCATTTGTCGTGAACCCAAGCTTTCATTTCTTCGGTATTTCTTTCCTCATAATCGCCTCTTGAAATAAAACAAAGTTCCATTCCGCATTCCTTTGCAAACAATAAAGTCGGACTATATGACTTCGGTTCTTCACCACGAATAATTCCTACGGCACGAATGCCAAATTCCTTTGCGACTGAGGCTGTTGCGAAAATGTGATTGCTATAGGCTCCTCCAAAAGTGACTAGTTGTTTTGCGCCTCTTCGATTCATTTCTTCCAAATTGAACATTAGCTTAAACCACTTGTTGCCATTAATAGAACTGTGCATGCAATCGAATCGCTTTACAGTCAGTTTCTCGACATGATTAAAATCAACAATTTGATAATCGGGAATTTGAAAATTTATAATTTTGTTGAAGTCTGTATAATGCATTTTTGTTGTATGAAAGAGGAAGACGGCTCAAAAGTACAAGGTGAAGATTACTACTTGAGCGAAGAAGGTTATTTTATTTTTACCGAAGCCTATCATTTGAAAAGGGGTTACTGTTGCTTGAGCGGCTGTAAACACTGTCCTTATGGGTATGATAGAAAAACGGGAAAAACGAAGAAATAACATTGCATCTTTGCAAAAACTCCCATATGCGTTTATTTCTCTTAGCCTTTTTAATTCTGCCTTTATCGCTATTTTCTCAAATTCGCAAAGACAGCATTCATTTCTCAGGCTATACCGAAATCTATTTTTCTAAGGATCAACACAACTGGAACAACCACCAGCGCCCAGATTTTTTATTCAGTCACACGTCGACCAACCACTTTGCATTAAATACAGCTGTAATTGATTTCAAATACAATTCTAATCGTGTGAAAACACAACTCTCAATTGTTGAAGGTACATACGCAAACAAAGTGACCTCGGCAGAACCCATTGGTTTCGGCGCACTCTATGTTGGAAATGTCTCTTACAAATTAAGTCCTACTAAAGAACTGTGGCTTCAAGCGGGGGTATTCCCTTCGCACATTGGACTGGAATCTGCTATTGGCTTTTCTAATTTATCTATGACGAGAAGTCTAGCTGCAGAGAACTCGCCCTACTATGAGAGCGGATTAAATCTTCAATACACTTCAAATAACAATAAATGGTTCGGATCGTTAATGCTACTTAACGGATGGCAAACGATGTCTTTTATGCCACAGCAGACTTTACCTGGTCTTGGGACACAAGTTCAATTCAAACCGAACTCAAAGATTACGTTGAATCATTCCACTTACATAGGAGAGGTAGCTGTAATAGATAGTTCTCAGTTAAGATTCTTTCAAAACATGTTCGCCAGTATCATGCTAAAAGACAAATGGACTATTCAACTACAAGCTGATTATGGAATGCAAGAAACCGGAGATAATGGACTTAACAAAAGTTGGATGACCGGGTTTGTAGGAATCTGCTACCAATTGAATGAGAAGCTAGCCCTAGTAGGCAGAGCAGAGATGTTACGCGATAAAAACAATTTAGTTATCGCAGGAGTAAACAATGACCTTTGGGGCTATAGTTTCAATTTAAATTATTTGCTTGATAAGCATTTGATGTTTCGAGCTGAATGGAGGAATATAACCTCTAACAGCTACACCTTTACATTTCAGAATTTCAGTGAAAACCAAATGAACGGATTAAATTTGTCGCTTGCAGCGCAATTCTAGCATTTCAAATTATGTCAACATTTCACGCACAAATACAAGAAGGAATCCCAGGTCACTTGCCGGAAACTCCCTCAATGGATTCAAGCATCAACCGTGCTCCTAAAAGAAAAGAAATACTTTCCAATGAAGAAAAAGCCTTAGCATTGAGAAATGCCTTGCGTTATTTTCCTGAAGCACTTCACCAAGCTTTAGCTGCTGAGTTCAGTGAAGAGTTGAAAACATTCGGTAGAATTTACATGTATCGCTATCGTCCGACATACGACATGTATGCGCGTCCGATTTCTGAATACCCTGCTAAATGCGAGCAAGCTGCTGCGATTATGCTCATGATTCAAAATAATTTGGATCCTCGTGTGGCTCAGCACCCTTATGAGTTAATCACCTACGGGGGAAATGGGGCGGTCTTTCAAAACTGGGCACAATATCGTTTGGTGATGAAGTATTTGAGTGAAATGACCGAGGAACAAACGCTCGTAATGTACAGCGGTCATCCGATGGGACTCTTCCCTTCTAGTCCTTCAGCACCGCGCGTTGTAGTAACAAACGGAATGATGATTCCGAATTACAGCAAGCCAGACGATTGGGAAAAATTTAATGCATTGGGTGTAACACAATACGGACAGATGACTGCCGGATCCTACATGTATATAGGACCACAAGGCATTGTTCACGGCACAACCATTACAGTTATGAATGCTGCGCGAATGCTTCGTAACAAGCGTGGCGATAAAAATATTTACGAACGTGCAGCTGAAGGACTGCTTTTTGTTACTGCCGGATTAGGCGGAATGAGTGGCGCACAGCCGAAAGCAGGAAATATTGCAGGTTGCGTTTCAATTACAGCAGAGGTAAATCCGAAAGCTGCTGTAAAACGCTTCGAACAAGGTTGGGTAGATGAGCTTATTGACAACATTGAAGATTTGTGCATGCGCACACAAGAGGCACTTAAAGTTGGAAAAGCCCACAGCTTTGCATTCATTGGAAACATTGTTGAAGTGTGGGAAGTATTTGCTGAACGAGGCATTCACATTGACTTGGGAAGCGATCAAACTTCACTTCACAATCCATGGGCAGGCGGGTACTATCCTGTTGGACTTTCTTACGAAGAGAGCAATACACTCATGGCAGAGAACCCTTCGCTCTTCAAAGAAAAAGTTGAGCAGTCACTTATTCGTCATGCTGCTGCAGTTCAGAAACACAGTGAACAGGGCATGTATTTCTTCGATTATGGAAATGCATTTTTGTTGGAAGCTTCGCGTGCTGGGGCAAATGTGATGGCCGATGTTCCAACACTCGAGCGCGAATTTAAATACCCTTCTTACGTTCAAGATATTTTAGGACCACTCTGCTTCGATTACGGATTCGGACCATTCAGATGGGTTTGTGCAAGCGGAAAGTCTGAGGACTTAGACGCTACTGATGCTATTGCATTAGAAGTTATGTTGAAGTTGAAAGAATCTGCACCTGCTGAAATACAACAGCAATTAGCCGACAACATTCAATGGATTCGCGAAGCAAAGAGCAATAATTTGGTTGTGGGATCTCAGGCAAGAATATTATACGCCGATGCGCAAGGAAGAATGGAAATTGCAGCGGCCTTCAACAAGGCAATTGCTGAAGGAAAAATTGGTCCTGTGGTTTTAGGAAGAGATCATCACGATGTAAGTGGAACCGATTCCCCCTACCGCGAAACGAGCAACATCTACGATGGTTCTCGATTCACTGCTGATATGGCGGTTCAGAATTTTGTAGGAGACGCTTTCCGCGGAGCTACCTGGGTAAGCTTACACAACGGCGGTGGTGTAGGTTGGGGAGAAGTAATTAACGGTGGATTCGGAATGCTACTCGATGGCTCTGAAGCAAGCGATAAAAAATTACGCAGCATGTTGCACTGGGACGTGAACAACGGAATCGCACGAAGAAGTTGGGCACGAAACAAAGAAGCTGTTTTTGCAATTGAACGTGCAATGGAACAAGAGCCACTATTGAAAGTAACACTTCCTCAAGAAGTGAAAATTTCATTGGACTCATTTATTCACTAGGCAACTCCTTTCACTACAGCAGCGGCTGGCTCAAGGGTGTCTTGATACACAGGACCTACGTATTCTTCATCATACGACAAGGCTAAATTCAACACATAAAAAACGTTGAACAAGCAAACGAAAAAAGCGTCTGTATACGTGCGTTTTCCAAAAGACTGCGCTAACTGAACCAACACTTTAAATCCGAAGAAAATATTCAGCACTGGTATGGCAAAGTACCAGACGTGTTTTACAGGACGCCCAATAATTTTCATAACAACCATCAAATCCCATATTGGAATAAATGCAGCTGCCATCGGCTGATTGGCTTTGGCAAACAATTTCATTTTGGAAACGAATCCGACAAGGATAATAAATCCCGCGATAAGTATGAGGTGAGGCTGTTTCGCCCACACCTCTTGCAAAGCAACAGTTAGGTTCATGATCTTTTTAGTTAGGTACTTGAAAGACGGAAAGGTAAGTTTAAGTTGCCTCAAAGATTTCTACAGACGAAGACGTTGTTCTAAAGAATAAGTCATAAATTCACTTCCTCATGAACGTCAAGACCATTCATTCATTCGACGAAATACAAAAAATTCTCACTGAAGAAGTGAGCGCGCATTCGGCTACATTTATTCTTTGCGACACCAACACGAACGAACACTGTGTTCGATTTTTATTGGAAACTATACCCGCACTTAATGAGGTTCCCATTATTGAAATTCCGGCTGGAGAAGAGAGTAAATCACTCGAAATCGTTGCTCAATTGTATGAAGAACTATTGCACAACAATGCCGATAGACAATCGCTATTACTCAACGTTGGCGGTGGTGTGATTTCCGACATTGGAGGCTTTGTTGCTTCAACATACAAACGCGGAATTGATTTCATCAATATCCCCACCACCGTAATGGCACAAGTAGATGCCGCCATGGGCGGGAAGTGCGGCATTGATTTAATGGATGTAAAGAATGCTGTTGGATTATTCAGCTGGCCCAAGAGCGTTCTTGTCTTTACCGGCTTTCTCAATACACTTGACGTTAAAGAGTTGAACTCTGGATTTGCAGAAATGCTCAAGCATGCGCTAATTGCAGACGCTGAGTACTGGGAGGCTTTAGCGCATGTGAATCCGAATGAGGCTTCTAACATTGCCGTATTCGTTAAACGTTCCAATGAAATAAAATCAGAAATTACCAAAGCAGACCCGAATGAACATTCGGTTCGAAAAAAATTGAATTACGGTCACACCATTGGCCATGCCATAGAATCATTCTTCCTGAAAAAATCCGATCCCATTACTCATGGCAATGCCGTGGGTTGGGGAATGGTGCTTGAAAATCGAATTGCTGTGAAGTTGGGTATGCTCAATACTTCGATTGCTCAAACGATTGAAACGAGATTACTTGATATTTTCGGACCACTTCCTTCCTTCAACAAAGAAGAAACAGAGCAGATTTTTCAATTCATGTTGAACGATAAAAAGAACAAGAACGGTGTGTTTCACTTTTCATTGATTTCAGATATTGGTCAATGTTCAATTCAAGTGGAAGTGAGCGACGAAATGATAAGAGCCGTTATTTCTCAATAATCAATATTTTCCGATAGAAGTTGAGGGGTGGTGCTTAAATTTGCACCTTCATTCAACACACATGGAAATTCCAAGCAAATACTCTCCAAACGAGACGGAAGACCGCATTTACGCAATGTGGCTAGAGAAGAAGGTTTTTAAATCTACTCCTAACGACAAGCCCGCGTACACCATCGTTATTCCTCCGCCAAACGTCACGGGTGTGTTGCACATGGGGCACATGTTGAATAACACCATTCAAGATTTGCTTATTCGTCGTGCGCGCATGCGCGGATTCAACGCTTGTTGGGTGCCGGGTACCGACCACGCCTCCATTGCAACCGAAGCGAAAGTGGTTCAGAAACTTCGCAAAGAAGGAATTAAAAAATCTGACCTCTCTCGCGATGCGTTCTTGGAACATGCATGGGAATGGACACACAAGCACGGTGGAATTATTTTGGATCAGCTGAAGAAGTTGGGAGCGAGCTGCGATTGGGATCGCACCCGTTTCACCATGGATCCGAAGTATTATGAAAGTGTCATCGACTGCTTCGTAGACTTACACAAAAAAGGAAAAATCTATCGCGGCGAGCGTATGATCAATTGGGATCCTGCTGCACTTACTGCCCTTTCAGATGAAGAAGTAATTTACAAAGAGGTACAATCGAAATTGTATTTCTTGAAATATCAGATTGAAGGCACCAACGAATTTTTAACCGTTGCCACTACCCGTCCTGAAACCATTCTCGGAGATACCGCCGTTTGTGTAAATCCGAAAGACGAACGTTATGCGCATCTCCATGGAAAGAAAGTAATTGTTCCTTTGGTAAACCGCGCTGTTCCTGTCATTGCCGATGAATATGTTGAAATGGATTTCGGAACAGGATGTTTGAAAGTAACTCCTGCACACGATCAGAACGACTTCATGTTGGGTGAAAAATACCAGCTCGAAGTGATCAACATGATGAATGCAGATGGAACCGTTTCAGAAGCCGGAGGAATGTATGTGGGACAAGATCGTTTTGTGGTTCGTGAACAAATAGCGAAAGATTTAAATGCGGCTGGATTGTTGGCGAAGAACGAAGAGCACTTGAATAAAGTTGGATATTCAGAACGCACCGATGTGGTTATTGAACCGCGTCTTTCTTTACAATGGTTCGTAGATATGAAGGACCTGAGCAAGCCTGCTCTGGAAAACGTTATGAACGACACCATTCGATTCTTTCCTCCGAAATTCAAGAACTCATATCGCAACTGGATGGAGAATATCAAAGACTGGTGTATTTCTCGTCAATTGTGGTGGGGACATCGCATTCCGGCGTTCTACGCCCCTGATGGAAGTTTTGAAGTTGCGAAAAATATCGAAGACGCTGTTGCTCAGTTTAAAGCCAAAGGTGCTTCATGGAATGCCGCAGATTTGAAGCAAGACGAAGATGTTTTAGACACTTGGTTCAGCTCGTGGTTGTGGCCAATAAGTGTATTCGACGGATTCTATTCGAAAGAAGAATTAGACTACTACTACCCCACTGCCGATTTAGTAACTGCTCCAGAGATTATGTTCTTCTGGGTTGCACGCATGATTGTTGCAGGATACGAATATGTTGGAAACTTCCCTTTTAAAAACGTTTACTATACCGGTATTGTTCGCGATAAGCAAGGAAGAAAAATGAGCAAGTCGCTGGGAAACTCACCCGATCCGATTGAGCTCATGCAACAGTTCGGAGCAGACGGTGTTCGTGTTGGAATGTTGCTCTCTTCTCCTGCTGGAAATGACCTTCCTTTTGACGAGTCGTTGTGTGAACAAGGAAGAAATTTCGCCAATAAAATTTGGAATGCGTTCCGTTTGGTGAAGAGTTGGGAAGAGAAGATTGATGCGTCATTGGAACAACCTGAATCTTCCGCCATTGCTGTGAAGTGGATGAACAATCGCTTCGAGCAAGTGCTTGCTGAAATGGAAGATGGATATGACAAATTCCGTATTAGTGAAGTGTTGATGCAGACGTACAAATTAATTTGGGACGACTTCTGTGCTTGGTACTTAGAAATGGCGAAGCCCTCTTACGGAAAAGGAATCGATTCAAAAACATACATCGACACACTTGAGATTTTCAAAAATCTTTTGAAGGTGCTGCATCCGTTTATGCCTTTCCTAACAGAAGAAATGTGGCAGCACATGAGCGAATGGAAGAGCGAATCGGAAATGATCTGCATTTCAAATTGGCCAGCAGCAAAATCGTTCGATGCGAACCTTCAAAAAGAATTTGAAGAGTTTGAGCAGTTGGTTACCGAGGTTCGTAACATTCGCAAAAAACAAAACCTTCCGAACAAAGAAGCCTTGGTTGTCTCGTTCATGAAAACTGCGAACAGAAATTCTTCGTTCGATGCAGCCTTCAAACATTTGTGTAATATTTCTGAGTTGAATGAAGTGACTGAAAAGATGAGCCCTTCATTTAGCTTTATGGTGAACGGGGTTGAATATTTCATTCCTTACACCGCATCAGTAGATGTTGAAGCAGAGCAAGCGAAGATGAAGGAAGAGTTGGCTTACCTCGAAGGATTCTTAAAGTCTGTAGAGGCGAAGCTTTCGAATGAACGCTTCGTTCAAAATGCGCCTGCTGCCGTTTTGGAAGCAGAGCGTAAAAAGCAGTCTGACGCGTTAAGTAAGATCGCGGCGATTAAAGAACAACTCGGCTAATTGAAATTATTTCTTTCGTGTTGAAAGGAAGTCGCGAACGATTTTCTTTTCCGCGAAGGCCTTGTTCCAACTGTCGTGTTTGACGTCTGGATAAGAAATGAGGTGAACATTCGTGTTCACCTTTTTTGTTGCATTCACCATGCGAACTGAATTCTCATAGGGCACAACATTATCGGCCTTTCCATGAAAGGCCCATACACCGGTTTGCGTATTGTTTTTCGCTTGCACAATATCTCCACCTCCGCAAACCGGCATGGCACCTGCAAAGCGATAAGGCTGTCTGGCTATATATTCCCAGGTTCCGTAGCCGCCCATGCTTAATCCAACAATGTACATGCGCGTGGTATCAATCATGTTGGTGTTCAGAACAAGCGAATCAATTCCATTCATTAATACCTGCATTGGCCATGTAGGATTCTTTTTCATGGTGTGTTCAACGGCTTTCCAATCGACATCTGTCCAACGTTGATCGCTCGGACACTGCGGCGCCCACAAGACATAATGTTCCAAACCTGCTGCTTTCAAAGTTTCCATAAGAACAGGTAGACCTACTTTGGTTTGAGCAACATTGTCGTTTCCTCGTTCACCGGCGCCATGTAAAAACAAGATAAAAGGCAGTCGTGCTTCATAATCACCATTCACAACAAACTCTTGCAACGGTAATTTTTTTCCATTTGAGATGAGGTATTTCGCCCGCTGTGCTTGAGTTTCAGCATTAATCAGCAAACAAATAAGGAACAATTTTACTCTCATAGAAAGGAAATTTATAGTTGGAAATGAATATCAAAGATAGTCCGTCAACAGACCATAGCGAAGCAATAACTCGTTTGAAAAAGAAAACAACCGTTATGAAAACGACTCGCAACCTTTTCAAAACCCTCGATGAGGTAGTGTTTGAAACCCGCAACAAAATGTATGGAGCTTATGTGCTTCGAAAAAACTATGGCCGCCGCACATTACTATCTACTTCCATTGGCATTTTTTTGGTTTCAGGATTTCTGTTCGCATTAACCCTAACCAATAAAGCCATTGAGAAGAAAGCCCCTGAGGTACAAATGACTCAGTTGGCTACCGTTCGTTTAGATGAAATAAAAATTCAACCTAAAAAAGAAGCTAAAAAGCAATCGCTCGTTCAAAAGAAACAAGGCGGTGGGTCTGAGAACCGAACTATTAATGTTGTAGATCAAACTCCTAAAAAAACAAATGTGTTCTCTCGTTTTGGTGGGGTTGGCTTCGGTGGAGACGACGACGATTTCTTTGGTTTCCCTGAGGAACCAAACTTCGCTGTTGACACAACAACTGTAAAAAAGAAAAAAAATAACAATTTCAAAACATTCGCTCAATTCATGCCCGAATTTCCTGGCGGAGTCTCTGAGTTGTACGCTTTTCTTCAAGACAACATTTACTATCCTGAAAGAATGAAAAGCCTCGGAATCGAAGGAACAGTCTACGTTTCGTTCGTAATTGAAGAAGACGGAAGTATCTCTCGTGTGTCGGTAGAACGTGGCATTGAGAATGGCGATGAGTTGAACAAAATTGCGGTGAAAGCCATTCAAAAAATGCCGAATTGGATCCCAGGGCGCAGCGGAAACACCTCAGTAGCTGTAAAACAGACTATTCCTATTCAATTTTCACTGGTAAACGATTAAATTTGCACCCTATGCTGAAAAAGCCCTTGCTCATTAGCCAGATGATTATGGTTTCGGTTTTCGTTGGAATGGCCATCTTTTGTATGGCCTCCAGCGCTTTAGACCAAGTCTTACCTGGACAGAGAAAATATTGGTTTGCACTTGTGCTATTCCTTTATGCAGCAATGCGAGCAAGAAGAGTTCAAATAGCTTGGAAAGAACTAAAATCAGAGGAAAACGCAAAATGAGAAAAATCTTCTTCATAGCATTGTTTGGCGTGTTGTTCGCGAGTTGCGGGAACTACGACCAATCGGCTCCAGGTATTTCCTCAGGTGAGTTGAAAATTGGTGTTGACGAAAGCTACAGCCTGATGATGCAATCGGAAATTCCGGTATACGAGCAAGTCTACGCTAAAGCGAAAATTAAACCTACCTATTCTACTGAGGAAGAAATCATTCGATTGTTGCTGGCAGACAGCATTCAGGCTGCCATTATTAACCGGCCGCTAAATCAATCGGAATTGGATTTCTTCGCTTCGAAGCAACGTTTGCCTGAGTCTGTTAAAATTGCTACCGACGCTATTGCACTTATTATTCATCAGGACAATCAAGATTCTGTATTAACTCTTGATCAAGCAAAACAAGTTCTGGGTGGTCAAATAACCAACTGGAATCAGATCAATCCTTCCAACAAAAATGGAGATATCCGAATTATTTTCGATCACAACGGATCGTGCAACGCGCGTTATGTGCAAGAGAATTTTTTAAATGGCGGTGGAATGCCTTCGAATTTCTTTGCTATGGACAGCACTGCTGCTGTGATAAACTATGTACACGAAAATCCGGGTGCCATTGGAATTATTTCTGTTAGCTGGATAACCGATCCCGAAGACAAGGTTACCAAGGCTTTCAGAGATAAAATTGATGTTGTTGGAATTTTAAACAACACCTTAACCGATCACCCCGAGCGTGTGAGATATCCGTTCCAAGCATACGTGTTCGACAAAAGCTATCCGTTTACCCGAGATGTCTATGCAATACGCACTGGCTTAAAGGGAACAGTGGGTACAGGATTCATTTCTTTCCTCAATGGAGAGAAGGGCCAGCTCATCATTCACAAAATGGGCATGGTTGCTGCTACGTCGCCAACAAGAGTTATTCGAATTAAAGATTAAACCTGAAATAAGTAAACATGAATATGAAGAATCTATTCTTTCTCCTTGTAGCTAATGTGCTACTTCTTTCGTGCACAGCACAGAAATCCGCCCCACTCGTATTGAATCCTGTATTCGATCCAATTCGCACATCAACTTTAAATGAACGCTATGAAAAAGCACTGCGTGATTTAGAAACGTTACCATATAGTGCGGAGAAATTTGCTGTTGATGGATTCAATTATTTGGAATGGGCTATCGATGGAAAATTCATCGACGCTGGAAAAACCGCTGAAGCCAAAGAAGCGTTCTTAGCGGGTGTTAAAGCCGATTCTCTTTTCCCATTGAACTATGTTGGTCTGGGTAGAATAGAAATGCGCGAAGGTAACGGCGGAAAAGCCGACACTTATTTCGCAAAGGCAAGAGGCATTGTAGACAACAAGAAAAACAAAGCTTCCAAAGACCTTAAGTATACCACATACATTGCTATTGCAGCAGCAAACATCGCTGAAGACGCCAAGAACCTAGGCGCTGCAAAACAAGCGCTCGATGCCTTGGCTGAGATAGTCATTGAAAACACCGCTATTCGTCTTCAATTGGGATTAACATTGGGAGATTATCTTAGTGTGAAAGAAATCAACAACCAGTCTCCGGCCATTACCGAATACAACAAATGCTTGGAAATAGATTCGAAATATGTTCCAGCTTTGTACCGAAAAGCAAAATTGTATCGCGGTGCAAAAAACAATGACGAAGCATTGAAGTTTTTCAATGAAGCTATTGCTACGGATCCAACCTTCGCTCCTTCTTACCGCGAAAAGGCTGAACTTTTAAAAGACCGTGGACAATTTGAAGAAGCCATAGCGTCTTACGCGAAATACTTAGAATTGAACAATTCTTGCCGCGTTCAACAACGTTATGCATCTTTCTTCTACTTAACCAAAAACTACGATCGCGCGATCACTGAAGTTACTGCAGCTATACCTTGTAACCCAGACAACCACACGCTTAATCGCGTATTGGGATATTCATTCTTAGAATTAAAGAACTACACAGATGCGAAGAACTACATGGACATTTATTTCGCTCGACAAGAAGTTAAAAACCAAGACGTATCGGATTACGTGAACTATAGTAAAATCTGTATCGGACTTGGTCAAGACAGCCTTGGAGTTGCTTATTTGGAAAAGGCTATTGAGTTGTTCCCAGAATATACAGACGGTTACAATGAAATTGCGACTATCTACACGAACAAGGCTATTGCCTCAAAGGGTAAAGAGAATGAAGCCCTTCGCATTAAACTATATAGCAAAGCAGCAGATTGGTACGAAAAGAAAATGGTGAAGTTGGGTGCAGATCCTAAAGATCAATTCATTCAAGGACAGATGTACTATTTCTCACAACAATACGTAATTGCCGACACAACCTTCCGTAGAAGTGCCGTTCGTTATCCTGAAGCGTGGTTCTGGGTAGGAAAATGTCAGAATAAAATTGACCTTGCTTCTGTAACCGAAACCAGCCCTGCTAAAGGTTTGGCAAAGCCATTCTATGAAAAAGGAATTATTTTGGTTGGACAAGACCCTGCTGTAATAGAAAAGAACAAGAAAAATTTAGCTGAAGCTTATCAATATCTTGGATTGTATTACGGAAATACAGGAGACATCAACTGTTCAAAATCGGCTTGGAACAAAGTATTGCAATTAGATCCAACCAATAAAATTGCAAATCAACTTTTGGTAACTCCAGAAACCATAGACGCTGAATTAGTTGCAGCTCCTGGCGATTGCCCGTTGGTTGTTTATCCAGAGGTTCCAAAAGAATCTACTGAAGCTATTGAAGGAAACTAATTCGAACATCCTAAGGCGTTAAGTGTTCACTTTGCGCTTTTAATAACTCCCAATACTTCCTGAAAAGGAAAGCATTGGGAGTTTATTTTTGAAGTACAATTTGTACTATGGAAAACGCAATGCGACTGAAAGAGCTTTCAGAAGAACTTCACACCAACATTAACGAACTGCTTTCAGGGAAAATGTCTCCCGAGCAGACACAACATCTTGTTGAACTATGCAGTGAACTCTACGAAAAACTCATTGTTCTTCGTTTCAAAGCATTTTCAGAAACCGTTACCCCAACAGAGAAATTACAGGCTGTTCTGGAAACTTCAGAACCCATTAAAATTGATACCACTCCAACTCCGCCCGAATTGGCGAATCAAGTGAACTTGATTGATGCTATAAAAGAGGTGGAGCAGGTTGCGGAGCAACATCCTGCGGAAGATGCAGATGCTTCGCAAGAGGATGAAGACGAAGACATCGTTTTTCAATTGATACCGAATGATGAGCCGGTTGCTGAGCCACCTGTGATGGGAGTAGTAACAGAGGTAACTGCTGAAGAAGCCCCGAAGGGTGAAGTAAAACCTCCGGTTTCATTGAATGATACCTTCAAAGAAAATGCGAGTCAGCAAGCGAGCATTGCGAAAAAATTGGAGGGATCACCGATTAGCGATTTAAAGAAAAATATTTCATTGAATCAGCGCTTTCAATTCTGTAAAGATCTGTTCAAAGGAAACAACCAAGAATACGAAGTGACCTTGGAAAAACTGAACAATACCAATCGCGATGAAGCCATGCGTATTCTTCAAACCTTGCGAGACAAATACAGCTGGAATCCTGAATCCATGGCTGCGAAAGATTTCACAGACTTGGTGAACAGACGCTATATGGCATGAAGCTATTCGTAGTCCCTACACCCGTTGGCAACCTTGAAGACCTTACCTTGCGCGCCATTCGCGTGCTGAAGGAGTGTGATTTCATTTTATGTGAAGACACTCGTGTGAGCGTACGGTTATTACATCACCTTGAATTTTCAAAGCAATTGGTGGCCTTCCACCAACACAACGAGCACCAAAAACTCGATCACATCATTGAACGAATTCAGCAATCACAATCAGTAGCCCTTATCAGTGATGCCGGAACTCCCGGTATTTCAGATCCTGGATTTCTACTGGTACGCGCTTGTATTCAAAACAACATTCCCGTTGAGTGCCTCCCAGGTCCAACGGCCTTCGTTCCGGCACTGGTGAACAGTGGACTTCCAACCGATAAATTTATTTTTGAAGGGTTCCTTCCACAAAAAAAAGGTAGAGAAACACAACTCAAGCGAATAGCCGAAAACCCCTTCACATCTGTCTTGTACGAGTCTCCACACCGCATAGTGAAATGCTTGGAACAGTTAATAAAATTCTGTGGGGAAGACCGCCAATGCTCTGTCTCCCGCGAAATATCGAAGAAATTCGAGGAAACACGCCGCGGAACCCTTGTTGAACTTTTAGCGCATTTCAGCACTCACGAACCGAAGGGTGAGTTCGTAATTGTGCTAAATTCGCGTTCATGAATTTGAATCTTTCCCCTGAAGAAATTGTACGCAGAGAAGCACTCGCAAAATTGCGCGCGCTTGGCATTGAGCCTTTTCCTGCTGAAGAATTTATTACCACTTCAAACGCCGAAGAAATAAAGGCGAATTACGAAGAGGGTAAACAGGTTGTTGTTGCCGGACGTTTGATGAATCAGCGTATTCAAGGAAAGGCCGGATTCGCAGATCTATTCGATTCAACCGGACGTATTCAATTGTACATCAATCAAGATGCCTTGTGTCCAGGCGAAGACAAAACGCTTTACCAAGAAGTTGTTCGTCACCTCCTACACTACGGCGATTTCGTTGGTGTTGAAGGTACCTTGTTCACCACCAAGTTGGGTGAAATTTCTATACACGTTTCAGGATTAAAAGTATTAGCTAAATCATTGAAACCACTTCCTGTGGTGAAGACAGATGCAGACGGAAAAATATACGACGCATTCACCGATCCTGAATTGCGTTACCGCATGCGTTATGTAGATCTTGTTGTTAATCCGAAAGTGAAAGACACTTTCGTGAAACGCACAAAGATTGTAAACGCTATGCGAAATTTCTTCAACGAACAAGGTTACTTGGAAGTTGATACTCCCGTACTACAGGCTATTCCCGGAGGAGCTTCAGCTCGTCCGTTTATTACACATCACAACTCGCTCGACATTCCAATGTACTTGCGCATTGCGAACGAATTGTATTTGAAGCGCTTGATTGTAGGCGGATTCGACGGCGTTTATGAATTCAGTAGAAACTTCCGCAACGAAGGAATGGACCGTACGCACAATCCGGAGTTTACGGTGATGGAAATTTATGTAGCTTACAAAGACTACAACTGGATGATGAATTT
>CAYLOT010000004.1:0-52299 GCA_964385405.1 uncultured Chryseobacterium sp. | reverse complement strand
CTGAAGTACAGTTCGGAGAAAAAACATTAAGCTTTAAAGCCCCATTCGCACGAGTTACAATGACCGATGCGATTAAGGAATATACTGGGTTCGATATTACCGGAAAGTCTGAAGACGAGCTTCGTGCGAAGTGTTTGGAGTTAGGTTTAGAAGCAGGAGAAAATTTAGGAAAAGGAAAACTCATCGACACCCTCTTCGGTGAGATGTGCGAGAAGCATTACATTCAACCGACATTCATTACAGATTATCCTGTAGAGATGTCGCCTTTGTGTAAGCGTCACCGCGATAACCCTGAACTTACAGAGCGTTTCGAATTAATGGTGAACGGAAAAGAATTGGCGAACGCCTATTCTGAATTGAATGACCCTATTGATCAACGCGAACGCTTCGAAGAGCAAGCAAGCCTTATGGAACGCGGCGATGATGAAGCCATGTTCATTGACTACGATTTCTTGCGTTCGTTGGAATACGGTATGCCGCCTACTTCAGGAATGGGTATTGGTGTAGATCGTTTGGTTATGATGATGACCAACAACGAAAGCATTCAAGAGGTGTTGTTCTTCCCGCAAATGCGTCCAGAGAAGAAACAAGAAGGTCCAGACTTAGGGTCTTTCGAAGCGAAAGGCATTCAAGCACACTGGATAGATGCTATTGTAAGCATGGGATTCCTTTCATTGGATAAATTGAAAGAAACCAAGCCAACAGTTTTGCACCAAAACTTGAATCAATACCGCAAGAAGAATAAGCTCGATGTTCCTGCTGCGCAGTTGGAAGAGATTATGATGTGGTTTAGTTAAACAACAAACGCACACTCATATTTCCGGCGTGAACAATATCACGTCCGTCGCTTTTCCTTCCATTGTAATTCAACGAAAGTTGTAGATTCTGATTGATTGTTTTTCGCCATGCGCAAGCAAGCGTAAGATTGTTTCCTGCCTGCAATCCGCCTAACGCGTCATACACAACAGGTCCTGTTGCATCGCCTTCAAACTGAATGCGTATGTACTTCACTTCACTCTTGAAAAGTTGACCGTTCTTGGCTTCCACTTGCCCGTCTGCGCCCAAGGAAAGACTTCGCGCGTTAAAGGTTGATTCGCTTGCGTTTCCACTTCTAACTGCAAGCTCTCCTAATAACGCAAATCGCTTATTGTTTGTAGGTTGAAACGCAAGCGAAGGAGTTGCAGTAATGTAAGTGGAAGTAAAGTTTCGCGTTGCTAAGAAATCCGATGACGTCTCTTTCTTTCCCGAAGACAGTTGAAGTAAAACTTGGGTGCTCGATTCAATGGACTTTCTAAAATTCAAAACTTGAGATTGCTCAATGCGTGTTTCAAATCCGGAAAGAAGAAACGCCTTGTTCATGACTTGTTGCGTGGTGAAATCGGCGCTGAAGTTCGGATCCGACTTGCGATAAAACAACGTGCCGCGTAAAACATTTCCAGCAGAAACTAAATAGGTTTCATTGTCATACAGAGGCGAAATGTGTTCCAATCCCCCGAATGTTGATTTCCGTTCAGCGCGACTCATTAACTGCGTACTCCATGATTTAAGTGCGTTGTATAAAAATGTATTTTTATTCTTTAACTGACGCGGATTCACGTTCAACGAAGAAGTAAATGATGTTGTGTAGATGCTTTGGTATTCTGTTGTTTGAACAGGCAAGCGAACATAGTTTGCTTCGTAGGCGAACGCCGCCACTTCGAATTCCGAAAGTTCTTTAACTCCGTTATCGTTATAGTCATTCCAGACATACACACCTTGTCCAGCTGGTACTTCAGCATAGATGAAGGCTTGCTTCGCTTCAAGACCACTCGATGTCTCGTAGAACAAATTCATTTGAATCCATTTACTCTGAGGCGTGCGAAATTCAATGCGTCCTAACAAACTACTCAAGGGTTTAATGAGTGCAAGACTGTTCAGTGAAATCAGTTGTCGGTTACTTGCTGTAACTGCGAAATAACTTCCTCCCTTTGTTGTGTTTCGAAATTCAACTCCGTAGTTATTCGCGGTTGAAATAGGCGTTACACCGTTAACGATGAACGCATAATCTTTTCTATTTCGAACAAAAAGTTTGAATGCACGGTGTGTTGTATCCGTTGAACGGAAGTACGCTTCACCGTCGAAAAACTTATATGACTGTTGTGCAACAGCAAATGTGTTCAGCTCTTGCTCGTCGCGAATTCCAAAAGTAAAACGCTTGCCTTCCCTGTACAAATGGGCTTTCTGACGAATGAAGGAAGAAGTTGTTGCGCCGGAAGTTTCTAGCGCAGAAGCGTCTATTTGAATTTTTGTACGTTCAAAGACATTCGCATTCACTAAAACCTTTGCTCTGTTCGCTTCAAAAATATTTCCTATTTCATAATGCGCTCCACTCACAGTGATGTGCTTTCCGGGTTCTATTTGACGACTCACTTTCGCTTCGGAAATCCACTCGCTCTCGCCACTTCTCAGTATTGTTTGAACATTCCAGTTTCGTTCAAACTCAACTTCACGAAAACGTTCGATGCGCGAAAAAGTAGAAGACAGATTCTCTGTATTCACCTCCCAAAGCCATGCACGGCCCTCCTTCACACTTGAAATTTTCTCTTTGACGTTGGCTTTAATTGCAAAACCTTGATTGTTTCGATCGTTCAAACTGGAAAATGTATTGGCATCGACATCGGAATAAGCGCCTTCCACATTCATTGTCCATGAATTCTTTTCTGTTCCCCATTTTGCGGTATGTCCTGCCACAACCATGCGCTGCCTTCGCGGCGCAGTAAGGCGTTGAACGGGTTCGTAGTTTCCTTGTTTTACACCGTCTATAGGGGCTACCCATTTAAAAACTTTTCCATAAGAAGAGAAACCGTTTTCAATGTAATTGCCGTTTCCATTTCCAACAAAAGTAAAATTCGCAGTAAAGACGGCAACAGTTGCATCTGTTGAATAAACTAAAACGTTTGTGAATGAAAGCGTATCTACTTGAGCATACATCACACGATCTGACTGGAATCCTGTACTGTCAATTCCGCTAACAGTCGCAGCAGAAAATGCGTCGCCTGCTTGGGCAAGAGTTGCCCGATCTTCGGCTGTAAGTGTTTGAAGCAACGGTTGATTCTTCGCGTCGAGCTCTTGAAAAAACTGAATGTATGTCGTTCCCTTATTCGTGGTATATTCGAAATCAGCTGTAACCAATGGACGAGCATACTGTCTGTCGCTGTATTGAAATTCCACCACAATACGTTTGTCTTTTGTTATTCGATTTCGCGGAGTGAAAATTATTTCTGCTGTGTTGTAATCAATAAGGTAATCTTGATCTTGTCCTCTAATTAGTTTCTTCCCATCTATATAAACGTCTTCGGTGCCACCGAGAACGGTGATGTAGGTCTCGCCTTGGGCGCCTTGCAGGCGATAGGGACCTTGACTTCCTTCCACCCCTAGAATACTCTGCCGATTGAATTTACCCTTCGAAATAGAAACGGAAGCTTCACTTTTCAAAATTCCTTCTGCTCTTATTTCACTTGTATTTTGAACGAATACACCCAAACCGCGCTTGGTGTATTTCATGAAGTAATGTGTTCGAAGAGGCAGGGTAAAATCTCCCGCGATAATCTTGTTTTGTTTATCTGTAAGTTGAATGAAAACCTGGTCAAACTCTTGAAATTGCTGCGTACTTCCTGAAGAATTAACGGGTATGTTGTTGTCGGAAATGGAAGCGAGTAATTGGAACCGGTTGGCTATTTTACCTGTAAGTTGAAGGTTCAAGGAGCTTTGTACACCGAGGTCCTGTTGATTTCCGAGTGATACCCCGCGTGTGATGGAACCACTTTTCTGAATTGCATCGTAAGATCGTTCAGTTTGTGGTGCTTGAATGGAGCCGAATTGAAAGACATCCCGTTTTCCATACTGCGGCTCATACATTTGTAAAAAAGCGTTGTAAGGAAGGTTTAGCGTTTCGTAATTCACCCAAAGTGTGTCGCTCAACAACGTATCTCGCAGAAGCATTTGGGCATGGACGGTATAGCGATAGCCGGATTTTAAAATTTCATTTTTATAAATAACCTGAATGGAACTTGGACGAACGATGGAGGTGTCGAGCGAAATACAATTGACGTTTGGAAGAAGAACAACCGCTCTTTTCGACTGAGCAGAGGAATGAAGCGAAAGCGCGCAAATAAACAAAATAAGCAGCGATCGCATTCGAACGAATTAATCTTTAATGTTTACGACGCAACGTTCTTCGCCGCATTGTTCAATAAGCTGAGCGTATGTCAATCCCTTCAAATCTGACTTCAGTAAATCGCGTTTTTTCTTTGAATAATCGCGCAGCACTCTTCCTTCACAAAATCTTCTAATTTGATCTTCGCTTTCTAAAATAAGTTCCGGAACTTGCATAAGGGCGCCATTTTCATCTTTTGCGGCCATAGTAAAATAGCATGAATTGGTATGCTTCACAACACCAGTTTTCGGATTGAGCGATTCCACACGAATGCCAACAATCATGGTTGTATTGCCCACATAGTTCACAGAAGCCTTGAACGAAACGAGTTCACCCACTTCAACTGGATTTAAAAATTCTACACCTTCCACGGCAACGGTAACGCAATAGCCTCCAGAATGTTTTGCAGCGGCCACATAGGCCACTTTATCCATAATTGAAAGGAGAGTACCTCCATGCACCTTTCCGCTGAAATTAGCATATGCCGGAACCATAAGCTCTGTGATGGTAGTTACTGAATTCTCGACTGTTTTCGCATTCATGTAGCGAAAATACACATGTACTGGGTTAGAAAATACCCCCGCCGTGACTCGAACACGGATTAGCTGTTTAGGAAACGGCCGTTTTATCCTGTTAAACTACAGGGGCGTAAATGCAAATTTCGATATAAATCGAATGTCCAACACAATTCATGTTATTTTTGAATTATGAAACAATTTGGACTTTTACTTATTACTCTCTGTATCATAACTATTTCCGCTTGCAGAAAGGACCTCGATACAAAATGTAAATCCTACACCCGTGTGAATGTATTTAATGTAATTGGTGAAAATGAATTTCATCTCGATAGCACCTACATCAACAACGCAGGAGAGGCATACAATGCCTACATGTTGAAATACTACATTTCCCATATGAAACTGGTTAATGAAAATGGGGATCGTGTTGAATTGTACGGACATGAGCTTATTGATCACTCCATTCCGGCTTCCATGCAACTTGATCAGGTGGAAATTCCAGACGGACATTACACTTCATTAGAATTCAACTTAGGTGTAGACTCATTGCATAATCATAGCGGGGACCAAGCAGGAGATTTAGATCCTATGTATGGAATGATCTGGACATGGAACACCGGCTACATTTTCTTCAAACATGAGGGCTACTTTATCTCAAGCACTTCAGGAACCGAACAGCCACTTATCTACCATTATGGCACAGATCGCGCATTAGCACCAATCTCTTTGCCAATAGAACTGCACGTAGACCGCAACTCATCAGTGATTAATATCCAATTCGATTTAAATAAATTGTATAGCAATCCGAACACGATTGCCTTCACAGGGAATAACAATCGCCAAAGTCTCTCCGCCGCAGATATTCCATGGATTAATGCGCTTCGCGCAAACTTCCCAAACGCATTTTCTGCTAGTGCATTTGTATTTTTACAAGAATGAAGAAAATAATTGTCGCAATAGTTTTTGTGCTTCCATTAATTTTTGTTGCTTGCGACAAAGGGGAAGAAGAAACTCCTAAAGCTACACCATACAACTTAGTTATTCCGGAAGGTCTTGCACCAATGATTATTCCTTCCACGAACCCGCTAACCGTTGAAGGAGTGGCGCTAGGTAAGCGCCTATTCTACGACCCTATTCTATCTGGTGACAATACTCAGAGTTGCGCGAGTTGTCATTTGCAAGAATTCGCATTTACAGATCCTAATCAATTTAGCACGGGTATTACTGGAGAGCAAGGTCCACGAAATGCCATGCCTCTCGTTAACTTAGGATGGCAAACAAAATTCTTTTGGGACGGTGGTGCGAACGGAATGGAAAGCCAAGTCATGGGGCCAATCACTAACCCGATTGAGATGCACGAAACTATGGCCAATGCCGTGGCTGAATTGAATGCACATGCTGAATATCCGGAACTCTTCAAAGCAGCATTCGGAAGTTCCGAGGTAACTTCTCAAAATATCATGCGTGCAATTGCTCAATTCGAACGGACGCTTATTTCAGGCAATTCGAAATATGACCAATACATGCGCGGAGAAGTGTTGTTGAGTGCTCAAGAATTGAATGGTAAGGCAATCTTTGAGGATATGGATAAAGGAGATTGTGTGCACTGTCATTCCATGGGATCCACGTTCAGCGACTTTGAATTCCGTAACACAGGATTGGATAGTATCTCAGTTGATGAAGGTAGGTATCTCATTACGCTCAACGAAAGTGACAAAGGAAAATTCAAAACTCCTTCACTGCGAAATGTTGAATTGACCGGACCCTACATGCACGACGGTAGATTCCAAACCTTGTTGGAATGTGTCGAGCACTACAATACCGGATTCCATTATAGCGCAAACCTCGACCCGAACTTATACTTTGCAGTAAAAGGCAGAATGACTCAGCAGGAAATGGAAGACATCGTAGCCTTCTTGAAAACTCTAACAGACATGGAGTTCGTGAATAATCCGGCGTTTCATTAATCCCTTACCCACCCCAATTCTCACGGTCTAAACTTCTATACTGAATGGCTTCTGAGATGTGTTCGCTTTGGATTTTTTCTGAAGCTGCTAAATCGGCAATGGTGCGAGCAACTTTCAAGATGCGTTCATATGCTCTCGCCGAAAGTTGCAGCTTATTCATGGCCAACTTCAACAACTCGGAACTGGCTTCGTCCAAAGCGCAATGCGCCTTCAACTCTTGTGTATTCATCTGCGCGTTGTAATTCGTTCTACTCACACTGAATCGCTTCGACTGAAGTTCTCTTGCCCGCGTAACACGCTCGCGAATGCCCACACTGCGCTCACCCGCGCGCTGCTCATGCAAACGCGCAAACGGAACCGGCGTCACTTCAACATGCAAATCAATACGATCCAAAAGCGGTCCACTCACTTTGCTCAAATAACGCTGTACCACGCCCGAACCACACGTGCATTCTTTTTCCGGATGATTAAAGTAACCACAGGGACAAGGGTTCATGGAAGCCACCAACATGAAGCCTGCAGGATATTCCACACTGAACTTACTGCGAGAAATAGTTACGTTACGATCTTCCAAGGGTTGACGCATAACCTCTAACACTGTTCGCTTGAATTCTGGCAATTCATCTAAGAACAAAACACCGTTGTGCGCCAACGAAATCTCTCCAGGTTGAGGATACGACCCTCCGCCCACGAGCGCGACATCAGAGATGGTGTGATGGGGACTTCTAAACGGTCGATTCACAATTAATGCATCGTGTTTTCTCAATCTTCCAGCTACGCTGTGAATCTTCGTGGTCTCCAACGCTTCGTCTAACGACAAAGGTGGAAGTATGGAAGGAAGACGCTTCGCCAACATTGTCTTTCCGGCGCCTGGCGGACCAATGAGAATAAGGTTGTGTCCGCCCGCTGCTGCTATTTCAAACGCACGCTTAATATTTTCTTGTCCTTTTACATCAGTAAAATCCAACGCAAAATGTTGCGTCTGCAACGACTGAAATTTTTCTTTTTCGAATGGAAATTCTTCCAACTTTCCTTCACCTTTGAAAAAATTCACGACATCTAAAATGCACGGAGATCCATAGATTTTTAATCCATCGACTACCGCACATTCGGGTGCGTTTTCAATGGGAACAATAATCCCTTCAAAGCCATCACGCTTCGCCTGAATGGCCATGGGCAGAACACCTTTAATCGGACGAATACTTCCGTCTAACGACAACTCACCCATAATAATATACTTCGAAAGCGCTTCACTCGGAATTTGTTCGGTAGCCGCTAAAAGGCCCAGTGCGAGAGGTAAGTCATATGCCGTTCCTTCTTTTCGAATATCTGCAGGCGCCATGTTAATGGTGTAATTCCGAATCGGATTCTTCATTCCAGAATTGGTGAACGCCGCTCGAATCCGTTGCTGCGCCTCTTTTACAGAGGTATCTGGAAGTCCAACCATGTTCACCAACGTTCCCTTGTCGGCATGAACTTCAATCGTAATGAGGTAGGCATTCACGCCGTGAACAGCGCTGCCAAATGTTTTTGCAAGCATAATTTTTTCTTGCAAATGACTTTTCAATAAAACGAAAAAACAAGAAAGTCATATGCCATAACCTTCTTGCTTCTCTTTCTGGAACCCCTACTAAACGAGCGATTCAGAGTATATTGTATTGAAATAACTTGTCTAAGACTTCTTCACAAATTTGGTTAAAATCACAATCTGCTGACCGTCAATCTTTCCTTCAATCTGCTCAATGTTGTCGTGAACCAAACGAATGTTTCTTACGGCAACACCAACGTTCGCTTTCACTTGCGAACCTTTTACTTCCAATGTTTTAATCAGAGTAACCGTATCTCCGTTTTGTAAAATGGCTCCGTTTGAATCTTTGTGAAATTCCACTTCTCCTGAATCTTCTTCGTCTCCAGCAGCACGTGCCCATGTCAATTGATCTTCTTCCAAATACATTATATCAATCGCATCGGCAGCCCATGAATTCGTTTTCAAACGATTCAACATTCTCCATGAAACAACCTTCACCGCAGGAACTTCGCTCCACATGCTTGTATTTAAACAACCCCAATGGTTTGCATCCAACGCAGCGCGTTTTTCCAGTTGTGCCTTACACACTTCACAAACTAATATAGTTTCGTCTTCATTTCCGTCTGAATGAGGTGGAACTTCATACACTGATAAACTCTGCTTCGACTCGCACAATTCGCAACTTCCGTTGCTGCGTGCATGCAGCTTTTGTTCTGTAGTCATTTCTTTAATTAGTCAATATTTTTTTCAATGAAGTCAATAAAACTATGAATGACTTTAATGTGAATCTCTTGAATACGATCGGCGTAGCCCATCCATGGAACACGCACTTCGAAGTCGCACAACGCAGCCAGTTTACCGCCGTCTTTTCCCGTTAGGGCAATAACTTTCATTCCCTTTGCTTTCGCGGCTTCAGCCGCCTTCAACACATTGGCTGAATTTCCACTGGTTGAAATCGCCAACAACACATCACCTTCATTTCCTATGGCCTCAACCATACGCGAAAAAACAAAGTCATAACCGTAATCATTTCCTACGCACGACATATGTGAAGGATCTGAGATGCTCATAGCTGCAATAGCCGGACGATTATCGCGGTATCTTCCTGATAGCTCTTCAGCGAAATGCATAGCATCGCACATGCTTCCACCATTACCGCAAGACATAATCTTCTTACCCAATTTCAATTGAGAAGACATACATTGCGCGCTGTTGTTTACTGAAGATAAAAAGTCAGGCGAAGCCAACAATTGCGAAAGCAACTGATGCGCTTCTTCAAAATGTTTCTGAACGATCATGCTGCGAATTTACAGCAATCATTGCATCGGAATGTACTTGAAATCGCGAATCACCACTTCGTGCTGCAATCCATTGTTCGGACCTATGTTCGAATAAGGCAATGTCCAAAAATTCATGCGACAATTGGTTGTAGCTCCGGGAGCAGGAATAACAATGGGTTGAGAGGTTTGATTCCCTTCTTGTTTCACTCGTGGAGGGTTATTCAAATTGAAAGACCAAGTTGCAATAGGTGCTGCGTTCTCATAGTCCTCACCCGCATAACTGTACCAAGTAATTAACGTGTCGGTCCAATTAAACATGTGCGTTGTAACACCTTTCAGAATATCTGGATCAATAAAACGCTCACGCGTTCTCTCTGGATAATACGCTCCGAAACTAACTGGCTGAACTGAAAAGGTTGTGGGTTCTTCAGATGTTGTATCTCCCCATTTCGAAAATTCAATATCTACCTCGCTATTGGCTTGAGTAAGAAATGTATTATTATCCCAGGTAAACAGACCAAGCACCACGTTTTCGGAGAAAGACATTGGATCTGCCTGAATCGTAAAAATATACGTTCCATAACCCAAGTTATCTTGTCCAACTACTTCCGAAGAATACCACGTATCACCATGCTTCGCAATGGTCAAGTGTAAGTATCCGTTTTCATCAACCCACACATCGTCATATAGACGAGAGAAATTGTTTGGTCCCGGACCTACAGGTGTATTGCTGTATTTGATGTCCCATTTTCGTCCAGCGAAGTCTACCACATCGCCCTGACGACCCAAAACATCCTCTGGATCCGATTGCTTGCAAGTAATCAGAGTAATAGAAGCAAGTAGTAAAAACAACAAATATCTTTTCATCTTATGGAATAATTATTCTCTGCGTCAACGAACCCACATGAAACTGGAAAGCTCCCGATTCAAAAATCGGCAAGGCATCCTTTCCTATGAATTTCAAATCTTCTTTAGAAATAGAAAACTCAACGGTACGCTTTTGCTTAGGCGCCAATTCTATTTTTTGAAAGGCCTTTAATTTTTTTACGGAAGGGGTAACAGATGCTACTTCATCAGTTGCAAAAACCAATACACTTTCCTTAACCGAACGTTCGCTCGGGTTTAGAACATCTACTCGAACAAGTACTTCTCCACCATTCGCTTCACTTTCATAGGTCACTTGAAGGTTTTCGTATTGAACATTCGAATACGACAATCCGTAACCAAACTCCCATTGCGGTTGAAAAGCTTTGTTACCAAAATCTTTATCGAACGTCTCGGTGTATTTATGATCGTATGTTGAAGTTCCAACTTGGTACTTCGGATAAGTGAACGGAAGCTTTCCGCTCGGATTAACATCGCCATATAAAATATTCGCTAATGCATCTCCTCCGAAATCGCCAGGCTGATAAGCCATCACAACAGCAGAACATCCGTCAACAATATCACGAACAATCCTCGGCCTATTTTCAACCAACACCATAATAACAGGTTTCATTGTAGACTGAAGCATCTTCACATACTCTTGCTGCGCCTTTGGAAGTTCGAGATCGTAGATGTTACCGGGCAATTCTGTGCTTGGCAATTCTCCTACACACACCACAATAACATCGGCACTCATTGCCAACTCCAACGGATTACCATTCATTTTGTTCAAAGTCTCTAAACCACAAACTTCATTGAATGTAACATTCTTATTCTTACTTAGAAGTGCTTCGTAAATGGTGTTCTTCGTAGCGTCATCGAATTGCGGGTCCGTTCCCTGCCAGGTGCGCGTCCAGGCGCCATTCAAGAGCGTCATGGAATTCGCTGCAGGACCCGTAACAAAAATCTTCGTGTTTTTCTTCAAAGGAAGAATGTTGTTCTTATTTTCAAGAAGCGTAATGCTCTCTTCTGCTGTGTGCAATGCTGCAGCTTGGTGCTTTGCTGAAGCAAATTCAGGAAACGCCGTAAGGCTTGGTGGCATTGCATTCTCGAACAATCCCAACTTCTTCTTCGTTTCCAAAATTCGTCTCACACTCACGTTTAAGCGCTCTTCAGAAATTCTTCCTTCCTTCACCAATTCGATTAAATACTTGGTGAAATCGTAATCGTTCGGAACCATGCACATGTCTATTCCTGCCATAACAGCCAGGTATGTCGCTTCTTTCAAATCAACAGCAACGCGGTGGTTCTTCACCAACTTAATTACATCTTCCCAATCGGTAACAGCAAGTCCTTTGAAGCCCATTTCATTTCGCAACAAATCGATTAATATTTTTGGATTTGCATGCACAGGAATTCCATTAATCTCTCCGCTGTTGATCATCACCGTTAATGCACCTGCATCTATAGCCGCTTGAAAAGACGGACGATAAATCTCACGCAATTCAATGTCTGAAATAATTGCCGGTGTGCGATCGAATCCTGAACGAGTTCCACTATAACCCAAGAAGTGCTTCATGCACGCAGCAACGTGAACGTTGTCTACCGATGAACCGTTTCCACCTTGATATCCGCGAACAAGGGCGCTTCCGAATACACTGCACACATAAGGATCTTCACCAAACGTTTCAAAAAAACGCGACCAATTTTTATTTCTTCCTACGTCCAATACCGGAGAGAAATTCCACGGAATACCCGCAGCGCGTGTTTCATAAGCCGTGATTCTTCCACCCTCTTCAGTTAGAGCAGGATTAAATGTTGCTGCTTGAGCCAACTGTTGTGGAAACAAGGTTGAACCGGTTACATAGTTCGCTCCGTGAATGGCGTCTATTCCATAAAGAATTGGAATCTTCAAATTTGTTTCTGTCGTAGCAACTTTCTGAATGCCACCAATTATTTCATGCCACTGCTCTCGCGGATAGGCATGTCCGCCACAATTCAAAATTGAACCCACGTGGTAATCAACCAATGCCTTGCGAAGCTTCGCTGCATCTAAATGATGCGGTTCTACTAGCTTATACACTTCACCTTCACAAACGACATCTAGATTCAGCTGTGTCATTTGACCCACTTTTTCCTCAATAGACATCGAAGAAATGTAGTAGTCAATATTCACATCTTTCTTTTCTTTCGCAGCTGTTTTTTGTGAAGTACAAGAAACATTCACTGCTAAAAAAGCGAGAATGAAAAACGATTGAAATATATTTTTTGAATTCATTTTTACTCTAACGTAATGATTGGAATTTCTACTTTTAACTTACCCCATAACGAAGGATTCGTATTGAAATTCTCGTTATTCACCGAATTCCAACGCTTCTGAAAGTCTCGTGTATCCTGACTTGTAGACTGATCTATTGCAAAATCAATGTTGTAAATTGAATTGTTTTTCCAAGGTGTAACTCCTAATTCGCTCCAAGGAATAACACATTCGAAAACATACTTATTTTGAAGCGGCTTCACAGAAATCTGCGCTTGAATATTTTTTTCGCGCGACCAATCGTATACGTCGAAATTGCCACCCATCTTAATTCCAATGTGACGATCACCTTCGTAGAACATCATGCGCTTGTCACTAATTCCGGTTTCTGAGGAGAAGGCAATTTCAATCGCATCCCCGTTCCAAATGTCTCTTCCGCTTTGCATGTTTCTACACGGAGAAACATCTTCAATTTCACCGCCGATATACAATTCTTTTTCGTTCCAATTTAAGTAGATCACTGAACCATCTAGGTTCGCTTTTGCTACATATTGGCCACCTTCAATAAATCCGTCATTCACCCAACCGTAAGACCTCGTTACAACGAGTGTGTTTGGTTCTTTCGGTTTGAAAGGAATAATCTTAAACTCATCTACGAACACCGTTCCATTCGATTCGAATTGAATAAGCATTTGCTTCACTGTTCCGCCATCTAAATTCCAACCATCGAATTGAAAATCTGCTAAGGGAATCGTAACTGTTTTCCAAGAAGTATCCACTACTCCCCCTTCCACATAACCACTTGTAACGCCTATCCAAGCTTGTGTTCCAGCATAGTCTTCCAACGCCATAGCCCAAGGCAAACCCTTCATTGATCCTTCTTGTGTTTTTACTTTGAATGAAATTGCTGCGCTGTTTTCAATAGAAGCTAAATCCTTTCCGCTCCAATTCGCCCATCCAATTCCAAGTCCTAACCAAGGACATCCGCCAGCTTGTTTGTTCCATGTAAATTTCATGGCACCTGTTCCTGCGAAAACTTCCTTGCGCTCTGAAGTAACCGTAAGACAAGCAGGACTTTGCGTGAACCAAATCTCTGAGGTAATGTCATCGTTGAAAATCTCAGTCAACTGAAATCCATTGACATCCTTTGTTTCCTCTACGATTACCTCGCTGTCATAAAGCGCAAGTTCTTTAACGCTAACGCAACTCGTGAACAAAAGAAGTACAGACCAAAAAGCGTATTTCATTATTGAAAAATTAAGGCTCCAGTGCAGATCCTTCAGTGAATATCATATAATCTAACCACGTCTTAGAGTAGCCTGAAGTTGGATTCGCCAAGAACAACACAGAAACTTCAATAACCTTGTTCGGCTCATGAATTCCATTTCCAATGGGTCCAGATGCAGCACCGTTCACCAATGTCGGAATGTTGTCATATCGTTGCGAAATCTTCGACCATCCGTTTGCGGTCAAACTTACTTGAATGGAATACATGTCTTCCGTTCCTGTAGAGTACATGCCATCTTCGTTATCATCTTCTTTAATTTGGAACAATACCAATCCGTTGTCAATGCCTGCAGGCTTATACAGCATGGTGTTGAAATACAAATTAGAAGGGTTGCTTGTTAGCGGATAGTAAGTTGATCCGTACGCGCTTCCTGGCATGTTCACCAAGCCAATCAACCAATCCCAAGAAACAGCACCGGCCATTTCGTAGTAACGTCCACCTTGCGCGGCGTTGTTATTCGTTTGAACTGCAAAGCTCATGTTCGCACCGCTTTGCACATATGTATTCCATCCGCTGTTCCATCCGTTTTCAAAATCCGCTGCAACGAATCCTTGATATACTTTTGATCCAACTACAGTCAGTGTATCTCGCAACGTATCTGCAACATTTTCTATTGAAAGTTGCACCGCACAATCCTCTGCTCGAAACATCGGAAGATCTGTCGTTGTTCCATTCCAAGTTGCGTTCGATGCATCTACAACATTTGAAAATCCTTCAAAACGCTTAACAGCTCCCGATTGTAGCCCTTTAACTTCAATTTTCCAGTTTACATTCTTTGAAAATGAGGCCGTAAAAGAAGTGCTTTCTCCAGTTGAGAAATCTACGTTTCGATTCGTAATGTCGAGGCCATTCACCAAAGTGAATTCTCCATATAGATCAACCAAAGAAGGACCTTCAAATTCATCGTCTACCTTACACGAAGTGTAAACCAACGAGGCGATCAATAAATAGTAAATAGACTTTTTCATTTTAAAAATTCATTTGATAAAGTAACATAAACTGACGAATATTGTAATTCTGCGTTGCGTCGAAAGCATCGGTATTCTTGAAGTTCGAAAGGTTCATAGACAAACTTGACTTGTCAGAAAAACGGTAGCGAACTCCGGCAGCTTGCATGAATTCTTTGCCATCTGTTTGATATTCTCTGAAGTTGAATATCTCAGAGAAATTGTTTCGAACAGCGGTGTAATCGAAACCATTGAATGTGATTTGTTGAAGTCCTAACATAAGGTCCCAATTGTCCCAAAATTCATATTCCATTCCAACAGAAAAAATTTGGGTTGACAGGTCAACCGCACGAACATTTTCCTCTGCTTCACGAGAAGTGTTGTCGTTTCTGAATCTTACAGAAACATCGAACAATTTATCCTTGCTTCCAAATCTCCTATTCAAATGTGCAATAGCCTTCACCTCAGATCGCATGAACTTACGCGGAAGCAATGTTCCTTCACCGCGAGTCTCTTGCAACATCAACTGCGTTGCAGAAATCTCGAACAATTGAGTTGGATTAACATATCTCGCATTAACTGTTAATCCTTGTCTATTTGGAGTAGCAGTTCCGTAAGGCGTAATGTTATCGTACTTCGGTTGAATTAACATGAGGTTGGAGGAAAGCTGACGGTTGTATGCGTCGGTCTCGCGCATTAAATCGAAAGCCGTAAGATTTCTTACCACCTGATCATTCGTAATTCTTCCGAAAGAAGTAGGCTGATAGTTGTAATTCACTCGCTTGGTTTGCGCGCCTGGGCTGCGGAAATCTGAACTTACATATTTCCATCCCGCTTCAACACTTAAACCTTTCGATGAGTTTACACCCATCCATTTCGCATCGAAAATCTTTCCGTTGGTCTCCGGTGAACCTTCAAATTTCTCATAGTATGTTTTTGAAGTTCCTGCTTCCACATTCACTTTCATTTTCCAGTTGGAAATATCTTTCTTCAACAATAAAGTACCCGTAGTTACTGGATTGTGGAAGGTGCTTAGATTTCGAGAAGTTCCTTCAATGTCAAAAAGCGTTACGTGATTCATTCCAATTTCAAGGAAATTACTTTGAACCAGATTCACGTTGTATCCTGCGAATAAACGGTCGTTAATACTACCAAAATCTGTCGTTCTAACACGTGTAGCAACTGTATGAAATTGCAACTCCTTTACAAACTTGGAGAACTGTAATCCGAATTCAGCAGCAGCCCCTTGCTGTCTCCACGAGCTATCTGCTGCATAGAAATTATCGTAATTCATCAAGCGCGTTTGTTGCTGAAACACAACAGGACCCTGGGTAATAATTTCTTGTTGCGTGTTGGAAAGCGTGTAGGGTGAAAGCTTGTAGTTGATGTCACCCAATTGGTAACGCACCACTCCACCTGCAACTCCTTTGATGTATAACTGGCGAACATCGAAACTAACACCAGATCCCCAGAATCCGCCGTAGTCGTTACGAACACGCACCATGCCTTGAATTTCGGTGTTTCGATTCGGACGAATATTCATTCCCAGATCAACTAAGGTGTGGCCGCTGTTCATTCGTGGAATGGTGATAGAATCTTCTACCTCTTGGCCCATTCGATCTCCGTAATAAAGTCCCCGTGCAGCACCCGTGAAAACTACTTTACGTAAATCTTTTTCCTGTGCAGAAACAAACTGAGATAAGATCAGTGAAGCAATTCCAACAACAATGTGTAATTTATTTTTCATTAAAAAAACGCTTTTAATTCAACCACTAACTCTCTTCCATTGAAATGATCTAACGCGAAACTTTTGTCTTCGAAAGAGAACCAACGGTGACGTAAATAAAGTCTTGTATTTCTTCCCAATTCAACATCTACTCCTAATCCATAGCCGGTTCCGTATTGGTTTCTCGGTCTTCTAGAAACTTCGTCAATGTTCGTTAAATAATTCGCAATGGTTCTTTCGTAGCCTATGTATCCATTTAACATAACCGTTGGAGTTAATTCAAAATAGGCTTCCAATTCAGACGAATATTGACGAACATAGGCCTCTTCAGTAGTGACTAGAATTGGAGAGAATTTTCTTCCGGCACTTTGTGCTTGAAGCAATGAAAACAAAAATATTTTGTGCGAACCCACTTTTCCTTGATACTTAATTTGAGCTTCGGCAACATTGAAGTGCTTTTTGTTCACTACCACACCGGAACTGTCATCGGAAAGTTGAACAGACTCAAAAGTATCTCGGTAGATATCTGAATATCTTCCGTAAGGACCAACATTCGCTGGATACTGCCAACGCCAGAAACGAGAGCGGGTAACGCTGTTGACCGGATGACCGTAGGTGATTATAGCCGCTGCAGCCTCAAGTTCTGATGAAGCACCAACACCACCACTGAACTTGATTTTTTTCGTGTCCCATTGAACGTTCAAATTCAACCCTTGACGGTTATTGGTCATTTGACCTAAACGAATCATAGAACTTCCAAAAGGTTGCAATAAAGAAGAACTTCCGACACTTCCTGCAGGAATCTCATTTGCGGCATATTCTTGTGTTGCCGTATTCCAAAAAATAGCAGTGTTATTTACCACCTTTGGGCTTAAGCGAAAGGCGTGAACTTCTAAGATTGGTCTTCGTCCAATAACTGGAGTCGACCAGCGCAATTGAAGCGCCTCACCCCAACCTCCCTGGTGTCTTGGGCTGTAATATTTCCCAACGCCCATTTCCGCCTTAAGTGTATGACCTTTGATGTTGGTTACACCTTCTAAAGTAACTACATTCAGTCCAAAGGCCTCACGTACAAGGCTGTCTGTGTAGTTCACACTGTTGAATGTATTGAGCGCAAGGAATCCATTTTTCTTTCCCTTGTGCAACAATTTACCGCCATAAGAATAGTTTGGAACGACAGAAAAACCACCGTTGATTTCACTCTTTCCAACCATACCTAAGAGATAAAAATTCTTAGGCAATTCTTTTCCTTCAATCACAGCACCCTGGAAAGCACGGTTGCCCCAACGCGAATCTTGATCTATACTTCCTTGATCGAAATACTGCTGATATCTGGACGCCGCGCTGCTGCCCATAGGATCCCACGGATTTCTTTCAAATAACATAAAACGATTGTACCCACGGAATGAACCGAATGTTAAATCAGAGATACTCAACCATTGAATACCACCCACGCGAACACCCCATTGACCGTATTTCGTTTTGAAATTACCATACAGGTTCATTCCCAGCATGGTTCCCAAATTTCCACCTAGCGCAACAGTTCCTAATGGTTTCTGAATACTCGGCCGAAGCGAGTCGGCTACCTGAGAGCCGTATGAGGGATTAATCACTCCATTTAAAAATTGAAACATTCTCAAATCGAATCCCCAACTTGATTTGTCTGAAAACTGACCTGCTACGTTTACTAACAGATTGGGAAGTTGTTCATCGTCACCAATAAAAAAGTTTCTTGGAAGAAGCGTGTCTGTTGGTATTGTTCTTTGATAAGCCCTATTCTGTTTTGTGTAAGTTCCGAAAAAACGATAAAACCCTGAAATGCTTATCTTTCCTGGTGTTATTGAATCTTTCTTCGGGTATAACCCGTAGGACGAGGTGAGGTTGTTTGTCTGTCCCCACGCAACATTTGCTTCAACCAGAAATAGAAGTGCGAGAAGAGAAAACAGGTATTTGATATTGGGCTTCATTCGCATTAAGGTTGAAATTCGATTCGTTTAAAAGAGACTGCGCGCTTCGGAGCTTGTCCTTCCTTTCTCGGCATAACATAAAACGGAACATTGGTGTACGCGTAGTGTCCATTTCCATCTACCGTCTCAAAAAACAAGCGATAGGCTCCTTCAGTTGAAGGCGCAAAAAACCTTGCGCTCGTTGTGAGTTTCTTTTTGAATAATCCAGCTATTGGCGTTGGAGCGCTTTCCGCGTCTCCGCCCGATTTAATGTCCCGGCTCTCAGGGACAATAACCCAAGACGATTTCAATAGGTCTCCATCGGCATCCTTTACAAAGGCTGTGGCCTCGTATATTTCGTCAGCTGTTAAAGCAATGTATTCTCCTTTCTTTTTTCCGTTTACTAGAACTGAATCCAAAACAGGTGTTCTATTCTTTATTGTTCCTGGTTTCCAAATGTCTTGAAGAACTTCCACGGCTTCAGAGGCATTTCCTTCTGCAGAAAATAATCCGTACCATGTTGAAGTGGTCTCTTGTTTGTGTCCCCAAAGGAATACATACGAGCCTATGCAATAATCTTTGTCTGCCTGAATTTCATTTGTCAATCGGTCTCTGTAGGATTTTGCCTTTTCTGAACTGCTTTGTTCAACCGGTGCTCCCCACTTTGTTTTGGCAACTTCCCAATGTCCGTTTGGTCCCCACTCTGTAATCATGTATGGGCCTTGCCATCCGAAATTCCGAATGTTTTTGCGAACACCTGCTATGTCGCCATACGTATTCACACAATACACATCAATCTCTGGTGCATCGCGAAGTATCAATTTTACTTCCTTCTCATCCAATCCTGCCGTAACTGTTGAAGTCGGGTGATTGGGGTCAACTTCATGAATGAATTTCGCGATATCGTTGATAGCAGCCCAAACGCGGGTGTTCGTATAGAATAAATCAACTTCGTTTCCAATTCCCCACATCAATAAAGCAGGGTGATCTTTGTACTGAAGAATAACTTTTTTAAATCCTTCCAATTGCGCAGCAACTTTCTTCTCGTCATTGTAATCAAAACCATGACGTTCGTGCTGAACCCAAAGTCCTAACATCACTGTCAGTCCTTTAGAATAAGCCTCATCTAGAACTTCTTGAGCATTGTCTGTACTCCATGTTCGGATTGAATTTCCACCTATCTCAATTAATTTATCAAGTTGAACATGCCCCCCAGCACCACGCACATCGTATGGTTTTCCATCTCTTGAAAGATGCCATACTCCAGCCTCATCTTGCGACACTGTAACTGGTATAGCTTGAGACCTTCCTTCAGAGACACTGAAGAAAAGAGCTAGCAACACGAACAAGTATATAGGACTTCTGTTTTTCATTTTAAATTCATTTCAGTTGAAGGAATTGCCAGCAAAGTACTTAACAAATGACAAAACATTCCTACAATAAAAACAAATGTATTAAAACCTTTTTGTATAAAGTACAATTTCTCTAAATTAGCAAAAAACTACATCAATGAAAAAAATTCTATTCTTATTATTTTCAATTTTCTCTTTGAGCGCAATGGCTCAGGTAGATGTTACCTTTCAAGTTGACATGAATGACGTTACCGGATTTACGACTCCTGAAGTAAACGGAACTTTCAACGGTTGGTGTGGAAGCTGTGCTCCAATGAGCGATGCAAATGGTGACGGTATATGGGAATTGACAATTTCTCTTGCTCCCGGTGCCTATGAGTATAAATTCTCATTTGATAATTGGGCTGGGCAAGAATCCCTAGTACCGGGAAGCTCGTGTACTATGACAACCGGCCCTTATACCAATCGCGTTTTGAATGTATCTGTTGCCGATTCATTGCCTGTTGTTTGTTGGGGAAGCTGCGCTGCATGCGGCGAATCTGTGGGACCTTACAACATTACTTTTATTGTGGACATGAACAACAGTGGGGTAACGTTCACAACTCCTGAAGTAAACGGCACATTCAACAACTGGTGTGGTGGTTGTGCTCCCATGAGCGATACCAACGGAGACAACATTTGGGAAATTACTGTAGCATTAAATACCGGTACCTATGAGTATAAATACGCTTATGACACTTGGGCTGGTTCTGAATCCTTGGTTGTTGGTGATCCGTGTACGGTAACGAATTCAGGATTCACGAACAGAATTTTAGAAGTTACAGACAACATGGTCATGGACACCGTTTGTTACGGAAGTTGTATCGGTTGCGCAGGAATTAACGTTCAAGAAGAAACTGAAAATGCATTTTCTATTTACCCAAATCCCGTTCAAAGTACTTTCTTGGTTCAAAGTTCCGCAATGGTGAATAGTCTTTCTATTCTTGACAATACTGGAAAACGTATTTCTCTTCCAACTGTGGCATTGAATAACAACGTTCAAGTGAACACGGAGTCAATACCTGCTGGAATTTATCATGTGCAAGTTGTAACCGCGAAAGGTTCGACTACACAGCGTTTCGTGAAGTTATAAGACTAATTAGAACTCAAAAACAAACCCTTTGTCGCGATACTGTTTATACAGTTTCGCGTCAAAGCGGTATAAGCTCGAAGGGCGATGGCGCACATTCTGCTGAGACTCGTCCAATCGTTTTAAGAATTTCAATCCATTGATTTTCTTTCTGAAATTACCCTTATCAAATTCTCTTTGCAAAATCGTTTCGAAGATTGCTTGGAATTCGGTGAGGGTAAATTTTTCTGGAAGCACTTTACTCCAAAGCGGCTCTGCAACTATAATGTCTTTAAGAGCTTTGTAGCTCTCATTCAATATTTCCTTGTGATCGAAGGCCAATTTAGGAATTCGCTTCATGCTGTGCCATTTGGTTTGCTTCGCCCATTTAGATGGAAGGGGGTTAATGTCCATTAACTCTACCAATGCTATGTAACCTACTGTAATTACACGTCCCAAAGGGTGGCGGTTTACCTTACCAAAGGTGTGGACTTGACGCATGGAAACATCTGATAGCGATGTTAAATCGTTCAAAACACGTTGAGCGGAATCATCTAGATCTTCATACGGATAAACTAAATCCCCTGGAAGTGCCCAATAATCTTGGTAAGGATCGGTGCCTCTCTGAATAAGCAGTACTTTAAGTTCCCTCTCGTGATAACCAAAGATGACGCAATCCACAGAAAATGCCGACTTGAAAAACTCATCAATAGGTATGGAATACAAATCATCCTGCTCAATCCTGGTCTTCGATATATTTTTTGAAATAGCCATCCTTCAAAGTTTCAGCGAAAATAAATGAGATTTGGAAGGACTTTTTGTAAAATCTACAATTTTTTTTTGAAAATAGTTCTTGTCTATTGTACAATTACTCTATATTCGTCGAAACCTTAAAAAAATAATTAACTAATATGAAAAAGATTTACATACTTCTTTTGCTATTAACATCCTACCTTGGAGCGGAAGCGTACAATGTCACTTTTAGTGTAGACATGACCAACGTTTCGGGATTTACTGTAGCAAATCTAAACGGCACATTCAACAACTGGTGTGGTGGTTGTGCTTCATTGAGCGATGCAAACGGTGATAACATTTGGGAAATTACCCTAGACTTAGCGGCAGGTACCTACGAGTACAAGTTCACTGCAGACGGTTGGAGTCAACAGGAAAACTTGACGCCTGGTAGTATTTGTACTTTAACGTCAGGTGCTTACACCAATAGAATTATCACTGTTACTGCAGATACAACTGTTCCAACAGTATGTTGGGGAAGCTGCTACGCTTGTGGCGTACAGACTCCAAATCACGAAGTTACTTTCCGAGTTGATATGCAAAACGTTAGCGGATTCACCACTCCAACAGTAAATGGAACATTCAACAACTGGTGCGGAAACTGTACCACAATGTCCGATGCTAATGGAGATAATGTTTGGGAGGCAACTGTTACACTTCCTGAGGGAAACTATGAATACAAATTTGCATATGACGGTTGGGCTGGACAAGAAAACCTTACTGCTGGTTCACCATGTACGGTGACAAATGGAGTTTACACTAACCGTTCTTTAAGCCTTACTTCAAATACCACTCTTGGTATTGTATGCTGGGGAAGCTGTAGCTCTTGTTCTGTAATTCCTGGTTGTACTAACGCTAATGCAGTGAACTATAACCCTGCAGCTGGTTCAGACAATGGATCTTGCTTGTTTGCAACAAACTTCAACGTTGACATGAACTGTACTGACCCTTTCACCAATGTGTACATCACAGGTCCATGGTGCGGATGGTGCGGTGCTGAAGCTTACAACATCATGACCGATGCTAACGCAGACGGAATCTACAATGTGACTGTAAACCTTGCTGCTGGTAACGTAGAATACAAGTACATGGTTGACAACTGGGCTTCTCAAGAAAACCTTGTAGACGATGTTCAAAACGGTGGTACTTGCGCTCCTATCACAGACGGAGCAAACTACGCTAACAGACAAATTGTAGTTGGAACAACAACCAACGATACCTACGGAAAATGTACTTCTTGCGGTGGAGTTACTCCAGATCCTTGCGACATCCTAACCGTTGCATTCGACGATGCTAGCTCTTTGTCTTCTTGGACTGCTTTAGCTGATGCTACACTTCCAGAAGCAAGTATGACTTGGGATGCTACAGGCGCTTTGCGTATTAGCGGTTCAAATACTTCAGCAGCTATCGGAAAAGCCTACATCTTCCAATACTTAAACAACACCGTTAACTACAACGGAAACACAACCGTACAACTTGAATTCGACGTTAAATCTGTTGGCGCCTTGGTTGGAACAGCTTTACACCTTCAAACTGAATTCCCAGGCACTGGCGTGACCAATACCTTCGATATTCAAAACGCAGGTATCAACGAAAACACGTGGACACACTACTCTTACACATTCAATGGTGTAACTGCAGCTTCTTTGTTCCGCATGCATTTCAACATGGCTGCAGGCGCTTTCCTTGGTGCAGGTGGTACCCTGTTAATCGATAACATTGAATTGAACTGCTTCACACCAGTTTCGATACCGGGTTGCACAGATCCAACAGCTTTGAATTATAACGATGCTGCTACTGAAGACGATGGTTCTTGTACTTATGCAAACACTTACAACGTTACCTTCCAAGTTGATATGCAAAACGTAACCGGATTTACAACACCAGAAGTAAACGGTACTTTCAATGGATGGTGCGGTGGTTGTGCTCCAATGACCGATGCAAACGGCGATAACATCTGGGAAATTACTATCCCACTTTCTGCCGGTTCATACGAATTCAAATACGCATACGATTCTTGGGCTGGTTCTGAGCAATTGAATCCTGGCGATGCTTGTACAGTTACAAACTTCGGCTTCACTAACCGCAGTTTGAATGTAAACTCCGACGTAACCCTTCCTGTTGTTTGTTGGGCTAGCTGCTCAAGCTGCGATCAAGCTCCTGTAACATACAACGTAACTTTCCAAGTTGATATGCAAAACGTATCTGGATTCACTACTCCAGAAGTAAACGGTACATTCAACAATTGGTGCGGTGGATGTTTCACTATGACCGATGTTGATGGAGATAACATCTGGGTAGGAACTACACAACTTGCAGCAGGCACTTACGAATTCAAATACGCTTACGATGCATGGGCTGGTTCTGAGCAATTAACTCCAGGCGATGTTTGTACTGTAACAAACGGTGGATTCACAAACCGTTCATTGGTTATCTCAAACGATATCGTACTTCCTGTAGTATGTTGGGCGAGCTGCGTAGATTGCGGAAGCGTAGCAACTCCAGTAGATGTTACTTTCAAAGTAGACATGCAATATGAAACAGGCTTAGGATTCACTACTCCGGAAATTAATGGTACATTCAATAACTGGTGTGGCGGATGTGCTCCTATGTCAGATGTAGATGGAGATAATATTTGGGAAATTACCATTCCATTAACTCCTGGTACTTACGAATACAAGTTCGCATACGATAACTGGGCTGGACAAGAAGCTATGGTTGAAGGTTCTACTTGTACGATTACTACAGGCGGATTCACAAACCGCGTTATAACTGTTATCGATGCAGAAACACTTCCTGCTGTATGTTGGGAAAGCTGCACTTTGTGTCCTGATTTCGTAAACGAAAATTCAAGCACAATCAACGTTTATCCCAATCCTTCAAACGGAAACATTCGTATCAACAGCAACATGGCTCTTCCATACAACATCGAAGTATTCGATTTATCTGGAAGAAAAGTTCAAGACATGAAAATGTTCCAAAACAACATGGATATCAATTTGGAAAACCTTGCAAAAGGTGCTTACCAAATCAGAGTTTCAAACAACTACAATAGCGTTCGCGAGACCGTTATCATAAAATAATGAAAGTTAATCTTCTATTGTTCGTCTTTGTGTGTGGCTTCGGCCACGCGCAAGGGCAAACATGGAACCTCATCTGGTCCGATGAGTTCAATGGGACATCCATTGACAATACTAAATGGACGCACGAGCTTGGTACAGGAAATTGGGGTTGGGGTAACAACGAACTTCAATATTACACAGCCAGCACAAATAACAGTTTTGTTAGCGATGGTGAAATGCACATTATTGCGCGAGAACAAACCATTAATAACAGTAACTACTCTTCAGCTCGACTCATTACCAAAGACAAATTTTTCTTTCAATATGGAAAGGTAGAAGCGCGTATAAAAGCCCCTGCCGGTCAAGGCCTTTGGCCTGCTTTCTGGATGCTCGGACAAAACATCGACGAGGTTAGCTGGCCACAATGCGGCGAAATTGACATCATGGAACATGTGAACAACAACCCCTATATCAACGGTACTGTTCACTTCAATAACAACGGACATGTATACCAAGGTGGTCAATATTACACCGATGTTGAAGAATACCATGTCTATTCAATTATTTGGAATACTTCCTCCATTCGTTTTTTTGTAGATGGAAATATCTACTACACTAAGAACATTTTAAACAACACCGGAAGCACCGAAGAATTTCACAACGAATTTTTCTTTATTATGAATCTAGCCGTAGGTGGAAACTGGCCAGGAAGCCCCGATGCTACCACAGTGTTCCCGGCAGAAATGAACCTCGATTATATTCGTGTTTATCAACTAAACACAGTTGGAGTTGATGAAGAAACAACGCAAGAAATCGATTGTTATCCGAATCCCGCAACCAACGTATTCAACGTTGAAAATCCATTTCAATCGCCAACATTCACCTGCAAGATTTTCGCTCTCGACGGAAGACTTATTTACTCGGAAACCTCGCAAGACTTAACAACACATATCCCTTGTTCCGATTGGACAAATGGAATGTATTTCGTGGAATGCACAAATCCTCAAGGTCAATCTTTAAAAAAGCTTTTCTTAATCCAGGATTAGGAAGATACTTCGTAAGATTCTACGAAAGATTTACTCCGTAAAAGAATACATCCTTTGCATCGCAATCTTTGATTCATCAATCTTTGCGCAGCAAACTTAAAACAGCATCCTCAATCTCAGCTGTGTGCTCTGTATAATGCACTCCCGTTCCCGGACCGTAGAAACCCGTCCAAACCTTATTCACCTTTCCATCTTTTCCAATTAAGATTAAGGTTGGAAAAGACATCACGTGATTCAATTGCGAAAACACCATTGCAGCTGTTTTCTGCGGCGAATCAGTTCCACTGCCCAAGTATACCGGATAAGGCAAGGCCAATTGCTTTGCCTGAGAATTAATGCGTGTAAAGGCCACTTGCTTGTCTGTTCCGCGTTCGAATGAAACCGGAATCACTTCCAATCCTTGCGAGTGGTACTTTTCATACATCGACTTCACGAATCGTGATTCGTCTGTGCAATTCGGACACCACGTTCCCATGATCTGAACCAAGGTCACCTTTCCCATCCAATCTCTTTCACCGAATGAACGTTCGGTTTTTGCATCTGTGTTTAATTTCAAACTTAACGTTTCCTTCGGATTCTCCATCCAAGTAAGCTCATCAGCCTTACGCAGTTCAAAATTAGCATCAACTTCACCCGTGAACTTCGTCAAATAGTGCTTTCCGCTCATAAAGATTCCTTGAATCCTGTTGTCTGTCAACTGACCGGCTAAATAAAACAAATGTGTTCCGTCGAAAGCCGAAAGATAGAATTTGTTGTTATCAAAAGGTTCTCCCTGAAGGTATCGATAGTCACCGGTTTCAGTTAATACCGTTCCGTAAACAACAAACTGTTCACGCACAGCAGCCATGTCTAATATGGCAGGAATAGTATCGTCATCAAAAACAATTTTGTACTTCGCATGAACCGGCACATGAAGTTTGGTGTCGAATTCACGAATCTTATTTTTCACAATCTGAAAAGGAATGCGGTAATCGCCCGTGCGTGTAGGATCTACCCACTCGCCTGTTAAAATTCCCTTCTCCTTCTTTCCCTCGAAGTAAGTGTTGAAAAGAGGAAGACTCGACGTAAAGGTCGAGTCTTTTCCCCACTTAATATCAATTGGAATTCGCTCTACTCCGTTCACGATTTCCCATCGTGAATCAGTAAGCAATTCTATTCGACAAGGGATGTCTTTTTCTTCCAACTGAAAAACAATTAAGTGCGACTGTCCGAAGAGCATTCCACTTGAGCAAGCGAAGAAAATAAACATCCATACTCTCATTACAAATCGAATTTAATTCCCTGAGCCAATGGCAACGATGTAGAATAGTTAATGGTATTGGTTTGTCTGCGCATGTAATTTCTCCACGCATCAGATCCGCTCTCGCGTCCACCACCAGTCTCTTTCTCACCACCAAACGCTCCACCAATCTCAGCACCGCTGGTTCCAATGTTCACATTCGCAATACCGCAGTCAGAACCTTCGCAGCTTAAGAAGCGTTCTGCTTCACGCATGTTGGTGGTCATGATTGCACTTGACAATCCTTGAACAACACCGTTTTGCATAGCAATGGCCTCGTCCAATTCCTTGTACTTCATAATGTATAAAATCGGAGCAAAAGTTTCGTGTTGCACAATTTCCAAGCTGCTATCTTTCACTTCAGCAATACATGGTTTTACGTAGCATCCGCTCTCATAGCCTTCTCCAGTTACAACGCCGCCTTCAACAATGAAGTTCGCGCCTTCCGACTTCGCCTTTTCAATGGCCTTCAAATACGTATCCACAGCCATTGTGTCAATCAACGGACCCACGTGGTTGTTTGAATCCAATGGATTTCCAATGCGAATCTGTCCATACGCAGCTACCAACTTCTCTTTCACTTCGTTGTAAACACTTTCGTGAATGATTAAGCGACGTGTTGAAGTGCAACGTTGTCCGGCAGTTCCCACTGCACCGAACACAGCACCAATGATGGTCATCTTCAAATCAGCATTTTCAGTAACAATAATCGCATTGTTTCCGCCTAATTCTAATAACGACTTACCAAAACGCTCCGCCACCTTCGCTCCAACAATGCGACCCATACGGGTGCTTCCTGTTGCAGAGATCAATGGAATGCGATTGTCAACAGTCATCATCTCACCTACTTTCACATCGCCTGAAACGATGGCTGAAATCCCTTCCGGAAGGTGATTCTCTGCCGCGATTTCGTTCCAAATATTTTGACAAGCAATGGCGCAAAGCGGTGCTTTTTCTGATCCTTTCCAAATACAAACGTCGCCGCAAATCCAAGCCAAGGCGCTGTTCCAAGCCCATACTGCAACCGGGAAGTTGAAAGCTGATATAATTCCAACAACACCAAGCGGATGCCATTGTTCGTACATGCGATGTCCAGGACGCTCGCTGTGCATGGTTAAACCATAAAGCTGACGAGACAATCCAACTGCGAAATCGCAGATGTCAATCATCTCTTGCACTTCACCCAAACCTTCTTGCAAGCTCTTTCCCATTTCATAGCTCACCAACATACCAAGCTCTTGCTTGTAATCGCGCAGGCGATTTCCGAACTGACGAACAATTTCGCCACGCTTTGGAGCGGGCATCAAGCGCCATGTCTTGTATGCTTCTAAGGCAGTAGTCACCACCTTCTCATAATCTTCTTTTGTGGTGGTTTGCACCTTTGCAATTTCCTTTCCGTCCACAGGAGAATACGACGTGATTAAATCTCCGTTTGAAAAAAAGTTTTGTCCTGTGCTTGTTCCAAGATTTTCGGCTTGAATTCCCAATTTGATCAGAACATCTGACATATCCATAGAATTGCTCATTGTTTCATAAAATTTAGAATGCAAAGGTACAACGCTCTATTTAACCAAAAGATGTTTTACCTTTGAATTATGCGGAAGCTCATCCTGATATTTATCTTGGGCCTATATAGCTTAATGTCTTTCGGTCTGGAAGCCAAGCTGCACTTCTGTTGTGGAAAATTACAAGCCATTCATTTCTTCGAGTTCGGTGATGAAAATCAACACGATTCTCATTCCGACCACAAAGGTTGTTGCCACTCTGAAGGCTGCATGGAAGATGTGCTTGTAGCACTTCAATACGAAAGCGAGCACGAGCAATGCGAATCTCCTTCTGCTCCGCAATTAATGGCCTCTAATTCTGAGCCCCGTTATTTTTTATTTTATGTTGAAGGAAATTGCCAATCGGCAAGTCCAATTGCTGAATCGTTCGTTCCGATAACCTATGAACGGTATTCTCTTTTTTGTTGTAGAAAATTGAACGGCGAAGCCGATGACCGCACAGCGGATGACGCTTCGCGATGACACAACACGTTGTGATGACCACTTCGTGGATGACGCTTTAAAAGCGATGTAGAAAAAAATCAAAAATCTTATTTCAAATGAAAAACATATTCGTGCTTGCTTTATGCATGCTTTCATTCAGCGCGTTTGCGCAAAAAACTAAAAACACAACTGCAAATTTCTGGGTAGCCGGGGCGTGCGATATGTGCGAAACCACCATTGAAAAAGCAGTTGATGTGAAAGGTGTTGTCGCTTATGATTACAATCTGACAACACATAGACTGGAAATTACTTTTAATCCAACGAAAATTACGCTTGATAAAATTCATTCGCTCATCAATGCCGCAGGATACGACACAGAGAAGTCAAACGCAACCGATGAGCAATACAACCGTGTTCATCAATGCTGTCGATACAGAACCCTTGAACAACACCCTTAACCCTATGAAAAACATCATTGCGATTGTGGTGTGTCTTTCCATTTGGACTGTTGGAAACTCACAAGTGCGCGGAATTGTACTCGAAGATTCGGGTGCACCCGCTTATGCACTGCTGTACTACAAAAACACACAACTGGGAACAGTTACAGACGATGAAGGAAATTTTTCGATAGGTGTGCCTAAGACTGCAAATTGGCTCATATTTACTTCCATCGGATATTTTAATGACAGTATCTGGATTGACCCCAATACTTCTCCCATTCCTCGATTAAAAATTGTTTTGAAAGAAAACAACACCATGCAGGTTATTCACATCGACGAACACGACGGAGGAACACACATAAATGGAAAAGATCCGCAGACTTTCCAAGTCCTAACTGAAAAAGAATTGTGTAAAGCTGCGTGCTGCAGCCTTTCTGAAAGTTTTGAAACCAACGGTTCTGTTGATGCTTCGTTCACAGATGGAATCACCGGAACACGCCAGATAAAGATGTTGGGGTTAGACGGAAAATACACTCAAATTCTTTTCGATAACATGCCTGCTGTTCGTGGTTTGTCGAGTACACTCGGGTTAAGCTTTCTTCCGGGTCCATGGATCAACACCATCTCTATCGCAAAAGGCGCAGGGTCCGTGTTTCACGGTTATGAGGGTGTTACCGGACAAATAAACGTTGCGCACAAAGCGGCTACTATGAAAGAAAAAGTTTTCGTGAACAAATATGCTAGCTCAGCGGGGCGATACGAGTCGAACATTCTTTCCAATCAAGCGATTGGTGAAAAATGGAACTATCAATTGCAAGCGCACGGATCTACTGCACAAAAATTATACGACACCAATAGCGATGGATTCTTAGATAATCCATTATTCAGAAACTACCTCCTTCGCAACGCATGGCAGTATACCGGAGAAAAAGGACTACGAGGTGAGTACGGGTTTTCATACGGACAAGTAAACACCGAAAGCGGACAAATCGATTACTATCGCAATGAAGGAGTTGTTCCATTCACACCATGGATCTCAAACTCGCAAACAGAGCATGCTGAATTCACTGCAAAGACCGGCTATTTGTTTGATGAACACGGAGAAAAAAGCCTTGGTAGTCAAATAAATATTGGCTACAACAAGCAGGTCGCCCAGTACGGATATCGAAATTATGAAGGTATACAAAAGAGTGCTCGAATAAATTTATTGTTCGCGAATGAAGTTGCTGAAGGATATAATATCACGGTTGGCGCATCTGCTACTGCCGACGATTACCGTGAATCGTTATCTTCCTTACCTACCAACTTAAATCGTGTAGAAACGGCAATTGGTGCATTCACAGAATTGGATGCGAATCCAACAGAGAAGCTGCAAATTGTCGCAGGCATGCGCATAGACGAAAACAATTTATACGGAATGCTTCTTACACCTCGTATTCACATGCGTTATTCAATCACTGAAAAAACTAATTTAAAAATTAGTTCAGGAAAAGCCTATCGCTCGCCGCAAATAGTAGTCGATCATCTTTCTGCCCTAGCCGGAAATAGAACTTGGAATGTACCCATATTGTTAGACACCGAATATCCGTTCGGTTTTGAAATGGAAGAAGCTGTGAACAGCGGAATTGTATTGGTACACAACACCAAGTTGTTTCACCGTACGGCAACTTTTACAGTAGATGCTTTTCACACCAACTTCCAGAACCAATTGGTTGCAGACTACGAAACAGCTGGAACATTTTCGTTGTATAATTTGAATGGAAAAAGTTTCGCCAATGCCGTTCAAACCGATTTCACCTTCAGTCCAATTAAACGAAGTGAAATACGTTTAGCCTATCGTTGGCTCGATGCGCAAACGACCTACACTGACGGTCTAAAAGAACGTCCACTTGTTGCGAAACATCGCGTATTCATTAACCTCTCTTACGCCACAAAAGAAAATGCGCGATCTCAAAAATGGAATTTCGATTTCACCGCGCGTTGGCTTGGCCCTCAGCGTTTAGCGAATCAGACTTACGCAGAAATTGCGGGTAACATCTATAGTCCTGCCTACTGGACATTGAATACGCAGATTTCTTTCTTCCCAAAAGAAAATTTAGAATTCTATGCCGGTGGAGAAAACATTACAGGCTATATGATTCACCACCCCATTCACCTAAGCGAAGATCCTTCCTCGAATTTATTCGATGCCTCACAAGTGTATGGACCTATGTTTGGTGCGAATTATTATGTTGGATTGCGTTGGAGAATTGGTCAGGCAACCAAAAAAGAATAACTTTAGTCTTGAAACAAACCCTTATACCATGAAACACCTCCTGGCACTCTTGCTAAGTGTTCTCTCTGTGAGTGCATTTGCTCAATTTCAGATTACTGGACTAACTGCTCAAAGTAACCAAATTACAGACTTCTATTGCGACTCTACTGTTGCTATGTCGTTCTCTGCTTTAACGGGTGCTTCAGTAAGTTCAGGAGCTGAGATAGATCAAGTAATTCAAGGTATAAACTTTACTGGTTTTCAGTATACGGCTTCTATCAATTGGGGCGATGGAACAACTACAACACACTCAGGAGGTACTAGCACTTCGGGAACTTACATTACAATGGCGCCAACGGTTAGCCATCAGTATTTAGCTCCTGGTACCTATCAAATCACAACGACCGTATTCAACCCACAAAATCAAACTACGGCAAGTAACACCGTCGGCGTTTCTATAGGGGGTTGTTCCATTCAGCTGTATTCCTTTGTTGGAGTGGATTGCAATGGAGATGGCACAACGGAAACCACAATAAACGGTCCGGTTCCTGCCACAATAACCGATGCCTACACAGGAATTTCTCAAGAAATAACCATTAACTCGAACGGTACGATGAATGGGATAGCAGGAATGCCATCTGGTATGTTAACAATTACAATTGACCCAATGTGGTTGCAGCAAAATGGATACTCCATGAATACGATTCTAAGCTACAATCAATTCTATTCGCAAGGATACGGGGGATATACCATTTCCATCATACTTAATTGTACTTCAAGTGACTGCTGGACACAAATTTTTCAAACTCAAAATGCAAATGGACTAAGTATTTTCGCGACATCCAATATATCGGGTATTACCATCTACAACTGGACTGTAACTCCATATGGCAGCAATGGTCTTCCCATTGGGTCACCTGTTTATTCTACCCAAGAAATCGTTTCCTTTACATCATTCCCCGGTGTTGAATATGTTGAAGTTTGTTTAGGAGCAGAATTCTTTGACGGGTGTACATATGAAGTTTGTCAGACCTTTCAGATGGCAACTGGAGTGCTTTGTGCAAGTGGATATGTCTTCTGTGATGCCAATAACAACTATACCTATGACTCGGGAGAGTTTGTGTTGTCAAATGTTCCTTTGACCGTTTCAAATTACAACGCGAGCGCAATCATATCCGTTACAACCAACACGAATGGCTACTACTCAGCGGATATTCCAGGGTCTTTCGGCGATTCGATAGTCGTTACTATTAACCCCAACTACCTCGCAAGCATGGGGTATACCGTTGCCCTAAATTCAGTCATGGACTTTGCCCAAGATTGTCAAACAGTGTCAGGTCCTACCCTAATCAACTTCCCCGTACAATGTGCTAACTTCAATCCGTTCCCTTACTTGTGTTATAGTGGTTACATCTTCTGCGATGCCAATGGAAATGGAATTCAGAATGTTAATGAAGCGCCACTTATGGGTGCTCCAATAACCTTCAGTAATACAACTCTTGGAGGAAACACCATTACTGTTTACTCAGACTCAAGTGGATTCTTTTCATTCTGCGGTTCCATTTATGGAATTACAAGTGTAGCCATAGCCTCTGTTAGCACCAGCTGGTTAAACGATAACGGCTATACCCTGCCAGGCAGTAACATCTTTTCAGTTATGGGCTCTTCGAACAGCATTACACAACCCGTTGCTATCCCAGTCTATTGCAGCGGAAATGTAACCTCATGTTCCGATTTATGGACAACTGTAACACCTTGGATTGGATATTTCCAAGGTCAAAACGCAACCATTCGCTTGAACTGGGGAAACTACGGCCCAGGGGCAACACCATACACCCTAACCCTCACATGGCCTGCAAACGTATCGTTAAACACTTGGTCTATTCAAAATCCAAATTACGTCATTAACGGCAATTCCATTACATGGACAGTCAATTCAACTCAAACGTCGTTTAGTACCACAGACCACATTTCTTTCACCTTACCATCTGGGTTAATTAACGGAGAACAACACATGTTTACTTCAAGTATTTCCTCGACAAGCGGAACCGATTGCTATGAAGGAAATAACGCAGGCGGACTGCTTCAAATATTAGGAAATGCCTACGATCCAAATGATAAAAATGTTTTCAAAAAATCATTCTACGAATTTGTGGGTAATGGATTCCAAGAGAGCACAATTGCCTATGGATTTGACGATGAACTAGAATACACCATCCGCTTTCAAAATACTGGAACAGCTCCCGCACAAAACGTATACATCATTGACACGCTCGATACTGAGTTGGATTGGTCTACCTTCCAATTGTTAAATACCACACACGATATGAACGTTGTGAACTTAGGTAATGGTATTCTTCGCTTTGAATTCAACAACATTTGGCTTCCAGACAGCAGTGTGAGCCAAGAGTTAAGTCAAGGACATTTAGTCTTCCGCATTCGCGAAACTCCGGGCAACGATATCTATAGCGAAATAACTAACACCGCATACATCTATTTCGATTGGAATCCAGCCATTATCACGAACACCACGTACAACATGAACGACTGGATTGAATTCGTGGGTGAAGAAAATGCGTTTCGTGTGGAAGCCTTTCCAAATCCAATGCAGAATGAACTGATGTTGAAAGTGGAAGGAAAATTCAATTACGAAATCCACGATTTAACCGGAAGAAAACTAACTGAAGGAATGGGTGTAAATCAAACCACGATCAACACCGAATCACTTGCAACAGGAACTTATCTTCTTTCCGTTTATGTGAATGGGGCTAAGCAGACAGGTAAGGTTTTGAAATACTAACGAGCGCGTCAATCCACACTTCCGAGTCATTTAAACTTGGAACAAGTTGGACTTTTTCGCCGCCGTGTTCTTCAAAAAGCTCTTGGTATTCTTCTCCAATTTCAATGGTTGTTTCCAAACAATCTGCAACGAAAGCCGGAGAAAATACCAAGAGCTTTTTCGCTCCTTTTTCTGCCTGTTCTTTAATGATATTGTCTGAAAAAGGTTCAATCCATCCTTTACCCAAGCGACTCTGGAAACAAACCGTGTACTCACTTTCCGAAAGTCCAACTCCTGCAGCAATCGCGCGAGCGGTAGCATAACACGTTGCCTTATAACACATGTGATTCTCTTCGTTAATCTCATGCTCGCAACTGTGATTGCGACACTTGTTATCGTCGTACAATTTGTCTAACTGACGTTCAGGCAATCCGTGAAAACTGAACAACACATGATCGTATTCCTTCAAATCGAATTGCTTCGCATTGTCTACATACCCTTGAATGTAAAGCGGCTCGTCGTAGAACTGCGGAATAAAGACCACCTCAGGAATGCTCCACCACTTCGAAATCACCTGCATCACTTTTTCGTGCACACTTCCCGTTGTGGCCGAAGCGTATTGTGGAAACATAGGCAACACCACAATCTTCTCTGCACCCCACTCCTCTATTTCTCGAAGGGCATTGTCTATACTCGGAACTTGATAGCGCATGGCCAAGAAAACTTTCGTTTCGTTCTCGTTGAAACGCGCTTGCAACTGTTCTTTGTTTCTCTTTCCATAATGAATCAACGGCGAACCATTTTCCGTCCAAAGTTTTTTATAGACCGCGGCACTTTTTCTATGACGAAAAGGAACAATGATTCCATTTACTAAGATGGCTCTTCCAATAGCAGCAATGTCTATGACACGTGGGTCATTCAAGAATTCTGTTAAATAGCGGTAAACAGCCCCAGGAGTTGGTGCATCGGGTGAACCCAAGTTTACAAGAAGAATAGCGGTCTTTTTCATTTTCATTTCGTCTGCAAAGGAAAACAACATTCTTTAACCTCCAATGTTCAATGTTGTATCTTTGCATGCAAAATTGCACACATGTTAAGATCTATGACCGGCTACGGTAAAGCCGAACTTCAGAAAGAAACCAAAAAGTTCTCGGCTGAAGTGCGCTCGCTCAACAGCAAAGGACTAGACTTGAGTGTGCGCGTTCCGAGTGTTTATCGCGATAAAGAACTTGAGCTTCGTTCTGCCTATGGAGAGCTTGTCATTCGCGGAAAGTCCGAGGTTTCAATATATATTGAAAACAACAGCGGCGAAAAACGCATGCACCTCGATACCGACTTAATGAATTCGTATTACAACGAACTTACGGCATGGAAGGAAGGAAAAGACCTAGGTTCTGCAGATATCTTGGCTACGCTTATGCGTATGCCTGAAGTCATGAAGTTCGAGCAGGCAGAGCCTACTGAAGACGAATGGAACAGTATTGCTGCGCTTGTACAACAAGCGTTTGAACAATTCGAAAATTACAGACAAGCGGAAGGGGCGAAACTTCAAAAGGAATTCGAAATGCGAATTGCGAATATTCTTCGTTTGCGTGAAGACCTTATTGTGCCTATGGAAGAGCGTAAGGAAAAAACTAGAGAGCGTATTAAAGCGCAATTGGATGAATTGGTTGGGAAGGAAAAAATAGACGAGAATAGATTCGAGCAAGAGTTGATTTACTATTTGGAAAAGCTCGATGTTTCTGAAGAATTACAGCGTTTACTTTCGAACTGCGAGATGTTCAACGAAGAATTAAACGGTGGTGCGCAAGGAAGAAAACTAGGATTTATCTCTCAAGAAATCGGAAGAGAAATCAACACCATTGGTTCAAAAGCCAACGATGCAGCGATGCAACGCATGGTGGTAGAGATGAAAGATGAGCTAGAAAAAATCAAAGAACAAATCAACAATGTTCTCTAGTCAAGTTAAAGGAAAAGCCATTATTTTCTCTGCTCCTAGCGGCGCGGGTAAAACAACGCTTGTAAGATATTTGCTCTCTGAGCCCGCGCTCATGCTGGCTTTCAGCGTAAGTGCCACTTCGCGCGAGCGTCGTGGAGAAGAAGTAGACGGAAAAGATTATCACTTCCTCACCAACGAAGAGTTTCAAAATAAAATTGATAACAACGAATTCGTAGAGTGGGAAGAAGTTTATGCTGGAACGAAATACGGAACACTTAAAAGTGAGGTGGAACGTATTTGGAAAAGTGGTAAGCATGTGATCTTCGATGTAGATGTAGTTGGCGGACTTCATCTGAAGGAAATATTTCATCACCGCGCATTGGCAGTATTTGTGCAGCCTCCAAGCGAAGCCGCACTTATGGAGAGACTTCAAAGTAGATCTACCGAAACCGAAGAAAAAATTAAGCAGCGCATGGCAAAAGCCGGATTGGAGCTGACTTACGCGAATAAATTCGATGTGCGCTTGGTGAACGATAACCTCGACGTGGCGAAAGCAGAAGCACTTAAATTAGTGAACGACTTTCTTGCTGAATGAACATAGCTCTTCTCTTTGGATCGTTTAATCCCGTTCACAACGGTCATCTCGCCATGGCCCATGCAGCGCTTCAATCAAACAAATGCGATGAAGTCTGGTTCGTGGTTAGTCCGCACAATCCTTTGAAGTCGCTTAACACCCTTGCCTCTGCCAACGACCGCGCGCACATGGTTTCACTTGCCCTTCAGAACGAAAGCAAGATGAAAATCTGTACGATTGAATTCGACATGCCCACGCCTTCGTATACGATTCACACCATTCGCAAATTGAAAGAAGAACACCCATCTTTTCACTTTCACATTCTCTGTGGAACCGATGTGGTGAACTCGCTTCCCGCTTGGTATAAGTACGAAGAATTAATTCGCGAAGTGAAATTCCTCGTTTGCTCTCGGGAGATGGAGAATCAATTTGAACGACATTCATTGGTTCAAGATTATCCGAAACAGTTTGAGTTTATTGCTTTTGAAGCGATGGATATTTCTTCAACACAAATTCGAGAAACCCTTGCGAATGATGGAAATTCGGCTCAAGTCACTGAGCAAGTTTTGGCTTTCATACTCAGCCATGGATTATATGGATGCAATAGGTAAGAGAAGTTAAGAAAGGGGAAGAGAGGGGAAGAATTATTTCTCATTCTCATTCTGTTTGTCACTCTCATTCTTTAACATTGCTTTGATTGCAAAGATTCTTTAAGAAACAGAAACAGTAGGAGAATGAGAATAAAAAAATACTTGAAACAAATAAAATGACATCTTTCCAAATCAGCCATCATTTCAAAATCGGTTATCTCCATTTGTTTTCCGACGGAAAAAACATAACGCGTGTTGATTTTGCCGATGAGGAATTGAAGGAACAACGTTCGTGTGACATATTGGAAACAGCGAAGAATCAATTGCAGGAATACTTCGCAAATACCCGTCAAACCTTCGATTTACCGCTTCTTCCTTCCGGAACAGAATTCCAGAAAAAGATCTGGAACATTCTCCTTCAAATTGAATTTTCAGCAACGAAATCCTATGAATGGGTTTCTCTTCAATATGGAAATAAAAAAGCCATTCGCGCAGTTGGACAAGCCATAGGGAAAAATCCAATTGCGATTATTATTCCTTGTCATCGCGTTATTGGGAAGAATGGCGCTCTCACTGGTTTCGCAGGTGGCATTCCGAGGAAGCGTCAACTTTTGGCAGGTGAGGCGAACAATGGGTTTTTGGAATTGAGCTTTGAATAAGCAGGACGCTTCGCAGCCGTTGGATATTCCGAAGTTGAAATGGGTAAGATCGTATTCGAAAAACCAAATTCATTCTTAATCTGAACGGCAAAATCGTACCACGAAATAACCTCGTATCCCGTGAAATGAAAGAGACCGAACGTCCATTCGGTTTTTTCGTTTAGGCAGTTTAGAATGTATGATGAAACTGAATTCGCGACGTCGGAAGCGTCTGTTGGACAGCCAACTTGGTCGTTCACCACACGAAGCTCACACGAGGAATCGGAAGCCATGGCGTTCTTCATGGTTAGGTAAAAGTTTTTTCCATAGTTGGAATACAACCAGCTTAAACGAATGACAATGCCTGTCTCACATTCCAATACCGCTGATTCTCCTTCTCGTTTGGTTCTTCCGTAAACGCCTAGCGGATGACATTCGTCGTCTTCCGTGTAAGGAGAATTCTTTTCTCCGTTGAAAACATAGTCGGTTGAAAAATGAATGAGCACAATGTCGTGCAACGAACAGAAATCTGCCAGTTCACCCACTGCTTCAGCATTCACGCGGTGCGCGAGTTCTTCTTCAGATTCGGCTTTGTCAACTGCTGTGTAAGCAACGGTATTGATAATGACATCTGGAATGTCATTTAACTCTGAAAGCTGCTCGAACAAATCGTTTTCGAAATCGACTTCATCGCGTCCGAAAAAGCGAATGTTTGCTGAAGTTTCTTCTTTAAACGAATCGGCAAAGCACTGTGCCAACTGACCCGTTTTTCCCAATATCCAAATTGATGCATTACTCATGTTTTGCGAAGTTAAAACGACTTAACTTTGTTTGGGTATAACTTTTGAAAGGCTCCAAAAAAATTATTATGAAAAAGCTCCTTGTCCTCTCGTTTGTGTTGACTTCCTTATTCAGTTTTGCGCAAGAAAAAAGTTATTCCGAGCGCAACCCGCGCAATGCCACAATTGGATTCGGAGTGCAGTTTGTGCAACCCATGGGAGAATATGCCGATCATTACACCGAAAACCCTATAGGACTATCAGGAACTTTTTCTTATCCGATAAAACAATCGCCTTTCGATTGGGGATTTCAATTCTCCTGGAATCAAATGGGCGCGTTGGATCAAGACATTTCTGTTTTCGGAGGAACAAACGTGTCGGGAGATACCGTCTTCAACGACGGGACGTATCGCGTAAGACACAACAATTACCGTTACCAAGGATTGCTTCGCATTCGTCCGTTCAACGGCTTCTTTCAACCTTATGCTGAAGGTCTGGCGGGCATAGAAAGCTTCTCTACGAAAACCGATATTTCCGTTCAAAACAGCGGTGGATTTTCTTCGGTTGAAGACGCAAAAGTTCAGCAGAGCAGCATTTCATTTTTATATGGATATGCTCTTGGATTTCGCTTTCGCACAAAGAATGCAAGAAACGTTTGGTTCGATCTTCGCTACGAAAACATTCAAGGCGGCAAAGCACAATACGTCATTCCCGAAACAGTAACCATTCAGAACAATACCGATCTAATTTACACTACCGGCACCACCAAAACCAATCGCCAGATTATCCAATTCGGTTTAACATTTGGCTTTTAACCAGCAGACCTGATGGCATCCACGGGGCTGAGATTCGCCGCGCGCAACGCAGGAATAAATCCTGCTACCAAACCCACTACCAAAGAAACTATTACTCCCAAAGCAATTCGACTCATAGGAAGGAAGAAATGAAAATCGGTGGCCCCATTCAACAGCGAATGCACTCCGTAAACCAAGAGCAATCCGAAGACTCCACCCACAAGACAGAGCAGCATCGATTCAAACAAAAATTGCAATAGAATGAAATAGCGCTTTGCTCCAAGAGCCTTTTGAATGCCAATGATATTGGTCCGTTCCTTCACTGAGACGAACATGATGTTTGCAATGCTGAAGGCTCCTACCAGAATGGCGAAAATGCCAATGAACATTCCCGCCACGTTGAAGACACCTACGATGCTGTTCACCATTTCGCTAATCATGCTGGAATCAATGACACTGAAATCGTTTTCTTCTGTTGGACGAATACCGCGAATTCCGCGGAAGACAGACATCACATCGCCTTTCAATGTTTCTATATCCATGTCATCCTTCGCCTTAACAAGCAGCGTCACGTCGTCCATATCTCCCACGAATCGCTGCGCGTATTCGTAAGGCACATAGACTGAAAGATCGCGCTCACCGCCAAATAGCGAAGAGCCTTCCTTCGCCATCACCCCTATTACTTCCGCTCGTTGTCCTTGAATTTTAATGTCCTTTCCAACCGGATATTCCGCACCGAACAATTGTTCTGCCAACGAGTATCCGATAAGTGCAACAGGTCTTCCACCGTCGCATTCCATTTGCGAGAAGTAGCGTCCCTTTTCAATTTTTAAATCAATGGCTTGAATGTAGTCGTAACCCACTCCAAGAAAACCAACTCCTTCCAGCGAATTGTTTTCGTGTTCAATGGTTTTTGAAGTGCGCACTTGAATGGAAGCAACCGAGAATGAATTGATTTCCGCTTTCAGTAGATCGAGATCTTCCTTGCTCGGTTGTCTGCGCTGCCAGTATTTCCACCACTCGTATTCTCCACCTTGCTTTTCGGGACCCATGGGCCATTTCTGAATGAATAACAAATCAGAGCCCATAACAGACAGTCCTTCTTTCATATCGGCCTCCATGCTGTCTACAATGCTCAACACAAAAATGATCGAGAAAATTCCAATCGTCACTCCGAACAACGAAAGCACCGTCCGCAATTTATTCACCACCAGCGACTGTGTGGCAAAGGCGAACGCTTCTTTGAGTTGAAGGAGGAGGAATTTCATCGTGTAAATGTAGCGCTATAAAAAACGAAAAACTTAATTTACTCAAATTCAAGAGGTGGCCCATTTTGAGCCCTTAATTGAAAAGTCGTATTGGAATATGAAGTTGAAAAGTCGGTCGCTGTGCCCACTTCGAAGGATTTTACAACTAATCGTTGCGAATTATTTCTTAAAAAACTATTCAACAAAAAATCTTGTGCCTCAATAAGAAACTCAATTTAATCCACTCCCAACAACAGAAAACCACATTGATAAAACAGTGTCCTTTGAAAGAGATGGGAAAATTTATCATCTCGATGCATTCCATAGAAAAAACAAGCGAATGATTTGGCTAAGCAAGATTCGTATTGCACCCTTGCTGTTCTTAAGTGTCTTAATGATTACGCTTGAGCGATTTCTCGGTTAACCAGTCTCGACTTACCCCACACCCAAACACTAATCGCCAACCACACACTCACCGCAGGGAAAAACCAGCCGTTGACAATATGCATGAAAAGCTTTCCGGCGAAGGGGAAAATAGTGAGTCCGAGGCTGAAAGCGTTGAACGAAAGGTGCATCATAACTGCTGTCCAAATGCTTCCGGAATACAACACGAAATAACCCATTAATGCACCCAACAACATTCGCGGTAAAAATCCTGCAACGTGAAAATGAATGGTGGCAAACAAGATGGCCGATATCCAAACGGCCCAGTGCTTCGAGTTGGTCCAGCTTTTTATAACGCCCTGAATCAATCCGCGGAACATAAGCTCTTCGGTTAATGGCGCAATAATTACCGTAGAAAGCAAAACCACAAACGGATGAACCTTCGACAACGCGCCCAACTGCTGGTAAAACGCATTGCTGTCGTCTTCCATGGCGTTCTCTAACATCCACGAAGGCAAGAGCGATTCAACCTTCGCAGAAAAATAATAAATGAACGGAATGCCTATGCCCATCACCACCAATCCCAGCAAGGTTGCTTTTCCTCCCTTCCATTTAAACGATGTCCATTCCACTTTCGTTAACCACTTTTGCGCTATGAGCAACGGTCCAAACCCCACACCCAACTGAATGAATGCGTTCAACGTTAAAACAAATAAAAAGACTTGCTGATCAATTTTCGAATTCGCTAACACCGCATCCACCGCCTCCTGACTTCCACAATAAAAATACAATCCACCAATAAAAAAAAGCTGTCCAATCATGTAGATAAACCCGAAGAAGGTTAGTGCGATGAGGGCTTGGTTTTTTGGGGAAAGGAAGTTGAACATATTGCAAATATACGGCTGTTTCAAAGGGAAGAAAGGGGACAAATCACTTCGTGATCAATCATCTTCGATGATCAATCGCGCTGCGATCAAACTTTCAGTGAATGTCTTTAAGTGAAGTTAAGAAAGGGAAGAATAGGTAAGAAAAAACTCATTCTGTTTCTGTTTCTCATTCTTAAGAAAGTATTAATTGTGGCAGAGCCGCGAAAGCCTTCGGCGAGTGTCTTCGACGATTTGTGAAATTAAAATTGGAGCATGTCCCAATAGAAATCGAGCTCGTTTATCGAGCGACATTCGAAATGCCCCCACAGAAGGTGGGGGAAAGAAAAAGTCCCCGACCGTTGTCGAGGACTTTCCCCTAAACCTTAACCAAAACTCCTGAAGAACTTCAGGATACTAGAGTGCAGCCTCCTGCGACTCAGCTTCTTCATTTTCCTTGCCAAAAATTCGCTTGACACGTGTTTTTGTGTTTTCGCTCATCTGATACATGACAGGAACAACTATTAATGTAATGAATGTGGCAAAACTTAATCCGAATACTATGGTCCATGCCAACGGTCCCCAGAACGCTACGCTGTCTCCTCCGAAATAAATCTTCGGATCTAATTCCGTAAACATGGTTACGAAATCAATATTGAAGCCTATGGCCAATGGAATCATACCTAAAATGGTTGCCGTTGCTGTTAACAATACCGGTGTCATACGTACTCTACCTGCTTCAACAATTGCATCGTGCAAATTGTTTCCGCGTTCACGTAAAATATCGGTGAATTCAACCAACAAGATTCCGTTGCGGACAACGATCCCCGCCAAAGCGACAATGCCAACTCCCGTCATGACTATACTGATTGACATGTCGAAAATGGCCAATCCGAGCAATACTCCAATGACGCTGAATATAATTTCAGACAAAATAATCACGGTTCTTCCAATCGAGTTGAACTGCATAATCAAAATCAAGACAATCAATCCAATCGCAATCAACCCTGCCATTCCCAAGAAGCTCGCTGTCTCAGCCTGTTCTTCCTTCTCCCCACCCATTTTAACAGTAACTCCTTTTGGAAGGTCTTTGAATTCAGCAACCTTTTGCTCAATGTTCGCAACGACTTCATTCGGATTGAATCCTGTAAGAACATTCGATCCAAGCGTTACAATCCGCTTCTGATCTTTTCGGCGAATACCTGCGTAGGTGCTGCTGTAATGCACGTCGGCGAAAGCAGAGATAGGCACTTGACGAACCATTCCCATCATGTTCATATCACGGAAAGTGATAACCATATTGCGGACTTCTTCCAAGTTGTTACGCTGATCTTCCTTCAATCGAATCTGAATCGGGTACTCATCTTCTTCATCGCGGAAGTTCGACGGATTATCAATTCCGAAAATAGATTTACGCAATTCCATACCCACTTGAGCCAAAGACAATCCCTCACGATTCAAACGTTCGCGGTCAATGTCTATCACAATCTCTGGCTTGTTGCGCTGCAAATCGCTCTTCAACTCTTCTACCCCAGGAATTTGTTGCGCATCTAAATAGTTTTTCAGATTCACACTCGCTGCAATCAAGTCTTCGAAATTCTCTCCCGTGATTTCAATACTAATAGGCTTGGCTGTTGGGGGACCATTTTGCTCCTGATCTACAGATATTTCAACCCCAGGAATTCCTTGCACAGCCTGACGTATTTTCTCCAAATACTCGACCGTGCTTTGTCCGTTACGCTTCGAAAATTCAACAAAACCAACACCCACTTTCGCTTTATGTGAATACGGGGCACGGTCGTCACGTGATTCGTTCGCACCCACCGCCACGTTGGTAATCACAGACTCTACCAACGGATTATTCTCTCCAATTGCACCGTAAACGCGCTCTTCAATAATGCGTGCTACACTGTCTGTTGCTTCTGGCTTTGTTCCAACCGGAAGGCTCGCATACACATAAACGAAATTCGGATCGGCCTGCGGGAAGAATACAACTTCTGGCTGACGTAAACCGGTTACCATGAAAGACAAAATCAACAATCCAAGTGTACTGAACAAGATAGTCTTCGGACGCGTTAATGCCCATGCCAAGAATCGAGCATACACCGCCTGAACACTCGGCCAAGTCTTGTTTTGGAAACGTTCAATCATGCGTTTCAAAATGAAACGATAGAAGAGATAAATAATAAGGATGAAGATCGTGAAATTCCCCATACCTGTGTTTCCTGAAATGTAAAACAAGAGGCCAACCACAACGAAAATAACCGAAGTAATTCCCAATTTCTTTACGTTCACTCCTTTGTCTTCCTTGTGCGGTTTCATAAAATCTACCGCGAATACCGGACTAATAATGTATGCTACGATCAAAGACGCAGTCAACGTAATGATTAACGTAATGGGAAGATATCCCATGAACTTTCCAATGATTCCATCCCAAAATGCAAGCGGAACGAACGGTGCCAACGTAGTTGCTGTTCCAGATAAAACAGGAAGGAAAATTTCCCCTGCTGCTTTCTTAGCTGCGATCTTAATGGGAACTTTTCCGTTGTCGTAAATACGGTGTGTATTTTCAACCACAACAATCGCATCATCTACCACAATTCCCAATCCCAAAAGGAAAGCGAACAAGACTATCATATTCATGGTGAAGTCCAAACCGGGCAACAACAAGAAGGCAATGAACATCGAAAGCGGAACAGAAAGTCCAACGAAAATCGCATTCGTCGCTCCCATGAAGAACATCAAAATAATCGTCACTAAAATGAATCCGATAATAATGGTGTTAATCAAATCATGCAGCGTAATGCGCGTCGATCTACTCTGATCTCCCGTTACAACAACACTTAAATCTTGTGGAAATTTGTCCTTCTTCATCTCCTCAATTATGGCCTGAATTCCATCAGACGCATTAATCAAGTTCTCTCCTCCGCGCTTAATGACGTTTAACGTAATGACGTTCTTCTTGTCCAATCTCCCGTATGACTCTTGCTCTTTGTGCCCGTCTACCACTTCCGCAATGTCTTTCAAATACATGTGCGCACCTGTCTGTCCAGATACAATCGAGTTCTTTATCTCTTCAATGTCTTTGAATTCGCCGCTTACACTTAACGTGCGCTTCATATCATCTACTACTACACTACCACCACTGATGGTTAAGTTTTCGTAGTTCAAGGTGCGTTCAATATCGCCAATGCTAATTTGTGCAGCTGCGGCTTTGTACATGTCTACGTTCACTTGAATCTCGCGCTCCAATGCTCCTACCATATCTACACGCGTGATTTCCTTCATTCCTTCAATTCTGTCTTGAAGTTCTTCCGCGAATTTCTTCAATTCATCGAGGCTGTAATTACCTGCAATGTTCACGAAGAGAATTGGCATCTCTGAAAATTCCACTTCCATCACGTTCGGATCAGCAGGAAGATCTTGCGGAAGGTCTTTCTTCGCTTTGTCTACCGCGTCTTTCACCTTTTGCTTCGCAACCGGTACATCTACGTTCGTGTTGAACTCCACTACAACACTCGAGAAATCCTGAATGCTCGTGCTGGTTACTTTCTTCACACCAGCGATTGACTTGATTTGCTTTTCAATGTTTTTTGAAACCAAATTCTCAACGTCCTTCGGTGCTGCTCCCGGATAAACAGTACTTACATAAATGGTTGGAATAACAATGTCTGGAAACTGTTCCTTCGGAATGCTTCTATACGTAAGAATACCCGCTAACGTAATGAATACCGTTAGCAAGTAAATGGTGGTCTTATTATCAATGGCCCAACTGGTGGGTTTGAATTCTTTAAATTTTTCTAGCATGATTCGGCTTCTTATAATTCAATTGCCATTCCTTCTGTTAACTCTGCGTAACCTGTAGTGATTAACTTGTCGCCAATGCTCAAACCGCTTGTCAATTCGGCGTTTCCGGCATACACTTGTCCAACAGTGATTGCTCTTCTGCGTGCAGTCAACACACCGTTTTCATTCACAGCAACGTATACGAATTGCATGTTGTTTTCATTTTGAATAATGTTCAATGGAACAAGAATCGCAGCTGGATTTTCGTAGTCGACAATCTTCATGACGCTCACCATATTCGGACGAAGCATTTCGTTTGAACCCGACAACGAAGCTTCAGCCGTGAAAGTGCGTGTCATTGGGCTAATGAACTTCGCAGTGAAAGAAATACTACCCTCAAGTTCGGTGCTAATGTCTGGGAAATACAACAGTACTTTGTTTCCCTTCTTCACTTTGTTTGCATAGGTTTCAGCAACTTCAGACTTCACCTTCAATGAAGCCAAGTTCACGATTCGGAAGCAAGGATCTGGATTTTGCGCTGTTGCAAATTGTCCAACGCGCGCACCAATGTGATCAACCACTCCGCTAATTGGAGCCTTCACTTTCGTTAATTCAATTTGTGCTTGTACAGCATTAATTTGTTTCGCTAAAGCATCTACTTGCGTCTTCGCCTGAAGGTATTGCACTTCACTACCAATCTTCTGCTCCCACAAACGTTCTTGTCTTAAGAAAACGTCCTTCGCTAATTCCAATTGCGGTTGAATAGCCGCTATTTGCGCAGCATACGCGCTGTTATCTGTCTCTGCTAATAACTGCCCTGCCTGAACAGCATCGCCTTCGTTCACATAAATCTTCGTTACCAATCCAGGAATTTGCGGAGCAACAACCACGTTGTTTTCAGCATCTACTGTCCCTTGAATTTCAACACAATGTTTAAAAGGAGCCGCAACAACATCTGTTGTCACAACCTTCTTTGTTTTCGCAGCATTGGTAATTCCCAATTCTTTTTCCAATGAAGCAATCTGCCCGTCGAGTTCAGAGCGCTTCGCCTTCAGTTCATTCAATTCGGCGTTCTTGTCTTTCGATCCGCAAGAAGCGAGTAATACGGCAGCTAAACCAAGAGATGCTGCTACTTTAGAGATATACATGGATTTCATTTTTCTTAAAATTTTATAAAGCGTTTAACGATTTTGAAAGTCTGGTTTGAGCGTTCATTAAACTTAAACGCGCTTGAATAAGGGTTACTTGTGCTTGAAGCAATTGAGAGGTCTGTCGAGACAATTCGAAGCTGGAAGAAGTTCCTTGATCGAATTTAATTTGAGCCTTTTCCAAGATGCTTGTAGCAAGGTTGTAGGATTGCATAGCTAAGTCCACGTTTTGGGTGGCATTTAAATATTCCGCCATTCCAACTTGATATTCCAATTTCGCTGCATTGGTTGAAAAAGAAAGCGTCTCTTCCATTCGCTTAACCTCTACTTCGGCTCGTTGAATACTCTTCATTTTTCTTCCTCCGGATACAATGGGAATGTTCATTGAAAGTCCCCACAATTGTGTCGGATACCACTCTTCATCACCGTCAAAGAAATTAAATTCTTGGCGTTGCGCCTGTCTCTGCACACTGTAAAATGCGGCAAGATTAGGAAGCAAACCTGCTTGCTCATTTTTCACATTTAATTTTTGAAGTGCTAACCCCTCTTTAATTATTTGATTGTCTATCAAATTATCCGCGCTAAAAGGTGTTTGAATCAATTGTGCATTGAAGGCCTCCAAAATTGTCTTGCTATTATCTGCAAGCGTAATGTCCTCGTCTACATTCATTCCAATGGTAAACTTCAACAAAGCCTTGGCTATTCCAGCTTGCGTTTCTGCAACACGAATGCGCGCTTGCAATTCATTCAATGAAAGGGTCAATTGCTCAACGTCCTGCATCTCAACAAAACCTTCCTTATTCAACGCCTTCGTGTGATCCAGTGTGGTTTGCAATAAATCGCGAGAGGCAGTTAAAAGCGCTATGCTTTCTTGAGCAATCACAGCATAGTGATACGCCTCTTCGGTAGCTTTCTTTACATCGATTTCGCTTTTAATGATGTTTTTGTTTTGCAACGCTGCATAAGCTTTCGACGCTTGCAAACCAATTAACCAAGAACCGTCGAACAACAACTGTGAAGCGTTGATTCCAGCTGTTAACGTCTGAGGAACCCCGAACTGCACAGCAACATTTTGACCAGGCATTCCAAAGAAATCACCCGGTAAAATGCTTGTCGGACGGTCAATGAAATTTTGGTACTGAACAGAACCGCTGATTTGCGGAAGTCCAATTGAGATAAGTTCTTCCGTTCGAAGTTTCGCTGATTGCGCGTCCATGGTAGTGCTCTTCAGTTGGAACGCATTCTTTAAGGCATACTCTTTCGCTGCAGCCAAGGTCATCGACTGCTGAGCATTTCCGAGAGAAACAAAACCAAGTGCCACCGCGAGAAGGACACTTATTTTTTTGTTTATGTTGAATTGTATCATGAATTGAATTATTGCTTTTTAGATGATTTTTTCTTGGTTGAAGTGGGAGCACTAAGGATTTTTTTATTCAATAAGGTTATTCCTTTCGCTGTTGCCATTCCGTGTATGTGATAGGAAAACCATTCCATATAAACATCACTCACACTATATTGTTTGTTTGGAAAGAGTTCCTGATCGAACATGACTTCCATTCTTCCCACGTACAATTTCGCCAGTACGTCGGCATTAATCTCCGATCTATACAGCCCCTCTTTTTGACCCTTTACAATATTTTCGTACACGCATTTGTAGATGATCGCATGTCGCGACTCGACCATTTTCTTGTGCACACGCGGATGAAATTTCTCCATGTCGTAAGCCACAGAAGGATGAATGTTCTGCAACATATCCAATACCCAGCGCTTAATTTCAAGGCTTTCATCGATGGCGTTTAGCCCTCTTCCGCAAATTTCTTCTATTTGATGTTGCTCGGCCTTACTGAAGAGAATTACAGCATTTTCCAACAAATCTTCTTTGTCTTTCACATGCACATAAAGCGTCTTCTTCGAGATGCAGAGCTTCTTTGCAATATCGTCCATCGTAAGGCTTTTGATACCAAACTTCAAGAACAACTGCAGTGTTTCCGATAGGATATGTTTTTTCTTGTTTTCCAAAATCGCCGCGAAGATAGACACAAAAATTACATCGGAAACGGAAAATGGAAAAAATGTTTCCTTCAATTGGACGAAGTCCAATCAATCTGACTTCGTCAGATCAATCCTGCGGATCAATCGCTTTGCGATCAATCACCCGTGGTGATAAATTTCTTCGAAATCAATTGCGTTGCAATCAATCCTGCGGAACAATCGCTTTGCGATCAATCACCCTTGGTGATAAATTTCTTCGAAATCAATTGCGTTGCAATCAATCCTGCGGAACAATCGCTTTGCGATCAATCACCCTTGGTGATAAATTTCTTCGAAATCAATTGCGTTGCAATCAATCCTGCGGATGCAGTTGATCAACGAAGTTGATTGATCACGCAGTGATTGATACGAAGTATTGATCGTCTTTGACGATTGATCGCGAAGCGATTATTTGACTCTTTTAAACTCGTCAACTTGAGACGCCTTCTTCTCCTTCAACTTCTGATTACCAATCTTCCAAGTAAGATTGATACGCGCGGTGCGCGATTCCCAGCGACCGCTGGCGTCCATGTAGAGGCCGGCGTATTGAGAAATACCTCTCCAACGCATGGTATTAAGAATGTCGCCATAGGCAAGACGAAGAACGAGTTTTTCGCTCAAGAAGGTTTTTTGAAAGGCAAGATCCATTCCGCCCATGGGCTTGTTGCGGAAGGTACCGCCCCAAACGCTTGGACCATTGAAGAATCCAGAGAGTTCGAACGAGGTGGTCTTGTTCACCTTGAAGGTGTTTTGCATGAAGATGTTGTAAGACGTTGCACGAAGGTCAATGGTGTTGCCGTCTTCGAAGGTTGCACGGTTGTGAATGTTGTAAACACCCATGTTTACGTAACCGTCCCACCACTTGGCAATGGGAACCGGACTGCCAATGTTGAATGTAATGTTTTCGCGATACCCCAAGTTACGTGTTTGAATAAAGGAACGTGAAAACTCTGTCGTGTCTGTAATCTCTGTGAAGAATCCGTTGGTCTTGCTGTAACCGATTGAACTCGTTATCATGTAGAACAACGTGTGACTCAGCTCAAACGCATCGGTATATTGCGGTTGAAGGAACGCGTTTCCGCGAGAATAGGATAGCTCATCGAGACGCGACTCGAATGGATTCAACGTTTGGTAACTTGGTCTATCAATTCTGCGACTGTAGGTTAAATTGAACGTGCTTGTCTCTTTGTGATCGAATGTGATTGCTGCACTCGGAAACAAGTTCGTGTACAAGCGATCCACTTTGGTCAGTGGCTGAGGTGTTAACGCGAATAACTCACCGTTGCTTTTCGTGTTCTCCGCACGCACTCCCACTTGCCATCCGAATTTCTTGTACTTTCCAGAAGCGTTGGCGTAAGCGGCGAGCACGCGTTCCTTGTATTCGAACTTGTTCGTGAGATTTGAATCTACTTCGAGATTACTTCCAACAACATTAAAGAAATCTAACTTATTGTTGGTATTGACCTGCGTTCCTTTCACCCCTGCCTCCCACTTAATTTTTTTCCAGTTGAAACTGTAGTCTGCGCGTACAATGGCAATGTTAATTTGTGTCGCTGTGTTGTTCTGATAATTCCTTTCGTTCAGCAACGTTCCATCTGACCCCATGTATCTGTTGGGTTGGTAATTCTTATTGTCAATGTCATAGATACCGTAGTTCGCATCAACGGTCAACTCATTATCGTTCTCTCCCTTCCATTGATAGTTGATGTTCCCACCGTAATTGTTGCGGTAACCGTCGCTAATGGAGCTTGCCTCCAAGGTGCTGTCTACACCTGCGCCCAGTAACACACCTCCAATGGGAGTTGAGCCGTGACTGTCTGAAAGGTTATTCGCCAAATTCGTATTCACAGAAATACCAATGGTATTCTTGTCATTGATGGAAATATCTATTCCCGCCTTTCCGTAATGAGATTCATCTTTGTAGAGAGAATACGTTCGTTGATCGAAAAAGACGTCGTTTTGCTCCTTGTAAAAACGCATATACCCCCATTCTTCTGAAAAATTATTTCCATAAGTCGCGTATATGTTCGTCTTTCCTTTTCTTCTGTTGTAAGTGAAGGAACCGTTTATCTTTCCATATACTTGATTTCCATATCCCAATCCGAAGGTGGCATTCTGTCCGTAATTGCTGTTCTTCTTCATCACAATGTTGAGGATACCTGCTGTACCTGCGGCATCGAAGCGCGCAGAAGGATTCGTAATGATTTCAATTTTTTCTATGTTGGAAGAAGGGGTGCTCTTCAAAAAGTCAGACAACTGCGAACCTTGAAGCGGGGAAATTCTTCCATCGATGTAAACCGTAATTCCCGACTTACCCTTAACCGAAATGTTGTTGTTGTTATCAATGACAACACCCGGTGCTCTGCGAAGTAATTCCAAGGCATTCAATCCAACAGCATTCGCCGTTCCTTCCACATTGAAAATGGTTTTATCGGCTTGCACTTGCACAAGAGGCTTCTTCGCCACGAACTCCATTTCAGAAGTCACCGCTGAAGTCCTTGTCAATTGAACCGTTCCGAGGTTCACACTCGCACTTGCTGCAATCTTTTTCCAAATAGGTTTGTATCCAATGATGTTGAAATACACCAACACTGAATCAGCACTTTCAATTTCCAAACTAAACGCACCGTTGTTGTCCGAAGCCGTAGCCTTTAACACCAGACTATCCTTCACCGCATGAACACTCACACTTACGAAAGCCAAGTTTTCTGTCTTCCCTGCGTCAACTCCTTCTACAACACCGGTAAGGGTAGAGGTTTGAGCGAAGGAACATAAAGTGATTAATGTGAGGAAGACGGTGATGATTGATTTCATGAGCGCGAAAATACGATAATCCTGCGGACAAGTCCCCGCGGCATTCCTGCGGTAACGAAAACCATTTGCAAGTCTGAATGGAACAATGTACGAATT
>CAYLOT010000003.1:0-123067 GCA_964385405.1 uncultured Chryseobacterium sp. | reverse complement strand
ATAAATAGGTGAATACATTGTGTTCGAGAAATTCAAATCACGATCACAAATGCTTACCGCGAATCTACAGGTATCAAATCCGCTGGCTAAATAATAGCCTGGATACATCTGTACGGTAATGGTACCTTTTTGGGTTTTATTTTGACCGGGCGGAGAGGCCCAAGGCACACGGTAGTAAAAGGGGACTGCATTAGGATTTAAACACGGATCTTCGCTTACTTGCACCCAAATGCCATTTCGCAATTCTTCATAAACACAAAATAGATTATAGCGCGTATCGCAGTTACCAAAGACACCTGAAGTATCCTCTTGACCAAGTCCTACATTTCCGTCACCATCAATAAAATCCACTTGTAAAAAAGCGCTGTCATTGCTTATCCGCATTCCCACAGCTTCTACGCTTGGAACATCTGGATAAGTCTCTACCTTCAAACAGCTAACTAAAACTAAAGCTAGGAAAACAAAAAGAGGTATATCATTCTTTCGCATCTTTGTAAAGATAGCGAATGAAAGGTAAAACAGAGAAGCACATGATTGATTTTACGAAAACCACTTCCGAAAATTTTAATTCCTTTGCGCTTTCAACTTTTCAAAACCAACTGCTAAAAACATCTGTTTACGGAAAATTCTGTGACGCACTGAAGAAGGATACATACTCCATTCATCGTTGGGAAGAAATTCCATTCTTACCCATTTCGTTTTTCAAAACACACCGAGTTTGTCAAGACAAACCCGTTGTACATACCTTTGAAAGCAGCGGAACGAGTGGAAATCGCAGTCAGCACTTCGTGAATGACCTTTCACTTTATGAGCAATCTTTCTTCCCAGCTTTTAAAAATTATCTTGATACTCCGCTGAAGGAGGTTTGTATTTTGGCATTGCTACCCTCGTATTTAGAACGCAACAACTCTTCGTTGGTATACATGACAAATGCCTTGTTGCCCTTTGCACACGAAACATCTGGTTTTTATTTAAATGACTTCACAGGCTTAAAAAATCAAATAACTGCAAACGAAACAAACGGAATCAAAACACTACTGCTTGGTGTGTCCTTCGCCCTACTTGACTTTTCCGAAAGGTTTCCAATGTCATTGAAATTCACTTCAATCATGGAAACTGGAGGAATGAAGGGAAGACGGGAAGAACTTACTCGCAGTCAGCTGCACGCCTTATTATCTAAGGCATTTGACCTAGATGAAATTCACAGTGAATACGGTATGACTGAACTATTTTCTCAGGCCTATTCCAAGGGCAAAGGAATCTTCCATTGTCCGCCTTGGATGAAAGTGGTATGCCGAGATATCCAAGATCCACTGACGCTACTTCCTTCAGGTAAACGCGGTGCCTTGAATATTGTTGACTTAGCGAATCAAAATTCGTGTTCTTTTATAGCAACGGAAGATGTGGGAATTGTTCATGAAAATGGGACCTTCGAAATAACCGGAAGAATGAATAATGCTGAAATTCGGGGGTGTAATTTACTTTTTTCAGAATCCTAGGCAACCATTTATTTTCTTCATCGTCTTTTATGCAGAAGTATCTAACTTCTAATCCGAATTGAAATGTGTTGGGCAGGACAATTTGGTGATATGATTTCCTAAACAAAATAAGCAGGGGGTTCCAAAGGGGACCCCTGCTTATTTTATTGACATTTCAACAAGAAATAATTTTTCTTTCCACGTTGAAGAATAATCAACTCACCGTGAATCAAATGACCTGTTTCTATTTTCGTCTCGAGTGAAACTTTTTGCTTGTTCACAGCAATGCTGTTTTCTTGCAAGGCCCGTCTAGCTTCACCTTTAGAGGGAAGAAATCCTGAATTCACAAGAACGTCAATAATATCGGCTCCCGCCTCAATTTCAGTTTTACTTATTGATCCTTGAGGAACTCCTTCAAAAATATCGAGCAACATATCCTTCGACAAAGAATCGAAGGCACTGTCTTTAGAGAATAAGATCCCGGAAGCCTGAATGGCTTGGGCTGTATCTGCTGAACTGTGAACACGCGTTGTAATGTCTTCAGCCAGCGCTTTCTGAAGTACGCGCATGCCTGGGTCCAAAGCATGCTGAGCTTCTAATGCTTCTATTTCTTCCTTTCCTTTCAAGGTAAAAATGCGAATGAAATTCTTCACATCTTCATCGCTTGCATTCAACCAAAATTGATAAAATTTGTATGGTGAAGTACGTGCAGCGTCTAACCATACATTTCCGCTTTCAGTTTTTCCAAACTTGGTACCATCTGCCTTTTTAATAAGTGGCGTCGTAAGTGCGAATGCGCTACCGCCATCGATCCTGCGAATAAGTTCTGTACCTGTAGTGATATTGCCCCATTGGTCTGAACCGCCCATTTGAAGCGTAATTCCAAGATTCTTCCACAAGTAATAGAAGTCATAACCTTGAATTAATTGATAAGTAAATTCCGTGAAACTCATACCCTCACGATCTTCTCCACTGATTCGGTTCTTCACCGAATCTTTAGCCATCATGTAATTCACCGTTAATCGCTTTCCAACATCGCGAATGAATTCCAAGAAACCCATTTCTTTAAACCAGTCGAAGTTATTTACAATTTCCGCAGAGCGATCTCCACAATTGAAATCTAAGAAACGCTCCAATTGCTTTTGCTGACACTCTTGGTTGTAGCGAAGCTCTTCTTCACCCAACAAATTTCTTTCTGCAGATTTACCGCTTGGATCGCCCACCATTCCTGTTGCACCGCCTATGAGCGCAACGGGCTTATGTCCGCATTGTTGGAAGTGAAGCAGGGTCATAATTTGAACCATATTTCCCACACCCAGCGAACTTGCTGTGGGGTCGAATCCAATGTATGCTTTGCGCATTTGCGCGTTCAAATGTGCCTCTGTCTCTGGTATGCTGTTGTGCAACATTCCTCTCCACTGCAATTCCTCTACAAAATTCATTGTGCTAATTTTTTACGAAAATACAACCATTAAATCACTTCCTTCAATTGTTCCAAGCGCATTCCACGCGAACCTTTCAACAAAACAATTCTATCCTTCACTTCATTCGCCTTCAAATAGGCCAATGCCTCTTGAGCATTTACTAATTCCGTTGCTCCAACCAATTGAAACTCCTTTCCAATGAAAATGCCTTCCAATCCCAGCTCCTTGGTTAGGTTGAAAATTTTCAAGTGCTCTTCATGTGCATACTCCCCCATTTCGAACATATCTCCGACAATAAAAAACGTATTCTCCATTTTCGAAAGATTCAACAAGGCCGCTTCCATACTGCTTGGATTCGCATTGTACGCGTCGAGAATAACCTTGTTCTTTCCTGAATCCCACCACTGACTGCGGTTGTTCTCAGGAGTATAAGAAGCAATTGCCTTACACATTAATTCTGAAGCAACACCAAACTCGTGTCCAACTGCAATTGCGGTTGCCATGTTGTATAAATTATAAGTACCCGCCATTTGCGCATGACAAATATGTTTCGCATTGTCTGAAGGTGTGCTGAATTCGAATGAAAGTGTTGGATGCTCGGCTACAACTTCCAGATGAAATCCGCCTGATTTGAATCCGTATTTTTTATGTGGAATACGCTCAGCCATGCTATCCAAATGCGCCAGCTCTGCATTGACTAAGCAAATACCCTTGTTCGCCGCAACGTAATCGAAAAGTTCGCCCTTTCCTTTGATTATTCCTTCTACACCACCAAATCCCTCAAGGTGAGCCTTTCCTATGTTAGTAATGACTCCGTAGTTCGGCATGGCGTATTCGCAATAGGATGCAATCTCTTTCTGATGATTCGCTCCCATCTCTATAATTGCTATTTCACAATCGGCAGGTACCGATAACAACGAAAGAGGTACGCCAATATGATTGTTTAAATTTCCATGCGTTGCGAAAGTCCTATACTTCATCTTCAAGACCTCTCGCATCAACTCTTTCGTTGTTGTTTTACCGTTGCTGCCTGTTATTCCAATTACAGGGAAACGAAATGTTTCTCTGTATCGCTTTGCGAGATCTTGTAATGCCCTCAAGCTGTCTGAAACGACAACTATTTGCTCAGATTCAAAACCAACGTTTTCATCTACAACTACCAATGACGCACCGGAGTCTAATGCTTGTCGCGCGAAATGATTCCCATTGAAATTCTCACCTTTCAACGCGAAAAATATGTCGTTTTGCTGAACATTGCGCGTGTCTGTTGTTACACGACGTACTTCGAGATATTTTTGAAATATTAATTCAATCATTGTGCTAAAATAAAACACCCCGCAGTTGCGGGGTGTTGTGTTTTTAAAATTTCAGAAAGATTACTCTCCTCCTTTCGCTCCGATACCAGATGGTGAACCTACACGGTCCATAGCGCAACGGAATCCTAGAGAACGACTAGACTTTCTTTCATCCATAAATCTTCTTGTACTTGGAATGTTGTAATATACACGATCTTCCCAACTACCGCCTTTGTAAACGCGAGATCTGTTGTTGATCAAAGTTGTTTTACCATAATCGTACATACGGTCTGCACGATTTTCAAAGTCTGGGTTCAAATATTTTGAACTACTTTGGTAATCGCCATCGTTGTAGTCAATATTATCTGCTTTACGATAGTTCGTTCTATTGATGTTTTCTTCCAATGAGACGTTTCTCATTTTCTGACGACCTGAGGTGCTCACAATAAAGTTCTCGATGTTATCTACCATTGTGTAGGCGATATCAGCTTCTGAACTGCGAATCAATTCCATGATTTCATCCATGATAGCCATAGATTCTTCTTCACGTCGTTGGTCACGCTTCTCGATAGCTTGATCTATCTTCACTAAGCTTTGATCTAACACTTGGATATCTTTCTCTCCGTACTTACTACGCGTGATCAATGAAGAGTCTTTCAAACTTTCCAAATACTTTTTCACTTCATCAACATCGTACACATTGTAGGTCAACTTGTCTGCAACTGTTCCATCGCTGTTCAATGTTTTTGTTTTGTAGACGTTACCTCTGTATGGACGGAATTCAGAACGATCTTCATCAGTAAGCGGACGATAAACGTCAGCTACCCATTCAGAAACGTTACCCGCCATATTGTACAAACCGAAATCGTTTGGTGGGTATTGGTAAACTGGTGCAGTGATATCTGCGTTATCGTTCAAATAACCCGCAACACCCATCGCATCTCCGGTTCCACGCATGAAGTTTGCACGCATTGTACCGAAATACTCTGTTCCATTGTTACCATTACGAACATAGTGACCATTCCAAGGATAGGTTCTACGGTCAGTAATCAACTCTTGATAAGAGTTTCCAATAAGAGCCATTGCAGCGTATTCCCATTCAGCTTCTGTTGGGAGGCGGTAGCGTGGCAAAAGAATTCCGTCTTCCATTCTCACTTTACGGAAAGGATCACCTTTAGGATTGTAGTTAGGAAGACCTTCCCCTAATTGCTCTCCTTCATATTGTCCGTTGAAATAAGTCTCTGTCGTGAAATGCTCGTCTGCACCTTGCGCTGCAAGATTGTGAGCCAAGAAACCTTCACGAACAAGAATTTGCTCATTCACACGGTCTGTTCTCCAAGAGCAGTAGTCATTTGCTTGCAGCCAACTTACACCAACAACCGGATAGTCCTGGTAAGCTGGGTGACGCAAATACAATTCAACGTATTTCTCCATGTCTTGGTCTTTCTGTCTCCAGCAGTTTGTATCTGGAAGAGCACGCCCAATCAATTCAGGATAAGAATCGGCGTAAACCATTTCCAACCAGTGCAAATAGTCTAACCAATGCTGATTTGTCACCTCTGTCTCATCCATGTAGAACGAACTTACGGTCACAGGAGTTTGCAAGTGATCCCATGTATAGTTAACGTCGTCTTCAACTCGACCCATTGAGAAGCGACCGCCTTCAATGAATACCAAACCTGGACCGGTTTCTTGCCCTGCATATTCCACTCGATCGAAACCTCCGTTGTCGGGGTTGTTATATTCCCACCCTGTTGCGGTAGAACGATTCTCCTCGCAAGAGTTAAGAACAACCACACCTGAAAGGGCGAGTGTTGTCAGTGTTAATTTAAAGTTTTTCATGATTTCCTATTTTATGAAATAACTGTTGGGTTTCTGTGTATAACTAAAAAGATGGACACGCTATTGTGCGGAACTTCGGTTTTCTTGGGCGGCAATCGAAATTAATACCCAATGAAACTTCGTGTGATCCACCGGTAGCGGGTGTCAAAGCACTCACCGTAATGTCATAACTGTAGCCCACACGTATGTTGTCATTCTGTAAACCCAAGGTTGTTATGAAACTGTCGCTGTATCGCTGTCCGAACAACATTCCACGGAACCAAACTCCAGCAACGATTGGACCTTTAGTTACATACATACCTAGATTCAACTGCTGGAATTCACCTTGGCGGCGATAAAGAATGTTCGGAGAAAGCGTACTTGAATCTTTGTACTTTTGTTTGATTGGAATAACTGCTCCACCATGAACGGTGTATTTCATTGGTAGGCGAGATGTACCAACGATCAAACTTTCGTTTGGTTCGTTCAAATGATGCACTGCGAAACCGCCGTAGAAAGTCTGACTAAATCCAAGCACACCGGCCGAGAAATCAATGTTTTTCACATTTCCACCGCGCGGGATATCATTGGTTTCATAAATAAATCCTTTTCGAGGATCTATCATATCTCCAAAAGTTAACTTACTCCAATCCAATGATTTTTGGAAGTAAGAAGCTTGGAAACCGGCCTTAATACTGAATTTACGATTAATAGCCTGTTGGTAGGAGTAAATTCCACTAACAACGGTTGTATTTAAGGTGTTCTGTGCGGCACGGTCATTCAATACCATTATACCCAAACCTCCTGAAACCGTTTCAACGTGTTGGTCATAACTGGCACACGTTGTTACGTAAGCTCCGGTTAATGAAGGCCATTGGTTTCTGTAGTTCATTACAAAACGTGGACACTTAGAAGTCCCTGCAAATGCGGGATTCAAGTAAAGTGGGTTGGAGTAAAACTGTGTGAACTCGGGATCTTGGGCCATAACATTTGTTACCCCCATTACACAGATCATGAACCCTAAGAATTTTAATTTCATCGCAATCTTCATTCGAAAGTTTGTAAAAAATATTCGATTCGAATAGCAATTATACAACATTTTTGCTTTCAAATAACATGAGGTCCAAACAATAAATCGGAATATCTTTGGTTATTGGCAGGCCTCGAAGCAAAACCTTAGAAGATTAAATGCGAACGATTAAGTCACTACTCATCTGTTTATCAGTCATTTGCACTGCGGAAATTTCCGCTCAAGTAATACTTGTGCCAGAACAAAAAGTCCAATGGCTCGATCTTCAACAAAAAAGCTTCAATTTTTCAGTTGTTGGGGACTTATGTCAGTCATTGGTGATTTCTCACGATTCCCCTCTTCCCTTCCTGGCTTATAGAACATCCTCCTCACAAAACGAAAAATTCATCCGTCCGAATCTTTCAAAGCTCACATATGCTGACATTAGCCCGAGCTATTTCGACCATGACCAACTTCAGAGTATTGGTGATGATTTCAAAGTGGAGGTTGAGTCAGTTCAAACTGATAAAAAAAACCACCAGGTGGTTACCGTTTTTCCCTTCCGAAAGAGAAATGGAAAAATAGAAAGACTTCTCTCATTCGAAGTTGTTGGAGAGACTTCCTTTAGTGAAACCAAAAAGAATAGTTTCGCATATGCAGCTCACAGTGTTTTGGCGGAAGGGGATATTTACAAGATTGCCATTGCGAAGGATGGCGTTTACAAAATAGACCGCAGTTTTCTTGAGTCTTTGGGTATTTCTGTTTCCGGATTGAACCCGAATACGATAAACATCTACGGAAATGGCGGAGCCCTCCTGCCGGAAAAAAACTTCTTGTACAAAGCAGATGATTTGGTGAAAAACGCCATTCACATACAAGGTGAATCCGATGGAGTCTTCAATGCAAATGATTACATTCTCTTTTACGGAAAAGGTTCAGATACTTGGACCCTTGCACAAGACAATGGTATTGGAAGGAAACGTTGGTTTCACAACAAGCATTATTACAGCGACTCTGCGTATTATTTCTTGAAAATTAACGACACAAATCCGCTTCGGATTTCGACTGAAAATTCAAGTGCTGTTGCAAATCGCATTTCGGACTCCTTTCAAGATTTTCAATACGTTGAAACCGATCAATACAGTCCCGCAAAATCGGGAAGAGAATTTTACGGTGACCTCTACGATGCAGTTCTTTCGGGAACCTACAACTTTAGCTTTCCGAATGTAAAAACAAGTGTTCCTGCAAGTATGGACTTCAGTGCGATAGCTCGAACAATCGGGGGTAGTTCTGTTTTCAGTACTACGGTTCAAGGAAACGTAAATACCGTTTCCATCGGAAACGTAACTGATTCACCAACTTCACAGGTTGCGAGAACAGGAAGAATCAACACTTCATTCATACCCACAAACGGAAATTTCAACGTTTCAGTAAATTTCAACAAAGGAAATGCGGATGCGAAAGGATGGCTTGACTACATCTGTGTGAATGCAACTCAACAATTGAAAATGCAAGGGACTCAGATGCGCTTTCGAGATACGACTTCCGTTGGAATTGGAAACATTACAGAATTTCAAATTTCCGAACAAGCTTTTCCCGTAAATGAGGTTTGGGATATCACTGACATCACCTCTCCTAGGCGAGTAAGCTTGACTGCAAATGGATCCATTTCCACATGGACAACACCTACAGACGAGCTGAAAGAGTTCATTGCATTTGCCTCCAATTTTTTCACTCCCACTCCTGTTGGAAAAATTGAAAATCAGGATATCCACGGTTGGTCAAGTGCTGAGTTAATTATTATTAGTTCGCCCGTTTTAATGCCAGTAGCTGAAGAGATTGCCGCTATTCATACGGCTCAAGGACAAACCGTAAAAATTGCCACACCGGTTCAAATTTTCAATGAATTCTCAAGCGGAAATCCAGATGTTATGGCTTTTCGGCAATTGGTTAAAATGCAATACGATCGAGCCAATGGTGGAACAAGAGGGCCAAAGAATTTGCTAATACTCGGTGACGGTGATTATTCAAGAAACAAAGGCATTGCGAATCACGAAGGCACGAACGTTCTCGTTTTTGAATCGAATAACTCACTTTCTCCGACAAGTAGCTATGTGAGCGATGATTATTTCGTTATGGTATCCCCGCTAGAGGATGGAAATGCAATTGGGCTCTTAGATTGCGGAGTTGGACGCATTCCAGCAAGTTCGTTGGATGAAGCATATGGTTATCTTGGAAAAATAAAAGCATACTTATCAGAGAACACATCGAGTAACGGTGGTGCTTCGTGTTTAGGCGATGTTCAAGATTCGCCTTACGGTAACTGGAGAAATATTATCACGTTTGTAGCGGATGATCAAGATGGGAGCGGCGGAGCATACGAGCAAGTTCATCTGAACTCAGCAAACAGTCTCGCAAATATCGTTTCCACAAACCATCCTGAATATGATATTTCTAAGCTTTACATGGATGCTTTTACTCAAATTTCAACCCCGGGGGGCGAGCGCTACGTTGACTGTGAAAAAGCTATACAACAGCGCATTCAGAGTGGATCATTGCTCATGACATACATTGGTCACGGAGGTGAAAAAGGTTGGGCACATGAACGTGTTTTGGACATTCCAACTATCGAAAGCTTTACAAATAAGTACCGCTTACCAGTGTTCTTAACTGCAACTTGTGAATTAGCGCGTTACGATGACCCTGAGTTTAAATCAGCCGGCGAACGTTTAGTCATGAACGCCAATGGCGGAGCCATCGCAATGCTCACCACAACTCGTATTGTATTTAGCGGAGAAAACTATGAAATGGATTTAGCATTTTTCGAGCATGCGTTGAACAGTGAAAACTGGAACATAAAAACACTTGGGGAATTAAATATGCTTACGAAAAATGGCGTGTCAATTGGAAACGATAGCAAACCGAATTTCAGCTTACTTGGTGACCCCGCTCTTACCATGGTTTACCCGAAATTAAATGTTGAAACCACGCACATCAACAACACCGAATTAGCAGCTTTCACTGACACTTTGAAAGCGCTCGATGAAGTAGAATTCAAAGGAAAGGTTACAGATAGCAATGGTAATTTCCTAAACAATTTCAATGGGTTTATATACCCTACTGTTTTCGACAAAGAGTCGAAAGTCATTACGCAGAACAACGATCAGAATGGCGAAGAAGGTCAGTTTCAAGAGTTCTATTCTTTCAACAAAATTATTTACCGAGGAAAAGCAAGTGTAACAAACGGTGAGTTTTCATTCAAGTTCATTGTTCCGTTCGACATTAACTACTCTGTTGACAGCGCACGCGTAAGTTACTACACGGTTTCAGGTAACAAGGATGGCCATGGATACTGCGAAGCTTTCAGAATAGGTAGCTTAAATCCGAATGCACAATTAAATACCGTAGGACCTGAGATATCTTTATTCCTCAACGATTCAACATTTGTTAGCGGAGGTTCAACAAACACAACACCCATTATTCTTGCAAAACTAAAAGATGAGAACGGAATCAATACCGTAGGGAATGGTGTTGGACATAATCTAACAGCTATTCTTGATGGAAATTCCGCCAAGCCCATTGTCCTGAACGATTTCTATGAATCCGATTTAGACACTTACACCAGTGGCGAAGTTCGATACCCTTTGAGCACCCTATCACTTGGCGAGCACACACTTACCGTTAAGGCCTGGGATGTCTTCAACAACAGCAACGAGGAGACCATTCAATTCCGAGTGGAAGAAGATTCCAAAGTTGCTTTGAGTCACTTGTTGAATTACCCGAATCCGTTTACCACAAATACAAGTTTCATATACGAACATAACCAAGCTTGCCAACAGCTGGATGCGCGCATCCAAATTTTCACAATAAGTGGAAAATTGGTGAAGACAATAGAATCTTCTTTTTATGCCACGGGATTTCGTGGGCAAGACATCCCTTGGGACGGCAAAGATGATTTTGGAAATGCTATTGGAAAGGGGACCTACATCTACAAGTTAGAACTTCGAAATGAAAAAGGACAACGCGCCGAATCGTTTCAAAAATTGGTAATTTTAAAATAGTGTGTTGAAGGCTATATGTATGTTAAATTTGTACCACTCATGAAAAGTACTTTCAAATTAAATCTTCTAGTTGCTGCTCTTGTTTTGATGACTTCGACAGCTTTCGCACAACTAACCAATCCGAATGAGCTGAATGGTAGACAAGCAACCATTAACACCATCACTACAGCAGTTCCGTTTTTAACCATTGCACCTGACTCTCGTTGTGGCGCTCTTGGAGATGCAGGTGTGGCGCTTGATCCAGACGCTAGCAGCATTCACTGGAACCCGTCTAAAATGGCTTTCTCGGAAAATGATTTAGACGTTTCTGTATCCTACTCACCTTGGCTTCGTGCTCTTGTCAACGACATGAGCTTAACATATCTAAGCGCCATAAAAAAATTAAGTAAGACTCAAGCGCTTGGCGGTTCACTTCGCTATTTCACTTTGGGCAATATCACCTTCACCGATGAAGTAGGAACCAACATTATGGACTTCCGTCCTGCTGAATTCGCACTTGACCTTGCATACTCACAAAAGCTCTCTAAAAAATTCTCAGGGGGTATTGCACTGCGCTATATCAATTCGAATCTTACAGGAAGAACAAACTTACAAGGTGCAGAAAGTCGCCCCGGACAGTCCGTTGCAGTTGATGTTTCAACTTTTTACACCAACGACAAGATTAAAATAGCAGGTCGTAAAGCTAAAATGAATTGGGGATTAAATATCTCGAACATAGGAGCGAAGATGAGTTATACCAACTCTGACAACCGTGATTTCATTCCAACCAACTTGCGTTTGGGAACTGCAATATCTTCTAACCTTGACGATTACAATAAGCTTACTTTCTTATTTGACCTGAACAAACTTTTAGTTCCATCACCGCCGATATACAACAATGATGGAGATACGATTGTTTCTGGATACAATCCGGAAGTTGGAACTGCTACGGGAATGATTCAATCTTTCTATGATGCTCCGGGTATTTTCGATCCAGAGACCCAATCCATTGTTCCTGGAAGTAAGTTCGGTGAAGAGCTTCGTGAGTATAATATTGCAACTGGATTTGAATACGACTTTGCACAACAATTTGCAATACGACTTGGATATTTCCACGAACATTACACCAAAGGAAACCGTCAATTCATTACGTTCGGAGCTGGAGTGCATTACCAAGTATTAACGATAGACATGAGTTATTTGGTGAGTACGACGCAGCAAAATCCATTGGCAAATACGTTGCGCTTCAGTCTTCGTTTCAGTGTTGGTGCGAATGCCAAAGTTTCTGATCCTGTAGAATAATGAAGATTCGCGTAGGCTTTGGATTTGACGTCCATCAATTAACTGAGAACCGCGAACTGTGGTTAGGAGGCGTTCAAATTCCTCATGATAAAGGAGCGTTAGGACATAGCGATGCTGATGTTCTTTTACACGCCATTTGCGATGCATTGTTGGGTGCTGCAGGAAAACGTGATATTGGATTTTATTTTCCAGATACTTCTTCTGAATTCAAAAACATTGATTCGAAAATTCTACTTGAACGAACCATTCAAGTATTGAAAGACGATGGATGGAAGGTTGGAAATATTGATTCTACGTTGTGTATGGAACGTCCGAAAATTATGTCGTTCGTTGCTGAAATGAAGAAAGTTATTTCTGCCATCTGTGAAATTGAAGAGGAAGATGTTAGCATCAAGGCTACCACTTCAGAGAAGATGGGTTTTGTTGGAAGAGAAGAAGGCGTGAACGCTTATGCGGTTACACTGATTCAAAAAGACTAAGCCCAGACTTTTGTTCCTTCTGAACAGTTCTTGCAGATATCTATTTCCTTCCTTCCTTTCAAGAGTTGCTTGCGAAACATTGCGTACGCTTTACCCTTCCAAATAGATTTAAAATCTTCCCTAGAAAGATTGCCCATTTCGTGGGTTGCATCTTTATCGAAACAACAGGGAACAACCTTTCCGTCCCAGGTCACCACTGCCCCACTCCACATGCGCCAGCAGTGATTGTCTAACGCGGACTTCACCACAAACTTTCCATTCGAAAGGCGCTTGTAGCGGCTGTATTTTTCTATGGTTGGAATAAGAGGATTGCCGTTCTCGTAATCGTAAACCTGCGCGGTTTTAAATCGAATTTCATTGACTTTATACTCATTCGCCAATTGTTTCGCTTCTTCAATTTGATGTTCGTTGGGGCGAACGACTAGAAACTGAAATATGATGTACGGAGTTTTGGATTTGAGTTTTTTTCTTGCTTCAACCAAATGCTTGGTTCCGTCTAACACCTTCTGTAAGGATCCGTGGACACGGTATTGCTCGTATACTTCCTGAGTTGTTCCGTCGATGGAAATGAGAATGCGATCTAAACCTGAAAGTACAATTTCTTCCGCTTTTTTTTGAGTAATAAAATGTGCGTTGGTGGAAGTGGAAGTATAAATACCTGCTTGCGAAGCTTTCGATATGAACTGTAAAATGTCGTTGTGAATGAAGGGTTCTCCTTGAAAATAGAAATTCAAATAGCTGAGTGTAGGAGCCAGTTGAGTAATCCAACGATTGAAGTTTTCTGCTTTTAAATTACCTGTTTCCCGCGAGAATTGTTTTAGTCCGGAAGGACATTCGGGACAACCGAGGTTACATGCAGTGGTTGGTTCAATGCTCAATGAAATGGGCATTCCCCATGGCTTTACTGATTTGAAGAATCTAGAAAAATAAAAACCTATATAAACAAGCAAAGCGTTGGTTAAACGCTTTGCTGTTATTGTTTTTTGAATGAATCGAAGGAATTCCTTCATTCCATTTTAGAATTTACCTTGACTCTTTCTAACGTTCGAAAGTGAATCGAACTTCTCTTGTCCAAGCACCTTGATTAACGAATCGCGCAATTTCATTTGCGCTTCCATTTGCACTTTCTTCTGACGTTCTTCTTTCATTAATTCAAGTAGTCCAACGTTATCTAACGCCGCCTCGTGCGCTGCGCGCATGTTTTTCGCTGCTTCTGAGCCTGGGACAAATGCTTCCATGTCTTTCACCAACTCTTCATTAACGAAGGCACTCATTTGCATTTTGCGCTCAATGGTTTTCTTCTCTGCTGGAGTTAATGATTCGTAGTAATCTAGCATTTGATTATTTAATGCGAATACACGCTCGGCCAATTTTGTTGCTGTTTGAAGATCTCCTGCTTTGAACAACAACTCTGCTGTTTGCCACATGATTTGTGGTTGATCGTATGGCGCGTTCTTTTCAGGAAGAGCCGTTAATGATTTGTTCAACACTGCGGCTGCCTTGTCCATTTTGTTTTCAATGATGAACTGTTCTGCAAGGTTGTTCATTTGCATGCGCAAGTTGGTTACCATGCGACGGTTGTTCTCATCGAGGTAGATGTCTTTTGTATCGATATTTCCCCATTGGAATTTATTCATTACGTTATCGTACATCAGCTCTGATGCTACTCCACCTGACATGTTATCGCGGTCGTAATCTGTGTGGTAAATTGGTGTTAATCTGTAAGCCAACCCTTCCAATTGGAAGTATGGCTCAAGACCCATATAAGCTTCAGAACCGGTAGTTACAGCGAAGTAGATTGGACGCTCCCAATTGTTGTGAACGATTAAGTCCATCACCATCAATTGGGCTTTCGTAATGAATTGACGTGGGCTCTCACCATCATCATCCATTAACGCAAAGCTCATTGTGTTAACCAATGAATCGTTGGCTCCAACATATTGACTGAACTTAGCCTGGTTCTCTTTCGATACAGCATAAGAGAATTGATAGTTCGGCATTACGCTGAATTTCTTGTAACCGAAATCTTGAATTTTCGCATCATCTAAACAATAGGCTAACGCTTCTTCCAATGGAGTTAATGCCGTATCTGAATCCAATACAATTAAATCCCGAGTACCTTGTCTGTACTTGTATTCAGGAATAGAGAACGGTACAGGAGCACTTTCGTATTGGCGACGCTTCATTTGGTCGATGTACCAATCGGTATTCAACAATGAAAGGTTCACTACACGAACATCGGTGCGCACACCTTCTACTTCTTGCGCATACCACAAAGGGAACGTATCGTTATCACCGTTGGTGAAGATGATGGCGTTGGGTTGAAGTGAATTTAAGTAGTTCTTAGCCATATCTATTCCTGTTCTGCGGTCTGAACGATCGTGATCGTCCCAACCTTGCGCTGCCATTAAAACAGGAGCCACAAGAGAAACCAAAAATGCAATGCCCGCCAATGCCGTTGAAGGAACATTCTTCAACATTAATTTCAACCAGAAATAAATGGCAGTTACACCTAAACCAATCCAGATGGCAAATGCATAGAACGAACCCGCATATGCATAGTCGCGTTCACGCGGTTGGAGAGGGGTTTGATTCAGATAAACCACAATTGCAAATCCCGTAAGAATGAATAGCAATCCAACAACTATGAAGTCGTTTCTGTGACGAAGCAATTGATAAACTAAACCAAGTAATCCGATTAAAAGCGGAATCATGTAGAACGAATTGTTTGCCTTGTTGTTCTTCGACAATTCTGGAACGGCCTCTTGATTACCCAAGCGAGCTTCATCGTAAAAACCAATCCCCGTCTTCCAGTTTCCGTCTACGAAATCTCCATGCCCCTGTGTGTCGTTTTGTCTTCCAGCGAAATTCCACATGAAGTATCTCCAATACATCCAATTCACTTGGTAGCTGAAGAAGAAGCCCATGTTTTCTCCGAACGTTGGTGTGCGCTTAAGATCTTTCAGTTCTGCCCAAATTTTATATTGCTGAATGTGGCTACCTTGGCTGCTGTACATACGCGGGAACACGTGTGTTTGCGCATAGTTTGGCTCTGTCGCCTTCTTCTCGCCTGTTTCCAAATATTCCTCTACAATCTTATACTTTTGATCTGTATGTGAAGCAATGTATTGTTCTGCTTCAAATCTGTTCTTGAACGAAACCGCAAGTTTTTCTTTGTTGTTGTCTTCGCGCACGCTGTATGATTTCACATACACTTCGTTCCCGTCTAAATACGGTTTGTTTCGCACCTGGGGCGTGTTGAAGTATTGTCCGCGAAGAAGTGGACGATCGCCGTATTGTTCACGATTCATGTATGAAACCAAAGCGAAGAAATTGTTCGGTTTGTTTTCGTTCATTGGCGTATCGGCTTGTGAGCGAATTACGATTGTTGCAAACGTGGTGTAGCCAATCAATGCTACAGCAACGCTCCAAGTAAGTGTGTTCACCGCTACCCATCCGCGTTTCTTTGAATAGATAATCAACGAAACAAGTCCTGCAATGAGTATTAGTGCGTAGAAGAATACTCCGGTATTGAAAGGCATTCCAAGCGTGTTCGTGAAGAAACGCTCAAACCAAGCTGCAATTTGGATAGACCAAATTAAAATCACGGTTTGCATAAGGAACAATAGACCCAACGCAACACCCGAGGTTATAGCAACACCCTTCCAAGAGAAAGTATTTTTCTTGAAATAATACACAAAACAAATCGCAGGAATAGCCAACAAGTTCAACAAGTGAACACCGATAGACAGTCCCATGAGGTAAGCAATTAAGATAATCCAACGCAAGTTGCTTGGCTCATCGGCTTCACTTTCCCATTTCAAAATTGCCCAGAAAACAACGGCTGTGAACAACGAAGACATAGCGTATACCTCACCTTCTACTGCACTGAACCAGAAGGTATCGCTGAATGTGTAGGCGAATGCGCCGATTAATCCGGCTGCGAAAATGATCAGGTTTTTGTTGTCGTTTTTATCTCCGTCTTTGTCAACGATTTTCTTCGCGAGGTGCGTGATGGTCCAGAAGAGGAACATGATGGTTGCTCCGGAAGAGACCGCTGAAAGCGTATTGATTGCATACGGAACATTTTCTACTCCAACGAACGCGGAAAACAGACGTGCAATAAGCATGAACAAAGGCGCCCCGGGAGGGTGACCAACTTCGAGTTTAAAAGCGGAAGCAATGAACTCACCACAATCCCAGAATGGCATTGTTGGTTCGAGGGTCATCATGTACACAGCGGTTGCTGCCATAAACATGAACCAACCTAAAATAATGTTTGCACGTTGAAACGAAATCATATTCTTAATTTGAAGTGAGGCGAAGATACATTTTTTTTAGACGCGTTCTTGACACAATTCCACCAAAACTGAATTGCTACTTTTCGGATGAAGAAAGGCAATGAGCTTGTTGTCTGCGCCTTCTTTCGGAGTTTCGTGAATCATGGTGAAACCCTCGGATTTCAATCGTTCTATTTCAGCATAAATATCTTGAACTTCGAAGGCGATGTGGTGCATTCCTTCCTTATTCTTCTCGAGGAATTTCGCAATAGCACTGTCTGGTGAAGTGGCCTGAAGCAACTCTATTTTAGACTCTCCAACTTGGAAGAACGAAGTGATGACATTCTCTGATTCCACGCGCTCTTCTTTGTAGGGCTTTACGCCAAGCAACGCAGAAAAAATTTCATTTGAAGCAGCAATGTCCTTCACTGCGATTCCGATATGTTCAATTTTCATAAAACAACTAATTGTATAGATGAAGATTCCCTGTAACTGAATTGTAATCTGCGTTGTACTGAAGCAGATTGTAGTTTGCTGGACCGTTGATTAAACTGCCGTCAGATAGCAACCACTTACTTCCGGAGCAAGTATCAGAGATTGTCACGTTGTCTGAATTCACTTGCACATAGCAGGGATTATCGGGATTGTAGGTGCTTCGGGCATCGTAGACCGAAAAAACATCCAAGTCGTTTCTGTAGATAATTAAGTCCACTGTATTCCCGTCGTAATACACCCATCCGGTTGGAACGGTTAAATCGAAAAACGCAGGTTCGAAAATATTTACGTTAATTGAAAACGCAATCTCATTGAGCATTTGACTTCGATCTGTGCAAGAATGCATAGGGACGAACAAAAGGCTCAAGAATAAAAAACCGGCAATGAACTTCTTCAACTTATCCATTCAAAATATTTTTTTTCGATTCGGTTGGAACAAATTCCTTCATGTAGAAAGGCTCTATTTGCGCCATGTGTTCTTCAAATTTAGATGAAGAATCTGGTAAAAGTCCTACAAAATATTTCGCGCTTGGAGAGACTCCTTTCACTTGGTCTTCCTTCCCCAACAAATCATTCATTTTAAACGCTGCATCACCGACAAAAATTGCCTTTTCAATTCCGAGATTGGCTCGCCATTCTTCATTCAGGGTAGCGAATGACCAACTTCCATTCACATAAACATACGCGTCGGTTCGTCGTGCATCAATTAAAGCAACCGGCGTGAAGCCCGTTTCACTTCCAACCGAATTAACCAAAAGTTCTCCTGTTGTAATGGGAATCATTCCAATGTTTAAAGCAAAGGCCAATCCTTTGGCCGCGGTTACTCCGATGCGTAAACCCGTGTAAGAACCTGGACCAATTCCAACTGCAATTCCAAGCAAGTCTGAAGGTTTCAGATGGTTTCGATCAAGAATGTCTTTCATCATTTGGTGCAGTGCTTCCGCATGAACGAATTCATTTTCTTCGCGTTCAGAAAGATCAACAAGGACATTGTCTTTGATGAGTGCGACACTGCAATTCCGCGTAGCGGTTTCCAAACACAAATACATTATTTCTTCTCCTCGAGCTTAATCTTATCTCCGTTCTCAAGTTCCTTCGACAAGAGTTCATATGGACCTGTCACAATTTCCTCTCCCTCATTCAATCCGTTTGTAATTTGAATAAATGTTCCGTCTTGAATTCCGGTTTGAACTTGTTTCATCTCTACTGTATTGTCGGCTTTCTTCACGAACACCACTGTTAATGAAATATTATTTTGAAGTGAATCTGCCCGTGTTGTCACCGCAGCTGTAGGCACCGAAAGTGCTTGACTGGCTTCGTCTGTGTGAATTTTCACTGTTGCACTCATACCCGGCTTGAATGGTGAATTATTCTCTGAATTTCCACTAACACCTGCATACGATTCTTTCACAATTTTCACCTTCACTGAAAAGTTGGTCACTTGTTCTGTGCTTGCTGCAAGACCTTGTCCTGAATTCAAAGCAGACGATCCCACCTCGGTAACGACACCTTTGAAAACTTGATCGCTGAATGCGTCTATTTCAACGTCAGCGGTGTCGCCTACTTGCACGTGAACAATGTCTGTTTCGTTTACCTCCAAATCAATTTCCATTTCACTCAACACAGAAACTTTCATGATCACATCTCCGCTCATCATGTTGTTTCCAAGAACCGTTTCACCGAGCTCTTTAGCAAGAGCAGTTACTGTTCCTGAGATGGGTGCTACAATTGTGGTTCTTCTTAAGTTCTCTTGCGCTTCGCTCTTTCCTGCATCTGCGCTGGCGATAGCGAAGTTTGCGCTGTGGACGCTTTCTTCAGCAGCTTCGACTTCTGCAATTGCTGTTTCGAGAGAACCGCTTGCATTATCGTATTCGGCTTGTGAAATAGCTTTTTGTTCGATTAATTTTGAAAGTCTAGCAAGAGTTGTTTCTTGCAAACGCTTTTGTGCCTTCGCTTGAGTTAACCTAGCCTTAGCACTTGACAAATTACTCTTCGCTGTGTTCAATGCCGCTTCCGCTCTACTGAGAGCCGAAACGTATAAATCTGGGTTGATTCTAACGAGCAATTGCCCCTTTTGAACAAAGTCGCCCTCTTTCACGGGAAGTTCAACTATCTGACCTGAAACCTCTGATTGAATTTTCACTTCAACTGAAGGTTGTACTTTTCCACTTGCCGCAACCACCTCGCTCAAATCTCTCTTTTCAGATTTTGCAAGTGTTACCACTTTCGCATCACCAGAACCGAATATCATTGGCAATACAACGATTGCAACAATCACAACGATTATTGAAATCCAGATCCATCTCTTTTTATTTTTCATGGTTGCGACATTAAGGGGACTCCCATGTAGAAGTCGATTATTTTCCGTTTAAAAATCCAGTCGTATTTACTTCGAACAAAATTCGACTCTGCCTGCTGCAGACGATTGCGCGCATCGAGGTATTCCGACATACCTACCACACCTTGATTGAAACGAAGTTCGTTCCATTCGAACGCAAGTCGACTTGCCTCCACTGCTTTTTGTGTCGCCTCGTAATTCGCCTTTGCGCGTGTAACATCGAGATAAGCTTTTCGAACTTCCTGATCCAATTGCACCTTGGTTTGCTGAACATTTAATTCGTTGTCTGCTCGAGCCAATTCAGCGCGTTTTATATTCACATCGTTCGAAAATCCATTGAATATGGGAAGTGTTAAACTGAAAAAGAGGGATTGATTGACATTATCCTGAAGCTGATTTGCGAATGGCTTTGTGGTGTAATCATCCGTTGTATAAATGGCTTGAGGAAATGAGAAGACATATTGATTCGAACCAAACACCTGTCCAATTGGAAAGGCCAATGAATCTGGAGATCCGGTTAGCACCTTCGACGCACCTGAATAACCAGAACCGTATGAATAGCTCATACTTAATCTTGGTGACATTCCACCTTTAGCAATGTTCAAGTTTAAATCACTTGACGCAAGCGACAACTCAGCCGATTTTATCTGGGGAAAGGTTGACAATGCATTTTGAACACACTGCGTCATATCAGGAATCTGCTCAGCTATGTTGAATGCGGAAGGGTCTGCTTGAATAGAAAAACTTCTTTGCTCCTGTTCTGTCAATTGCATCAATTGAGCAATATCTAGTATTGCTGACTGCACATTATTACCCGCGGAGATAAAGTTTGCTTCATCTGAGAGCAATTGTGCTTCAATGTCACGAAGGCTGCCTTCTGCTGCATTTCCGGCTGTCACTAAGGTTTGAATTCGCTTGACTTGCTCTTTGGTTCTGTTCAACGTCAACTCAGCCGCATTTTGAAGTTCCTTGGTTAAAAGAACATTCAAATAAGCAACTGAAACTTGAAGCGCCAATTGATTGCGTTGGTAATCGAAGGTTAGCATTTGCGCTCGCGAGTCGACCTGCGCCTTCTTGTATTGATTTACATTTTGCAAGCCTGAAAAAAGGGTGACGCTCGTAGAGAGTCCCAAACTATTACTCTGAATGCGTTGTGTTGCGAACTGATTGGTGAATGGATCAATACGCTGCCCCCAGTTGTAACCGTGTGAAACCTGTCCGTTTAAATTCGGAAGGAAATTCCCCAAGGCTTGTTCTTGATTTAGCTTGGCTTGTTCCAATCCCAGACTGTTTCTCTTCAAGCCAATATTGCGTTCGATGGCTGTGCCCACACATTGCTGTAGCGACCACTGAGCGTTTGAAAAGTGACTTCCTAAAACGACTGACAAAACCAGGAAACAACGCTTCATAAATCTTTAAAATTTCCGAAGGCCACTGTACTTTCGGTAATCAAAGGTAAAGGAAGTTCGATTAATTCGCTTTGAAGAAATTCGCAATACGCTTTCTAAAAAAGACTATGGCAATCACAGCCAAAAGCGTATATGGAATGAGCATGAGATAGACGATTCCCGAATTCAGCCCTTCAGCTAAACTTCCCGAAGTATTCTGATTGGCTGTTTCGGCTGTAGCCTTACACATAGCGCACTGAGCATAAGTTGCGAGATTAAGCGCGAAGAAAAAAAGTACAACAAATAGCTTTTTCATGTTCAATGGTAATAAGGTGAAATCATGAAATAAACAACCACTCCTGTTACGGCAACATAGAACCAAATCGGCCATGTGTACTTCGCCAATTTCTTGTGTGCAGGAAACTCAGCAATTAATGCGCGGTAAGCGGTAAATAAGATGAATGGAAGAATAATAGCAGCCAACACAATGTGTGTTGACAAGATTATCAAGTAAAACGTTCTTAATGAATGGTCTTTTGGAAACTCCGTTTCTCCGGCGAACATGTGATGCCCGATGTAGGTAACCAAGAACAGAACACTTAAATAAATAGCGCCTTTCATTAATTTCTTGTGCGCCTCGAAATTTTTCTTCTTTACGGCAACAAGAGCAGCTAGTAAAAGTATAGATACTGTTCCGTTGATTAGTGCGTTCGCTTTAGCCAACAGATGCACATCGAATCCGAGATCAACGTTGGTGAATTTCAGATAGCGCAATGAAACGACTACTAGGAATACAACTGCCGAAACGAGATAAATCAAAGTTTTGGCTAGCTTGTCGTTCTTTTTCAATTCTGCTTTCATGGTCTTATTTCTTAAGTAACAAATGTAAATCTGTAAACAACTGATCCACCGCTTTTGTTGAAGTTCCGTCGTAATATCCTCGAATTTTCCCTTCTTGGTCTATTAACGCGATTTGATCGGTATGAAAAAATCCTCCCTGTGCGGTATCTGAAGGGAAAGCTGTGAGTTTATAACCTTCCTTTGCCTGCCAATAAATATCTTCTTCGTTTCCTGTCACGAAATTCCAGTTGGAGTAATCTGCTCCCATACGATCAGCATAGGCCTTCAACGCTTCTGGCGTATCGTTTTTCGGGTCTACGGTGTGGGAAAGGAAAACTACTTGATCGTTGATGTTCTCTGATTTCACCTGGTGCTGTAAGCGCGCCATTTGAGAGGAGAGCATGGGACAGATGCTTGTGCAGTTCGTGAAGAAAAAATCGACAACGGCTATTTTCCCTAACATGAAATCGTTGGTGATTATTTTGCCCTCTTGATTGGTAAACGCAAACAGAGGAATTGGATCGTATACAGTATCTGAGATGCCCTCTCCCTTTTCGTTGTATTTGATTTCGATTCCGAAATCACCGAAATAAGGCAAGGCCCTTTGTTTTTGCTCTGGTGCTTTCACAGGATCTGTGCAGGCCGCAAGAGCAACGAAAGCCAAAAGAAAAATGCTTTTAGTATCCACGTTTAATCTTTCTCTTTTTATTTAAGATGGCAATATCCTCCATGAGGTTTTCGAAGTGATATTCCGTGTTACCGTATAGACCTCGAATGTGCCCAGACTCGTCTAACAAACGGAAAACGGCTTCACTCTTCAAATCGTTAATCAAAAAACCATTCCTAACAAACGAATCCATTGAAGCCGAATCTCCTTGAAGAAACTGCCATTTACTTTTGTTGTTCGAGTATCTCAGATTTTGAGTTACATAAGCCTGAACCGCTGCTGTGTCTGAATACCCATTCGGATCGAAGCAGACAATGTATATATCTGGCTCCATTCGAAATTTAAAATTCGGTATGAGCAAACGCTCCGTTATTTTCGGGATGTTCGGATCTTCGAAATCCACAAATGCCGCTATCCAAATTTTTCCAAGAAGTGAATCTCGGTTAACAAGTTCATTATTCTGATTGGTAAATGCAAAATCAGGAATTTGGTAATCGGAACTTACACATCCCGTGTCGCAGGCGGGTCCGTAGTACAATGGTTCGCTAAAGTTGTGCTTTCCCATTGGGCCAAGCACAATAAGCAGAATAAGGGGAATAAAAAAAAGCATACCCACCAATAGGATATACTTTTTTAATTTTTTGTTTTTCATTGATCTTCAGCTTAGCCGAAGATGTTGTGTCCGGTTTGCACACTTACACCTTCATACAATCCAATAAAGATTAAATACATAATGAACAATGCGTAAGGAAGTAAAATGACATATTTCAAGTTCTTTCTTTCATCTCCAAGGTGCATGAAAATAAGTACAATGTATGCCGCCTTCACCAATGTTAAAACCAAGAATGCAAGTTTAATTGCCTCCCAAGTAAACGTTCCGTTTCTTTTGAAAGCAACACCCATGAATACCTCAATGATTGTAATCACAGTTAACAATACAGTAACTGCATATAATTTTTTACGAATCTGCTTTCCGGTAGCTTCATCGTGCTTTGCATTAAGAGCGTAGCTCTCGTTTACAATTAAGTCGTCTCTTTCCATGATAATCAGCGATATTAGATAAGGTAGAAGAATGTGAATACGAATACCCAAACAAGGTCAACGAAGTGCCAATACAAACCAATTTTTTCAATCATTTCGTAGTGACCACGTTTTTCGAATACACCTTTAACAGCCATTAGCCAAATAATGATATTTAAAACTACACCAGAGAATACGTGAAAACCGTGAAACCCTGTAACGAAAAAGAAAAAGTTCGCATACTGTTGTTGAATCGCGTATTCGTTTTTGTGCATGTTCGCTCCGAAAGCCATTGAACCTTCTTCTTTAGCCGCCCAAATCTTTTTAGCATCGTCACCCTTAACAACCAATTTACGCAGGTCTTTTCCGTCTCTATGTTCCAAGGTATATTTATTCAAAATGATTTCCTCTGGAACCATTGTGGAAATGTCTTCGTGTGTTTCAGCGGCAGCGTGTTCTCCGTGTGCACCATGAGCATCATGAGAAACAGGTTCTTCAGCAGCTTCCATAGCGTGCTCATACTTGTGACCGAAGTCGCTCGTCAAGTGCACCCAAGAACCATTATCCAAAGTAATTTGGTATGTATTTCCTGCATCGTCAGCAGCTGTAACGGTCATTGGGGTGTTAATTTGAAAACCACCACCAGAACCGTGAATGAAGTGAGACCATTCCCAAGCTTGTGAGCCTAAGAAGAAGAATCCACCAATGATTGTTAGACCTAACCATTTCACCACACCTTTCTTGTCCATGCGGTGACCAGCTTCCACAGCCAATACCATTGTAACAGAAGAGATGATAAGGATGAAAGTCATTAATGCAACATACATCAACGGATAAGAACCGTGAAGGCCAGGCAGGGCTTCGAATACTTGTTCACCCACAGGCCACAAGTCTGAACTTCCGTGACGAATAACTCCGTATGCTGTGAGAAGTCCGCCAAATGTGAGGGCATCCGAAACAAGGAAAAACCACATCATCATTTTACCATAAGATACGCTGAAAGGAGAACGGTTACCGCCCCATAGTTCGTCCGTAGTTACATGTTCTGCTTGACCTGCCATAATCGTGAATGAAATTTGGGTGCAATTTTACTTCAAAAGGTTCAATTTAGAAAAGAGAATCGGCATTTTTCACTATTTTGAATAATTCTGAATAAGGTGAACCTTTAGAATTAATAGATATAAAAAATGAAGAAGAATAGGTAAATCCATAAGATTCCCATGAAATGCCAGTACATTCCATTCGAATGAAGGCTAATCCAATTGTCTTTATTCAACTTTCCGGACTTCAACCTGAAAAGGTTAACTGCTAAGTAAATAAGCCCGAAAAACAAGTGAGCAATGTGCAAATATATCAGCACGCTTAGCATAGCTCCGGACGCATTAAAGGTAGTTTGAACTTCGAGCGTCTTGTCTTCTCTCGACTGGTCTGGGCGAACGTAATAATAATTATCTCCTTCTTTGGTTAGAACTTGTCCATTCAATTCGAAATAATAATTTTTTCCGTATTCACCATTGAGTTTCCCGAGTGTATTCCAGCGCGACTGTTTCAATCCTTGTTCGGTCTGAGTGATGGTGTTTCCCATTCCCATGGCAGCCATTTCATTCCAACCTTTGTTTTGAGTGTATACAAAAGCTATCCCCAAAATGAAGGTGACCAATGTTGCGAACAGCGCGGAAGACTGTTTTCCCGCTTTCAAAGATTTCAACGCAAAAATGAGAGATGCACTGCTTAACACGATAAGTGCATTTCCTACCCAAAAAATAGCAGGCGGCTGAATGTGTACCCACAACAGCTTTCCATAAAGGACCATGATGGCGCTGGTAATTCCACCAAACAACATAACAACAGCGAAAATGAGAAACCAAACAATCATCTTCTTTGTGCGAAGTTTAACGTCTGGGTTGTGTCCTTCGAAAGGATCGATTTCTTTAAAGTCTGTGTTTTCCATTAGATTTTATCTATTACGTAGGCAATTTGAACAATAGGTAAGTAAAAGAACGACGCAAACATAACCTTTCGCGCATTCAACAAAGTTGGTTCTTTAAAAAGTTTAAAAGCAAGAAATGAAATCCACATTCCAGCGGCGAAAACAATGGATGCCGCTATGTTTCCAACCATTGGACTTTCCATTGGTAAAGTCCAAGGAAGCAAGCTTACAGGAATGAGGAAAAAACTATAGACCATGATTTGAAAAGCAGTCTTTTTATCGGGCAGTCCGTTAAACGGCAAAAGCTTGTAGCCTCCTCTGTTGTAATCTTCGTGAGAGACCCATGCTATGGCCCAAAAATGAGGAAACTGCCACATGAATTGCACAGCAAATAAAACACCCGCTTCCAAACCGAAGTCATTGGTGGCAGCAACGTAACCAATCATAGGAGGAATTGCTCCCGGAAACGCTCCAATGAATACTGCCCAAGGTGAAACGCGTTTCAGGGGAGTGTATATAAATGCATAAGAAAGGAATGCAGAAAAACCGAGAATTCCAGAGGCTGTATTGAGTTGGTAGAACAAAATAAAAATCCCTATTCCGGCTGATGCCAAAGAAACGAACCAAGCGCCGAGTGGAGAAATTCTGTTGGTTGGAAGTGGACGGGTCTTTGTGCGGTGCATTAAAGCATCCCATTGACGTTCGAGTATTTGATTGGCACCGTTACTTCCACCTGCCAACAAAAAACCAGCAAGTATTAACCAACAAATTTTATCATACTCCCACGATTTGGCCCCCATTTCGTAGGAAAGAACGCAAGAAACCACCACCAAAAATGAAAGGCGCAACTTGAACAAATCCAAAGCCGCTTTAATCTTCACCATTACACCCGATTTCTCTTCAACCGAAACTTCCATTTCTGCTTAACTCAATTTTTGCAAAAGTACTGCTTAATTCCTCTGAACAAATTAATAATCCCAACGACGCACTTGACGCAGACCCTTCCGTATTCCTACCATAAGCCAAGCCTCTTTAAACGCATCAACCCTTCTGTCTTCCGAGCGATAGCGAGTAAATCCAAATACTTCTAACGACGGAGAGACTTGATAAGCGGCCTCTGCATTCACAACAAATAAAGTACTTCTGTTGCCTTGAAGAATGTTGTTGCCGTATACGCTCCAAGGGTTGACGTAAGATTGGAAGATGTTTCCACCGACATTCTGTTGTGCATCTCTTCCGAATGCACCCCAAACAATGCTTGCAGAGTAGTTCCATTTCTGACGTTGGTAATTAGCTGAGGTATACCATTCGTAGAAATTTGCTCCCAACGGATGAGCCAACGGTTGCCCCATGTGCTCCCACGCCTGTATCTCGCTTCCGTGTGTATAGGTGAAGGGTCTGACAAAAGACCATTCTGTTAGAACAGATAACCCTTGAATTTTCTTCGGAGCTAATTGCATGCCCAATTGCATTCCGAATTTATTTCCCCACCAACCGTTTCTGTTTCGAATTTCACTCATTAAAAATTCATCGAGAATCACTTGTCCGTATACCTCGAATTCCTCGCTATGCTTGTACATTCCTGAAGCACCGAGCAAAACGTTGTCGGCGGATCCTTGAGAAAACTCAACCGGACGATAGAATAAAAAAGGATTCAAATAATGAAGATCTAACTCTCTATTACTTGCAGAATCTCTTGCTTGCCAAACAACCATTTCATGAGCCGATACCGACCATTTCTTATTAATCTTCCACTCTAGGGTATGAACAGCAACATACTTTGGATTCAGGTCGAAATGATTTTGCATGCGTTGAAGACTGTGGGTTCTAGACCAAAGATTCGTGAAAGTGATTTTCTTTCCAATCTTCGTTTCCAATTTCATGAATGGAAGAGCACTTGCGCTGCTTGAAAGTATGAGCGATCGATAGCCGTAACCGAGGTTTTGTCTGGAATTTCCAATGGACCATGTAAAGTGTTTATTCAATTTTCTAGAATACACGACTTCCGGAAGTGCCGCAAAAGCCGTGGCTCCAGAGTCGGGTGTTAGCACTCTTCCGAAATTCGGCAGAATTCCCAAAGAATCTAAAAAACGTTTGTTGAATTCAGGGAAATGAAAGACAGCACCGGTTAATGAAAGCGACAACCTGTTCTTTTCGTTCTTGAAAATATTGCTGTAGTTAACAATTGCTGAATAGCCCAGATTCGAAACCTCGCGCGAGCGGTCCAGTCCAGCAGCCAATTCAAAATTGAATTTTGAACGTACTGTGTCGATTTCTGTTTGTTCCAGAACGGGATCGCCCAAACTAAGGAGCAACTTGTCTTGCGAAAAGCCAACATTTCCTGAGATAAAAAGCGAGAGTATAGCAATGATTTTATTCACGAGGGGAAGATAGAGCAGTCTTTCAAAACATGCATTGTTAATAGGTAATAAGTTTCACAAATTTATGTTGAAAGAATAGCCTTTAATTTGTGTTGTTATGTCGAAAATAGAAATTGATTTAGAGGAAGAGAATCGCGAAATACTTCGCAGATACCGCGCACTCTTGCGCGTTTGTTATCGCTCGAAAACTCGTGCCGATCGTGCGCGGATTAGGAAAGCCTTCGAGCTTTCCGTAGATGCTCACAAAGACATGCGTCGCAAGAGCGGGGAACCCTACATCTACCACCCGATTGCTGTGGCGAAAATCGCCGCAGAAGAATTGGGTCTCGACACCATGAGCATTGTCTGTGCGCTTCTTCACGATACGGTCGAAGACACTGAAATAACGCTCGACGATATTCAACGTCAATTCGGAAAAAAAGAACGCGTTATTATCGACGGCCTGACCAAAATTTCTGGCGTTGCAGACTTAAGCTCTAGCGATCAGGCCGAGAACTTTCGCAAGATGCTTCTGACTTTGTCAGACGACGTGCGCGTGATCCTGATTAAGCTTGCCGATCGTTTGCACAACATGCGCACGCTCGATCACATGCGAAGAGATAAGCAATTGAAAATTGCTAGCGAAACACTCTTCATGTATGCGCCTCTCGCCCATCGTCTTGGACTGTACAACATCAAAACAGAACTCGAAGATTTAAGTCTAAAATTTACCGACCCTGAAGCCTACGATGAAATTGTAACCAAGCTTCAAAAGACGCAAGCCGTTCGTACACGTTTCATTAATCAGTTCACTCTTCCCATTCGTCGCGCTTTGAACGAGCAAGGACTTGTTTATGAAATCAAAAGCCGAACAAAAAGTATCTTCAGCATTTACAACAAGATTCACACGAAAGGTGTTCCATTCGAAGAAATATACGACCTGTTCGCCATTCGAATTATTCTTCAAACTCCACAAGAGCAAGAAAAATCTGACTGCTGGCGTGTTTATTCTGTTGTAACTGATTTTTACGTGCCAAGTCCAGATCGCTTACGTGATTGGATAAGTACACCGAAGAGTAGCGGATACGAATCGCTTCATACGACTGTTATGTCTCCAACCGGTAAATGGGTGGAAGTGCAAATACGAAGTGAGCGTATGGATGACCTTGCTGAAAAAGGTTACGCGGCACATTGGAAATACAAAGACGCCGTTGAAAGCCCTGAAAGCAAACTCGACAAATGGCTCGGACAAATTCGCGATGTGTTGGAAGCTCCGAGCGACAACGCCATTGAATTCATCGACAATTTCAAGCTATCGCTATTCAGTGAAGAAATCTACGTCTTCACGCCGAGCGGAGATTTAAAAACACTGCCAGTAGGTGCTACCACCCTCGACTTTGCATTCCTTATTCATTCACAAATAGGTTATCAATGCATCGGAGCAAAAGTGAATCATAAACTTGAACCACTCAGCCATAAACTCAGCAGCGGTGACCAAGTTGAAATACTCACTTCGAAAAAACAACGTCCGAAAGAAGATTGGCTGAACATTGTGATCACAGCTTCAGCTCGTCAAAAAATTAAGACTGCGCTTAAAGAGGAAAAAAAGCAAATTTCCGAGGAAGGAAAAGAAATGCTCAAGCGAAAATTCAACTCGCTAAAAATTACATGGGGAAGCAAGAACATCGACGAGTTCGTTCGCGCCTACGGTTGTGTAACCGCTGTAGACTTTTATTACAAAATTGCTAAGGGCCGAATTGAATTAAAGAAGCTTAAACCACACACGGTTGAAAGTGATCGTATTCGATTCGAAAAGCACACAAACCTAGAGAAAAAAGAAGAAACCACACAGCTTGTCACAACCGCTCCCTCTACTGGCGATACGGTTCTCATTGGAGATGACAAGCAACGCGTTGATTTCAGTTTAGCACCCTGCTGTAATCCAATTCCTGGAGATGAGGTATTCGGATTTATTACGGTTTCAGAAGGAATAAAAATTCATCGATCAAATTGTCCTAACGCGCAAGAGCTTATGAGCAAGTATGCTTATCGTGTAATCAAGGCAAAGTGGAGCAGTAACGATTTGGTTCAATTCGAAGTGGGCTTGAAATTCTCCGGAACAGACGATGTCGGACTGGTTCAGAAAATAACAAATATCATTTCTACCGACATGAACGTAAATATGCGCGCCATTTCTTTCGAGGCACGTGACGGGATTTTCGAAGGTAAAGTAGTAGTTTTGGTGCATGATACAGAGCATTTGAATCACTTGATTAAAAACCTCAAAGATGTCGATGGCGTTTTAACGGTAGATCGTATTGAAAGTGAATTTGCCTAATGCATCTTCATCTTTCGTATTTTTGAAACATGACCTCTGCCGGAAAAATAGAATTGCTGCTTCATTCAAAGAAGAAACAATTGGCGGTTCTTATAGATCCAGACAAATGGAACAGTGAAAACGCACAACAACAGGGCGCTTTATTTAAAGCCGCTGGCGTAGATTTTCTCTTGGTAGGTGGAAGTTTGAATGCAGCCTCTGATTTTAATGAACGAGTAGAACGTTTACGCGAGACTTGTCCCTTGCCTCTGGTGCTCTTTCCGGGTCATCCATTGCAACTTACCAAGCACGTAGACGCAACACTTTTTCTTTCATTGATATCTGGAAGAAATGCTGAATTCCTCATTGGCCATCAAGTTGTTTCTGCGCCTTATCTGCATGAATGGAAACAGGAGGTCATTCCAACCGGATACATGTTGGTGAATGGTGGAAATACAACCACCGCTATTTACATTAGCCAAACCGTTCCTCTTCCAAACGACAAGCCTGAAGTGGCTGCTGCGACAGCGCTTGCAGGAAAGTACTTGGGACTTCGTTGTTTCTATTTAGATACTGGAAGTGGTGCAGACTTTCCTGTTTCGCAAGAATTGATTTACGCTGTAAAAAAGACCACTCAACTTCCAGTAATTGTGGGTGGAGGAATTATAAATGAACAACAAGCGCATGCGGCCTGGCAAGCCGGTGCCGACGTTGTCGTTATGGGAACAGCTGTAGAACAGAATCCTGAAATACTTTTTGAAATACAAAAACTAAACGCGTTATGATTCGTAGACCTTTCAACTTAAAACAATGGATCGAAGAAAATAGAAATCTGCTTCAACCTCCAGTAGGAAATAAAAATCTTTATGTTGAATCGGAAGACTACGTAATCATGATTGTAGGTGGTCCCAATGCACGCAAAGATTATCATTACAACGAGACAGAAGAGTGGTTCTTTCAGATTGAAGGTAGCGTTGTCATAGGCGTTCAAGAAGATGGAAAGGCGGTTGATATTGAAGTCAAGGAAGGTGAAATGTTCTTGCTTCCACCAAGAACTCCACACCAACCGCGCAGGGGCGAAGGAACTGTAGGAATAGTAATTGAAGTGAAACGTGCAGAGCGCGAGTTAAAAGACGGACTATTGTGGTTCTGCGAAAAATGCAATCACCCACTTCACGAAACCTATTTCATTTTGGAGAATATTGAAAAAGATTTCTTACCTCGCTTCAGAGAATTTTACGGAAGTGAAGAAATGAGAACGTGCAAGTCTTGCGGACACGTGATGGAAACCGATCCTAAATTTGTCTAAGATTTAACGTCTCTTCAACCAGAGCTCGGGGTTTTGCGGAACCCATCCTGCTTCTGAAACTTTTCCCAACTCAAAGTGTAGCACGTACCCCTCGCCGTTGTCGGCAACGGTGCCAATTTTATCTTTCGTATTCACCTTTGCTCCAACAGAAACATAGACATTTTGTAATCCGCTATATACGGTTTTGTAGGCACCGTGTGTAACTATGACGTTCATGCCTGCGCCCTGAATATTGAAAACACTCGTAACGGTTCCATTGAAAACCGTGTAAATTTCAGCATTCGCTGAAGTAATAAAATCGACACCTTTGTTGTTCACCTCTATACCCGCAATGCTCTCATGCGCATGCCTTCCGAACTTAGATCCGATTGCTCCTGAAGAAACTGGCCAAGGCAAGCTTCCCTTGTTTTGTTCGAAAACGGTATTTGCAAGCACTACTTCTGGAGCACTTTCCATTTTAGGAGTTGCAGTAACAACTGGTTTCGGAGGAGTTACGACAGTAACCGGTGAATTGGTTTTCACAGGCGCAGTTGTTCCTGTAGCATTTGCAGAGGCGTTGTTTGATGCAGTTGCGTTTGCAGCAGCTCTGCGCTGATCTTCCTTTCTCTTCTCTTCTGCTAGCCTTGCTTTCTCTGCTTCCTGTTTACGAATGCGTTCATTCTCGGCAGCGATTTCCTGACGAACGATTTCTTCAATTTTCGTTGTCAACTGACGCCTTTCAATCTCCTTTTGACGTTGCACTTCACGAAGCTTTCCCTCTTCCGATTTGAGTAATTCCAATTTCTTTTGTTGCTCAGATTTATTCTGAGCTATTTCATTGCGTTCGTTTATTTCATCACTTGAAAGAGCCAATTTGGTTAGTTTGTTTCCCTCGAGCATGGAAATATTTTCTGCAATTTCCACTTGCGCATCTTTCATTTGTTGTGCATGAAACTTACGATTCTCTGCATATTGCTTTAACAATTGCACCCGTTTCACAGCCTGAAAAAAATCAGATGAAGAGAGAATGAATGCTATTTTAGAATACGACGAGCGCTGCTTGTAGCTGTTGTATATCATTTTCGCATACTCAGCTTTTAAATCTTGAATACTGGCTTCAAGTTCAACTACGCGTCCTTCACCGCTTTTTATCTCACCATCGATGGCACCCACTTCTGAATTAATGGATTGAATAAGTTCCTCACGCAATCGAATTTGCTCATTCAGAAGGGACAATTCTGCTGAAGCGTTTCGCTGATCCGCTTGGTATTCTTTTATAAGTTGTTTTGTGCGTGCAATCTCATCATTCAATTGGCTTCTGCGCGAAGTTAGCTCTGCCTTCTTAGTCTGCGCAACGACCCATTGAAAAGCCATTCCCGAACAAACAAGAACAAGTACTATCAGCGCATATGAAACATGAGATTTATTCAGCCCTTTCATTCCTATTTCCTTTTGATTGGATAGTCCTTATCGTAGTCGAACGAAAAATCATAATGATTTTGTGTATTTAACCGCACAATTTTAAAATCAAGTGCTGTCGTTCCCTTCACATCATCTATTTGAATGTTGCATTTATGCGGATAATGCGATTCATCTTCTTCATCGAAATCGGAATAACTAATCTGAACCATTCTTCTCGTCCGAAGGTCGGTGAGTTCACATTTCACCACTTTAAATAAATTCGGTTCTATCCAAAATTTTGAAGAAATCCAATCGTTGTCTTCGAGTCGTTTAGGCGTTCTTCTTCCATCGCGAACATTGGATGAATCCTGATCTTCTGAAGCTCTTCGCACCCTTCTCGACATTCGAGAAACCAAGGTGTAATATTCAACATCAAGTTTTTCTATCCCGCTTTTCATTCTTCCTTCTTCACGACTTAATCCAATTGGATTTCCAATTAACAAATCTTGAAGCGTGGACAAGTCCAAATCAATTTTAGCGAGATCTGATAGCTGATTTACAGAACCCAAGAAAACATATTTATCTCCAGGAATTTCAGAAACCATTTTCAAACTGTCTTTGTCTACGAGAAGCCTAAGTACTTCAATACCCAATGCTGGACTAATACTCACAGAAACAGCGCTGTCCTTGCGCATACGAACAGTGGCTTTGAATCCTTGTTGATCATCACCGCTTGTAAATTCTGCGTCGAGTTTCATTCCCAACCAATCAAAATCAAACCTATTCTTTTCGATATTTCTTGTTAAATAAGCTTGAGACCTCTCCTTGAGAGGTTCTTGTGTAACAACTAACTCTTTGCTTTTGCAAGCAAAAAGAAATGGGATAAAGAGTATAATGAGGTACTTATTCAATGAATTTCTTTAGATTAATTTTTTCTTTCAATTTTGAATGATTCGTATTCAACGCCAAAGCTTTGTTCCAGCTTTCGAGCGCCTTTGCTTCATTTCCTAACATAAAATACGTATCACCCAGGTGCTCCCAAATTTCTTGATCTGTATTCAATATGCCCAAAGCAATCTCAAATTGTACTAAAGCGTTTTGATATTGTTTCTTTTGGAAGAGCACAAATCCAAAAGTGTCTAGATAAATGGCGTTGTTTGGCTGCATTGAAACTGCATATTGAATAATTCCCAAGGCCTTATCCAATTGAACTTTTTTCAAAGCGAGATAATACGCGTAATTATTCAGCGCTGTTGCATTGTCTGGATTTTGTATCAAGGCCTGCTCAAATGATTTTTCGCATTCTGTCCAATTGTTTGTCTTGAAATAAACACTTCCAAGCGAAGAATAAAACTGAGAAAGCAATTCAGGATCTTCGATTACCAAATCTCTTCCCGTTGAAAGCAATTCCAATGACTTCGTGTAATCTTGCAGCTTCAGATAACCCAATCCCGCGTAGTAGTATACTTCAGCATCTGTTGGGTATAGTTCTAATGCTTCATTCGCATACTTTACTAGTTCATTCCACTTGCGTAATTGCTTTTGATTATCCAATAAAAACTGCCATAACATTAAATCATTCTTATGCAGATCAAGAGCTAGCTTTAACATCTCCTCTTGACGCACTAAGTTGTTTTGGTGGTTTGCAACAAAAGACAATTGTACGAGGCACTGGTATTCCGATTTAAATTGCTTGAATGTCAAATCGAATATCTCCCAAAGTGGCTTAGAAAATTTTTCATCTTGAGCCACCAACTCCTCGTATTTCTTCAAAACATCTATTGCATCGTACCATGCTAAATCACCTGAGGCAATGGATTTCTTCAACATTTCATAACTCTTCGCATCATTTCCAGCCGCTGCCAATTCACCGCTTTCTTCCAACAACATTTTTCCATTATTTGGAATTTTTGTCCTCATATATGAAAGCCACTTTCCTGCCTCATCTTTCAAATTATTCTCTCGATAAAAATTGAGCAAATAGAAATAGTATTCATCCTCAACTTTGTTCTTACTCTCGAAATCTTCCAATACTTTTCCAGCCTCTTTAAATTTACCTTGTGAGCTTAATAGTTCAAAGCGCTTGCGCGCTACGTCTTCATCTTCCCCTTGAATGGCGGCAATTTGGGCTAGCACTGTGCTTGCTTGCTGCATATCGTAATTCCCGATTACATTCAGATATTCATTCAGAATCGGTATCGGATTCGAACTGTATTTAACAGCCAAATCGAAATGCTTAATTCCCGATTTTATATCTCCTGAATAAATTTCATAATACCCCAAATCCTTCAAATACCAAGAGTTGTTAGGCTCCATTTCTACTGCTCGCTCAATGTGCATTTTACCCATTTTCTCGAGTTTCGGAAATTGAGAACACAATTTCGAAATTTCGTAATGGGCAGCACTAACTTCTCGGTATTTCAAAGCGGTATTGAAGTAATTGATTGCAACCTCAAAATTGCCTGCCATCTTCGCTTTTTCTCCTTCATAGAAATACTGCTGAAACTTCGCGTGATTTTCGTCTGTCACAGCAGTCGGTTTCGTTGTGCCGCATGAAGCAAGGACAACCAAAGAGAAAAAAAGAAGAATTTTGTTAGTCATTGTTTTGAATGGAATTGTAAGAACCCAAATCAAGCACTCCCTTCACTCCTATGACTTGACAATACTCATCGACCAACGAATTTTTAAGCTGACAGTTCTCAACTTTTGAATTGGATTCAATGGATGTATTTTCTAGTGTTGAATTCGCGATGGAAACATGGCTCGCTATGCTAACGTTAGGACCAACCGTAGAATTGTGAAGAACGACGTTATTCCCAAAATAACAAGGCTCAATAATTCTCGAATCACCCTCCAACTTCACGTTGTGATTTTGTGGAAGTCTCGAAACCACAGAGGCCATGGTTTCAACAACAGCGGCTTTATTTCCGCAATCCATCCACTCGTTCACTTCACCTGGAACAAACTTGGCACCTTGCTTCATCATGTTGCGCATGGCGTCGGGCAATTGGTATTCGCCACCGTTCATGATGTTGTTGTCTAACAAATATCGAAGTTCACGCTTCAACCATTCACCGTCTTTGAAATAATAAATTCCAATCATAGCTAGGTCTGAAACGAACTCTTGAGGTTTTTCTTGGAAGGAAATGATGGTGCCTTCGGCATTCAATTCTACTACACCAAACTGACGAGGATCTTCGATTTTTTTCACCCACAAAACTCCGTCTGCGTTTGGATCTAATTTGAAGTCGGCACGAAAAAGGGTATCGGCGAAAGCTACGGTAACAGGACCTTGCAACGCAGACTCTGCGCAGAGAATAGCGTGTGCGGTTCCTAAAGCTTCATCTTGATAATGAATGGTTCCTTTTGCGCCTAGTTGTTCTGCTAATGCAATAAGATTGTTCTCGACTTCCTTTCCGAATCGACCGATGATGAAAGCAATCTCTTCAACTTTTTCTGTTTGAATAGAAACAATATCCTCTACCAAGCGCTGAACAATAGGCTTCTCTGCAATGCGCACGAGGGGTTTCGGAGTTACGAGGGTATGTGGGCGCAATCGCTTTCCCATACCCGCCATTGGTATAACAATTCTCATTTCTTCTGAATATACTTTCTAACAAAAGAAAGCAAAAAGGCCGAAATCTTTTCGGCCTTCCAATGAAGTAATGAACATTTGAAATTGAATGAATTATTTCACACCTGTGCTTCCGAATCCACCTGCACCTCTTTCACTTTCCGAAAGAGAATCTTGATTTACCCATTCCACTTGCTCGTGCTTGGCAACAACCATCTGTGCAATGCGCTCACCCGGTTCTATTTTGAACGAATCATTCGATAAATTCACCAACAAAACCTTAATCTCTCCACGGTAATCGGCATCAATGGTCCCGGGGGTATTCAACACCGTAATTCCATGTTTGAATGCAAGCCCACTTCGAGGACGAATTTGCGCTTCAAAACCTACAGGCAATTCCATGAATAATCCGGTTGGAACCAACACTCGTTCGAGTGAATTCAATTCAATGGATTTCTCAATATTCGCGCGAAGATCTAATCCTGCAGCATGCGCCGTAGCGTAGGCTGGAGCTTCGAATTTCGATTTGTTAATTAATGGAACTTGCATTACTTACCCGTAAACGTTGGTTTGCGTTTCTCCATGAAAGCAGTCGTTCCTTCCTTGAAATCTTCAGTTCCGAAACACTTTCCAAATTCTTCTGCTTCTGCTTTCAGACCTACTGCTTCACCATCGAAGCCTGCCTGAACAGCGCGTAAAGCACTTGAGATTGCTGATGGAGAAAGCTTCTCAATCTTTCCAGCTAAATCTGTTGTAAACTGCATCAGTGCTTCCAATTCCACAACGTGATTCACCAATCCCCATTGCAAAGCGTCTGCCGCTGAGAGTCTTCCTGCAGTAATAATTAACTCGGTAGCCTTTCCTCTTCCAACCAATCGCGGCAAACGTTGTGTTCCGCCGTATCCAGGAATGACACCCAAAGAAACTTCAGGCAATCCCATAACGGCATTCGAAGAAGCCACACGCATGTGACAGCTCATGGCCAATTCCAATCCACCACCGAATGCATATCCGTTCACCGCAGCAATCACGGGTGTGTTCAAACGCTCCACGAAATTGAATAACTGTTCATGTCCCAACAACGAAAGCTCCTTTCCTTGTTCAACAGAAAAACTTGCGAATTCCTTAATGTCGGCACCTGCTACGAAGGCCTTTTCTCCTGCGCCTGTTAGCACAATTGCACGAACGTTTTCATCAGCTTCAGCATCTGCAAAAGCACTATGCAATTCTTCAATGGTAGCCTTGTTCAAGGCGTTCATTTGATCGGGTCTGTTTATGGTAATGATGCGTGTTGCACCAATGTTCTCAAGAAGTAAAAATTGAAATGACATAGCAAATTGTTTCCGCGAATTTATTCCAAAAGAGACTAACGAATCACAGTTACGTGTCCAATTAATTCTTGTCTTCGTTCGAAAGAGTCGAAAGAAAGCTTCCAAGTGTAGACATCGTTGGGGACATAATATCCCTTATATCCTGCTAACCACGGTTCATTAGGATTATCCGTTTCGAAAATCATGATTCCCCAACGATCGAAAATCTGAAGACGAAATCCGGTTAAATTTTCACCCACCACTAGGAAGACATCATTCAATCCATCGCCATTTGGGGTAACAGCGTTGGGAACATATACGGGGAAATAGGGACGAACATATACCGAATCTATTCCCACACAACCGGTGTTGCTTGTAGTTGATAGATAATACCAGGTAGGTTCTGATGGGATTGCTGTTGGATAAGCACAATCGGTGCAAGAGAGTCCAGATGAGGGAGACCAATTGTAAGTCAGTCCGAAGGTATTTCCGAATAACGTGGTGCTTCCTGGATATTCGAAGTACTGATCAGGACCGGCATCAACTTCTGGCAATTGAAGAATATTCATATACAATGAATCGGTGTCGGAACATCCGTTAACGTCTGTTCCAACAACAGTAATCCATTGCGAAAACGGTGCACTCGCCAATGTCGAGCTGGCGTAAGCATTGACAACACTGCTGTAGGGAAGCCACGAATAAAAATCGGCTCCAAATGCCTCAATCGGATAATACCCTCCCAAGCAAACGGTTCCTCCTTCAGAAGCAACCACATTCAATTCAATGACATTGATTGAAACTTCCGAATTACCGGCTCCGCATGCATTGGTAATAGCCACGTTGTAAGTTATTGAATTACTTGGCGAAGCAGTCGGATTTTGAATTGTGGTTGAATTTAATCCCGTAGAGGGTGACCATAAATAAGTCAGTCCTTCTTCCGATTGCAATACCACGCTTTCCCCTAAGCACAAATTAATTGTCGGATAAACCACACCGCCCGGCACAGACTGTTCAACAAAAACAAAACAACTATCGGTAGCCATGCATCCTTCAGGAGTTGTAATTGTTACAAAGAATTGCTCGTCAACTGTTGGAGTAGCCACTGTTGAAGCGGTGTTCAAAGAGCTTAATGAAGCACTTGCTTGCCATGCATAGCTTGCTCCACCAGAGGCTGTAAGTGGCTGTGAATCTCCAATGCAAATGGTGTAATCGGGACCCGCTTCAGCAACCGGAACAATCACATTCACATAAACACCAACGGTATCGCTTCCGCAGGCGTTGAAATCGGAAACATAATAGGTTGTTGAATTTGTTGGAGTTGCTACTGCTGTGTTTCCATTCACATTGGAAAGCGTGGCGTTATTCAACCAGAACAAATTGGCAGAACCGGTCGCATTCAAGGTCACAGACTCTCCCGCACAAACAGGATTTACGGGATCAATGGTCGGTGGGGTAAAATCAATGATTTGAAGATTCACCGTTGCGGTATCCGAGACGTAACAATCGTTATCGTCCGAGGCAATCATTGAAACGGTTACGTTTCCAACCGAATTGAATACGTGGCTTGGCTCGAAGGAAGTACTGCCTTGTCCATCACCGAAATTCCAGATAAAATCGGAAGCATTCTGTGTTCCATTTATGAATTGCGCTGGGCTTCCGACACAAATTTGAGAGGGTCCTTGCACACTCGCAATGGCCTCTAATTGTCCGAGATCGAAACGAAAAACAGCGAGGTTACATCCGAAGCTGTTGTTTGTGGAAGACCAAGCTCCTGGCGTGGTTGGAAAATCATCGTTGTTCTGACAACCCGCGCATACCGCTTGATACACAGAGCCGCTTTTATCGAAACGTGAAGTGCCACCATCTACGTGCTCCGCACTTGAACTTCCACCAAGGAAAGATCCGTAAACCAACTGCGTAGCACTTGAATTCAACACAGCCAAATAAAAATCGCTGCCATCTGTAGTCGACTGAAACGCATCGGAAGTAATGGGTAAATTGTTTGTTGTGCTGTTGTAGGCAAGACAAGTCAGTGCGGGGCAGGTTAATGAATTGGTGTGACCACCCCACCCACTGAAATAAATCTGATTGCAATCACTCACTAAAAAAGCAGTCGGAGAAATATCTATTTCCCCACTGCCTGTTCCAATAGTGGTATTCCAGTTGAGGGTGTTTAATGTTGAATTGTATTTGCGAATAAACTGACCGCTGTTCGGTTGACCATACAAACCGGGAGTAATGGCCATGGTTCCAGCAGTTTGTCCCAAACAATAAATATTATCACTTAAATCGGTTTGAAGGAAATAGACTTGATCATATTCACCAGTTCCGACGAAGGTTCCAGCTATGATGTTGAAATTTGTTGGATCTATTTTTAAAATGAAACCGTCTGTTGCTCCATTCCAATTCGAATCTTCTCCGCCCGAGCAGAATGGGAAATTTTGACTTTGCGTACCGCCTGCTACTAGAATTGCGCCGTCGTTTGCGAACTCTAAAGCGTAGATGGCATCTGCTCCGCTTCCTCCAATATAGGTAGACCAAAGCAACATACTCAAGCTCGGATTCAGCTTTGCTATGTATCCGTCACTATCTCCGCCACCATAATTCGTCTGCAATGAGGCGCCCGCCAAATCGGCATTTCCACGCACACAGGAACCAATGAAAATATTGTCATTCTCATCTACATTCACTTCGCCACGAAATGCATCACCGTAATTGTAGAACAATTCATTAGCATAATTCAACCCATCGTTGTTCGCATCGCCTAAAAAAGTTGACGCGGCCAATGTTCCGCTCACATTGAATTTCGAAATAAAAAAATCACACCCATCCGGATGACCACTTGTAAAAAAAGAAGACATCATCAGCGGAGCTCCTCCGCTGAACAAGGGCTGATAAGAACCCAATGTTGTAGGAAAGTCACTGCTTCCAGTAACACCAAAAACAACAATGCGGTCAAGGTTATCTACCACAACTGAGTGAGGCGTTTCTTGATGAAGTCCGCCAATGTATGTACTGTACAAAAGTCCAGATCCCGTATCGTCGAATTTCGAAATTGCCACATCAAAGTAGTTTCCTGCAGTCGGATTGAAAACTGTGGAATAAGCATTGGCCGTAGTCGGATAGTTGTTCGCAAATACACTCGCTCCTGAAACCAAGTTTCCATTCAAATCATCACACGCGGTGAAACCGAAATTATTCGCTGAAGAGCCTATGAATGTTGAGAATGCAATTTCGGGGTCAATGATAAGCGCGTAGTTTGAATCGTATTCACCCAAAACAAATTGGAGTCGATTTCCATTCAACACATAATCACACTTCACTTCGATTAAATGTCCGTTTATGGATTGAAACGCGAAGGGCCTCGATTCATAAATTCTTCCAAGTCCATGATGAGAAATTAAGTTTCCCGAAGTGTCTAATTCCAAACGAAGCGAGTCGTGATACTTCCATGAAATTAGATTTGGATTGGCGTGAGGCTGTAGTTCAAATTGATACTTAATGGTTTTCGATTTACCCAATAAACGCAAGTTTATTCCCTCGTAAACATTCTGAAAATTTACATTTTGAAATCGCTTTACATGAGAACTCCACTTGGTTGAATCAGCACCCAAATAATAATTGAAATACCCGGGCAAATCGTCTTGTTCCTCGGCTAAATTTAAACTTGCATTTTCCAATTGTTGAAGGAAGAACAACGAAACCGTTGAATCGGGAAGAACATTGGGCTTGTGATCTGGAATGAAAATGGTTGAATCGAAGAGTTCATAAGCGAATCCGTTCGATTGAATCCAGAACGAACCTCCCGGAATTTCTGCCTTGTACTTGACCTGCGCAGGCCATTGACCTTTGTTCTGAATGAAAGAAATTTGCGAAGAGACAATCACTGGCAATCCTGCCAAAAATATCAGAATAAATATTAGTGCTCTTCGATGGGGAAACATAGTCTTCGAAGATAAGACTACTTCTGAAGACAATGCGTTGCTCGGCAATAAAAACTAGCTCAACTTATCGGTTAAGATGCGCATTTCCATAGCTGGAGAAATCTTCTCGTAAAGAATACGATAAACCGCGTCGGCAATAGGAATATCTGCGTTGAACTTCTTGTTGATTTCATGAATTCCGCGTGTTGCATAGTAACCCTCGGCCACCATATTCATTTCAATGGTTGCCCACTTCACGCTGTAACCCTTACCCACCATGGTGCCGAACGTTCTGTTTCTTGAGTAAGGTGAGTAAGCTGTTACCAATAAATCACCCAAATAAGCAGAAGACTTCACATCTCTATGCACCTCGTGAACAGCGTCAATGAATCGCTCTATCTCACGAACAGCCGCAGAAACAAGTACCGCCTGAAAATTATCGCCGTAGCCCAAACCGTGACAAATACCAGAAGCAACAGCGTACACGTTTTTCAGAATGGCCGATAATTCCGTCCCGAAAACGTCCTCCGTTGTCGTGGTCTTAATGAATCTACATTTCAACTGCTCGGCCATGTAATCGGCTTTCTCCAAATCGGAACAACCTATAGTCAAGTACGACAATTTCTCAAGAGCAACTTCTTCTGCATGACAAGGTCCGCAAATGATTCCAATGTTCTCGTATGGAACACTCCAATTCTTATGGAAATAGCGAGCTGGAATTGCATCGAACTCATTAATAACCCCTTTGATTGCGGAGAACAAAACTTTCGTTTCAAGACCCACCACATTCGCTTCTTGAAAAGCAGCGTGAACGAAGGCTGAAGGAATCGCGACCACTAGAATATCACAAGCGTTTACCACTTCTTGAAGATTCGAGGATACGTGAACTTTCTCTAAATCGAATTCAATACTTTGAATGTAATTCGGGTTGTGCCCAAACTCCTGAATATGCTTTACCGCTTCTTCATTCCGCATCCACCAATACACATGCTCCTGAGATTGACTTAATAGTTTGGTTAACGCCGTAGCCCAACTACCTCCGCCCAATATTCCAATTGTTTTCGTTCCTGAATCTGTCATGACCGCAAAGATAATCATTCTGAAAAACTGCATTTTCCTTCGTAATTTGCAAGCATTGAAGCCGCTGAACTATGGAAAAACTGAAAGCGATACTGGTCGACGATGAATTTTTCGCTCGCGAAAATTTGAAAATGTTGTTGGAAGATTATGCGAGTGAACACGTGAATTTAATTGGTGAAGCGGCTTCTGTTAAGGAAGCGTTGGAGTTGTGTGAAAAGAATAAAGTGGATCTCGTGTTCTTAGACATCATGATGCCCGAAGCGGACGGCTTCGCTTTTTTAGAACAAGTTAAAGACCGAAGTTTTCAAGTTGTATTTACAACAGCCTTCCGTGAATACGCTGTAAAGGCCATTAAAGAAAATGCACTAGACTATCTCGAAAAGCCGATCGATATTGAAGAATTAAAAAATGTTGTTGCCAAAGCCGTTAAGAATCTCGAACAGAAAACAGGTTCACTGGACGAAGACAAAATCAATCGTGTTCTTCAAGAAATTGCTCTGCACAGTAACTTCGACAAGACCATTGTGCCAACACGCGACGGGTTTGTGATACTTCGAAACAACGAATTGATTCGTTTGGAAGCCGATGAAAATTATACAACATTGTATTGTGTAAATGGAAAGAAATATGTGAGCAGCAAGAACATTAAATCGTTCGAAGAGAAATTAGATTCGCACATGTTCATGCGTGTTCACAAATCTCACATTGTAAATATCGCTTTCCACCTAAAAGAGTTTAATCGAACAGAGGGAAACGTTGTTGTGTTATCGAACGGTGATCACGTGCCTGTTTCCCGAAGAAAATTGCAAGAGTTTTTAGACAAGATGCAAGAATAATAGATGTCGTTCAAAAAGTACATATCACTCGTTCTGCTTTGGATTCCCTTGCTTGCATTCGGACAGCAATTCTCTTTCATTCAATACAGTTTGAAAGAGGGGCTTGCTCAAACGCAAGTGCGTTGCATTCAACAGGACAAGCAAGGTTATGTTTGGATTGGAACGCTGGGTGGCGCTTCCAAATTCAACGGAAATGACTTCGTTAATTATAGTAGAACCGAAGGGCTCATTAACAATCAGATTAATTGCATTCATCAGCTTCAAAACGAACAAATCGTTTTTGGATCTATTGGTGGAATTTCTGTTTTAGATGGAAACACATTTACCAATCACAAATACACGGGTGAACTAAACGATGCATCGACAACATCGATGATTGAATTTAATACGAACGAATTACTTATTGGTACAGAGCGCGGACTCATCTTCTTTTCTGAAAACAAATTCGTTGAAGACAACATCACCCTTTTCTTTCAAGGAGAAAGTATTAAACGCATTCGAAAAAACAGCAACAACGAGTTGCTCGTTTCCACTAAAAAAGGAATTTGGAAACTGAAAGACAATCAATGGCAGCAGATCTATGCTTTGAACGATGAAGAAAATGTGCTCTTCGATTTTATTGAAAATTCTAATCAGGAAATTTGGGCAGTTACTTCATTGGGTGGTGTGCTGAATGTAAATACCGGACTTCCACTCTCCAACATTGGCGATTTCGCTTTGGCAAATGTGTTTACAGGCATTGATTCAAACAATGGAAACATCTACTTCACCAGTCGAACTGGAGTTGTCCTATTCAATGAAGCAAACGGAAGTCATTTGCTTTTTTCAAAATCAAACGGCTTAGCGGTCGACGATATTCGTCAGGTCTTCATTGACCGCGAGGGTATTCAATGGTTCGCAAGTTATGGAGGTGGTATTTTTAAACTGACCAGCACTCACTTCAAAAGCTTCACCACCAACAATGGATTAACAGGAAATGCGGTGATGAGCATTACACAAGATTCACGAGGAAATTACTTCTTCGGAACCTACGACAACGGGATAAGCATCTTGTCTAATCCGACTGATAAATTCAATGCAAATTTCAATACAGCATTGCATGAGCTCTCTCCGAATCTACGTGTTTGGACAACCTTGAAAAGTTGGGGTTGGAAAGGAGCTATTTGGATTGGAACTCCCGAGGGACTATACGAGTATGACTGTTGTTCTTACGCCATGCCGCATTGGCTTCATTTCGGGAAAGAAGAAGGTTTAGAGGAAGAAGTCGTTCTTAGCCTACTGGAAAGAAGTGATGGTTCTTTGCTAATTGGAACCAACAGAGGAATTCAAGCTTATTCAAAAGAAAAGTTTCAAAGCTTTTCGCAATTTCCCAACTTCCCAGCAACTAGAATTCGACACATGCTCGAAGCGAAAGACGGAAAAATCTGGATGGCCACACGCGATGGAATTTCGCTGTTTCATAACAACACATTCACGAATTTCGGAGAAGCACAAGGACTGCAAGATGCAAGTGCCTATAGCATTGCAGCGCTTCCGAACGGAGAAATCATTGCAGGAACTCAGTCGGGACTTTATAAAGGAAATGAAAACGGTTTCACTCGATTGAACATTTCGAAAGAACCTGGGGGAAACACGGTGAACTTCTTGAAAGTAATTCAAAACAAACTTTGGATTGGAACACTGAATGGCATTTTCATTTGGGAAATGAATCAAGCTGGAAGCCTCGGTGAGCGCATGATTCACCTCAATGAGTCGGACGGGTTAATAAGCCTCGAAACAAACCTGAACGCCATCTTCGTAGACCTTCAAAACAACGTTTGGATCGGAACTCCGAACGGTGTTATGCAAATTGAATTAAGCGCAATTGAAGCAAAGTTTAATATTCCCACCCCTATCGTTCACCTCACCAACATTCAATCGAATCTAGAGAACATCGATTGGAAAACACTCACTTCAGGAGCATGGAATGGCAAAGCATTTCCGAATGGACTTGAATTCAATTACAGACAAAATTCATTTACGTTTTTCTTCGATGCGTCAAGTACTACTTATCCTGAAAGATTAGAATTTAGTTATTGGTTGGAAGGATTAGACAGTACTTGGAGCAGTCCCACCTCCTTCTCGCAAGTGAACTTCAACAACCTTCCTTCAGGAAGTTATACTTTCCACATTCGCGCGCGCAACGGAGAATGGGGACAGTGGAGCGAAGAAGTGACTTGGCAGTTCCGTGTTTTACCGCCATGGTACATGACCTGGTGGGCCATTCTTTTGGAATTCGTTTTCCTTTCAACGGTTGTCATTCTTGTTTCGCGATCAAGAAGACGAAACATTCGAAACAAGCACTTGGCCGAGCAATCGGAAATGAAAGCGAAGTTGCTCATGCTCGAGCAACAGAGTATGAATTCTAGCATGAATAGGCATTTCATTTTTAACGCTTTGAATTCGATTCAATACTACATCAACCGTCAAGATAGACTAGCTGCAAATCAATACCTCACCGACTTCGCGAAATTGATTCGCAAAAATTTAGACAGTTCTCAAGAAAACTTTGCGCCGCTCTCGGAAGAAATTGAACGATTGGAACTGTACTTGAAATTGGAAAGCATGCGCTTCCCGGATAAGTTCAAGTATCACATTCAACTCGATTCGCCAGAGGTGCTTCGATCTGTTAAAATTCCGGCCATGCTCATTCAACCGTTTTTGGAAAATTCCATATGGCACGGTCTGTTGCCTAAAGATTCCGGAGGCTTGTTAAATGTATTTTTCGGATTGAAAAATGAATGCCTTGAAATTCGAATTGAAGACAACGGTATTGGACTTGCGGAAAGTCAAGCTAGGAAAACAACTAGCGACGGTCACATTTCGAAAGGAATGGAAATTACTCGCAGTCGCATTGCACTCATTGAACAGATGACCGGTAAAAGCATTGAATTAATCGGCCCTGAAGACTGGAAATCGGAAAGTGGCGAGTCTGGAACGCGTGTGACTATTCACTTCCCGAGAGATTTCCAAGAAATTTTCAATCAAGGCAACACTTTTTAAAAGATTTCGTTATATTTGTATTGACTTCGGTCCAATATGAAAAAACTCAATTACATAACGCTCCTATTTTTTGTTGCATTGGCATTCGCTTCATGCAGCAAATCTGTTTGGATGGAAGAAGTTACTTCCGTTGGAAATGAGCGTTCTCAAATTGAAGATGGCACATTGGTAAACGTTGACAACGATGCTCCTGTAGATATTGTTACAAGTACTCGTAATTCTGAAGGTGGGTCTGATATTACCGACGATGAAGACGATGGTATTACCGACGACGAAGACGAAGACGATACCGACCAAACAGGCAAGAAGAAAAAATAATTCTTCCCCCCTTTCAAAAAACTTTTTTAACATTTTCAAATCTTGTGACTTCACGAGATAAGTTTGCTTTATGTCACCTGAACGCTCAATTCTACACATGGATCTCGACACCTTTTTCGTGTCGGTAGAGCGTTTATTGGACAGTCGGCTCAACAACAGACCTGTACTTATTGGCGGAACGAGTGACCGCGGTGTAGTGGCTTCGTGCAGCTATGAGGCGCGCAAATTCGGGGTGCATTCTGCCATGCCCATGCATATGGCGCGCAAGCTTTGTCCAGAAGCAGTTGTCATTAAAGGAAACTCCTACAATTACCTTAAGTATTCCGACATGGTAAGCGAAATGGTTCGCGAAGCTGTTCCGTTATTCGAAAAAACGTCTATTGATGAATTTTACTGCGATCTTACAGGGCTCGACCGTTTTTTCGGATGCTACCAATTCGCTGGAGAATTGCGTCAGAATATTTTGAAGGAAATTGGCTTGCCCATTTCTTTCGGTTTGTCTACCAGTAAAACCGTTTCGAAAGTGGCTACGGGCGAGGCCAAACCGAACAATCAGATTCGCATTGAAACCGGAACAGAGAAACCGTTCCTTGCGCCTCTTTCCATTCGGAAAATTCCGATGGTCGGAGAAAAAACGCACCAACTCTTGGTGAATCTTGGTATTCGGAAAATTCAGACCTTGCAGGAAATGCCGTTAGACGTTATGTCGAAGGCGCTCGGTGAAAATGGAACCAGCATCTGGAAAAAAGCAAACGCCATAGACCCCTCGCCTGTTGTGCCTTTTCAAGAACGAAAGTCTATTTCTACCGAGAGAACATTCGATCAAGACACCATTGACGTGCATAAGCTGCGCGGACTCTTAATTGCCATGACCGAGAACTTGGCGTTCCAGTTGCGCAAAGGAGAAAAACTCACATCGTGCGTTACGGTAAAACTGCGCTATTCCGATTTTCAAACGGAAACCATGCAATGCCGCATTCCTTACACTTCGGCAGACCACATTCTTATTCCGAAAATACTCGAGCTCTTCGAAAAGCTTTACTCGCGAAGAGTGCTCATACGCCTCATTGGCGTGCGCTTCAGTCATTTGGTTTCAGGCGGATACCAGATCAATTTGTTCGACGATAACGAAGAGCAGATTAGCTTGTACAATGCCATGGACGAACTGCGAAAAAAATTCGGAGACCGCGCCGTTATGAAGGCCGCGGGTATAGAAGCGCGCAGCATTGGAAGGGGTGAAAATCCGTTCGACGGCGGTCCGCCCGTTCTTCTCGCCAATAGGCGTCAGTAAGCATTACCTTTGCACCCATGCAGCTTTGGGAAAACGAACACTTTACTTTTCTTCCTCCAAATTCTACTGAACGCCAAGCATACATCGCTTGGGGAAGAAAGAGTGCGTTTATTCTAAACGAAAGTAACACTTCCGAAATAGCGGAATTGAACAATTGGTTGAAGGAAAAAACGCTTCCCGTTTTCGGATATCTTTCGTTCGAAGCGAAAAAACTTTTTGAAAAAAACACCTACGAGAATTGTTGTTCAGACGGAAGTGAGTTCGTTTATTTCTTCGAGCCTGAGCACATTTGGAAAGAAGAGAACGGAACCTGGATTTGTCTTACCGAAGAACGACCGAACGAACGTTCGGTAATCGAAGATTTTCTTTCCAAATACAAAAACATAGAACCCGCAAGTAATGAAGAAAAACTTGTGTTCGAAATGCTCGAAACCAAGGAAAGTTACATTGAAAAGATCGAGCGAATATTGGGTGACATTCAGCGAGGTGATTATTACGAAACAAACTTCTGTATGCCTTTACAAGCAAAGGGTTCGTTGAATGACACCTTTGCTCATTTTTCAAAAATGAACAACGCTACAGAAGCCCCACATGCAGTTTATTTCAATGGGGAAAATCTTCAACTCTTGTGCACTTCGCCAGAACGATTCATTCAGAAAAAAGAAAACACCATTATTTCTCAACCCATTAAAGGAACCATTAAAAGAGGGAAAAATTCTGTTGAAGATGAGGAGAACAAAACAGCGCTTCAGTCAAGTAAAAAAGAGCGGTCTGAGAACATTATGATTGTTGACTTGGTTCGCAACGACCTTTCGCGCATAGCTGAGAAAGCAAGCGTAATCGTTACCGCATTGTGCGAACTGCATACGTTCAAAACACTTCATCATTTAATAAGCACAGTAGAAGCGCAGCTTCCTTCCAACATAACCTTTACAGAAATCTTGGCGGCTACTTTCCCTATGGGATCCATGACCGGCGCTCCGAAAATTAGCGCGGTTCAACACATGGAAAAACTAGAGATTTTAGATCGCGGCATTTACAGCGGCACCTTCGGAGTGATAGAACCCAACGGCAATTTCGACTTCAACGTCATTATTCGTTCTGCCGTGCACAACAAACTAAAAAAAGAAACAACCATAAAGGTCGGAAGCGCCATTACACATGCCTCAAACGCTGAATCAGAATACGACGAATGTCTCTTGAAAGCCGCTTCCACCCTAACTATATTTAACTGAACATGAAACAACTTCTGAAAGAATTAAAAGCAGAATACCAATCGTTCGAAGACGCGCAATTGCTTGTGGCAGTAAGCGGGGGCATGGATTCTATGCTCATGGCGGAACTTCTGTTAAAAGCAAAGATTCCTTTCGCCGTGGCGCACGTGAACTATCAGCTTCGGGGAAAAGACTCGGAGAAAGACGAGCAATTTGTGAAAGCCTATTGCAAAAAACACAAGCTCACTTTTCATTGCGCGCACTCGGGTGATTTGTGGAAGGAGTCGAAAAACAATTTACAAGAACGCGCAAGAGATTTTCGTTACACCTATTTCCAACAATTGCAAGATGAATTCGGATATACGACCGTTGTGCTTGCACATCATGCGAACGATCAATTGGAAACCGTCTTGCAACACTTGGTTCGCGGAAGCGGATTGAAAGGACTACTTGGAATGAAGCGTCACACTTCAACAAAATGGCGTCCACTCCTTTCCCTTTCGAAAAAAAAGTTGGAAGCCTTTGCGAAAGAACTGAAGGTGAAATGGCGCGAAGACGCTTCGAATAAATCCTCTGTCTACGGAAGAAATAAAATCAGAAACAAGGTTGTTCCCATATTGGAAGAACTGAATCCGAATATTCTTCAAACCCTCAACAACAGCATTGAAATTTGGGAAGAGCAGCATTCGATTGTGCAAGAGAGTTTGCAAAACTGGCTTGAGCAAAACGTTGTGTTGAAAGGTGAAAACGAATTGCTTTCCATTACTGCTGTTCACAACCATTATGCTCCGAGACAAATTATGTGGGAATGGTTGAATTTGTTCGAATTCACTACTGGAAAAATTGACGAAATCTTGAAACTTCAAAAGACTGGAGCGAAGGTTTCTAATGCAACGTATGCCGTTGCGCGTGACCGCGACAACTATGTGTTGCATGCATTGAAGGGTGATATGTCTTTGGACGAATCGAAGTACGACGTGGATATTGTTCCTGCGAAAGGATACGAAATTGAAAAAGATCCGAAGGTCGTGCAACTCAACGCTGACAAACTGCGTTTCCCATTGGAGATTCGTGCATACGAACCGGGCGATAAAATTCGCTCGTTGGGAATGAAAGGAATGAAAAAGGTGAGCGATGTGTTGGTTCAAGCCAAAATTGCTTTGAACGAGAAAAAGAATTACCCAGTATTGGTGAGCAAAAGCGAGATTGTTGCAGTAATAGGCTTATGTATCTCCGAAGATTACAAAGTAGACGCGAAAACGAAGAATGTTTTTGTGATGCGCCTCACGTAAGTAGAATTGAATTGAACTATTTTTGACCCTATGAAGAATTTATCAGTAAAGATTTTTGCGGCCCTTGCTATTTTATTTTCATCTTGGAATACCCAAGCGCAAATCGTTGATCCCGTTAAATGGAGATTTGGTGTTACTTACCTTGAAAACGGAGAGGCAGAAATTACTGCAACAGCTAAAATTGAAGCGAAATGGCACGTATACGCTTTGAAAGTCTCAGAAGACCCAAATGCCATTGGTCCCATTCCAACTTCATTGAAGCTTAATGAAAATAGTACACAATTCACCAATCTAGGTCAAGTAACAGAAGGAAAGTTCATTACCCATTTCGATCCCAATTTCGATATGAATTTGAACTACTTCGAAAATACAGCGAGCTTCAAACAACGAATCAAAATTGTTAGCGCTACCCCTTTTCAATTGAATGGCGTATTGGAATATATGGCTTGCGATGAAAGTAAATGTATCTTCCCTGACCCTGTAAAATTCAAACTAGATATCATTCCTTTGGCAGAAGGTGCTGCCATTCCCGCAGTGGACACAACAACTACTGGAGTCGTGGGAGATACCCTGAAAAAAGAAGCGACAACCAATACTAAATTCAGATACTGGATTCAAAGCATTCGCAATGACAAAGACAAATTAACTACGCGTGTGGATGGCGGAGCTGTTGTAAGCAAAACAGAGAGCGAAGCGGGAGGCAGCATGTGGCAATTATTTCTCCTTGGCTTTTTAGGTGGTTTGGTTGCTCTACTCACACCATGTGTATTCCCGATGATTCCGCTTACAGTTTCATTCTTTACTAAAGGAAATAAAGACCGGAAGAAAGGGATTTTCCAGGCTCTTATATATGGCGGATTCATTTTTTTAATCTACATCTTGCTCTCATTGCCATTCCATTTCTTGGATCAAATTAATGAAAATATACTCAACGATATTTCCACCAACGTTCCGTTAAACATTGCTTTCTTCATCATATTTATTGTGTTTGCTCTTTCCTTCTTTGGAATGTTCGAAATAACACTCCCCGCAGGACTAGCGAATAAGATGGATAAAAATGCCGAGGCAGGGGGCTTATTAGGTTCTTTCTTCATGGCGCTTACCCTTGCAATTGTATCATTCTCTTGCACCGGTCCTATTCTAGGTTCCTTGCTTGCAGGTTCACTCGCAAAAGATGGTGGAGCAATTCAATTGACCGTAGGAATGGGTGGATTCGGATTAGCTCTTGGAATTCCTTTTGCGTTGTTCGCAATGTTCCCAGGCATGATGAAGAGCTTACCCAAATCAGGCGGTTGGTTAAACTCTGTTAAAGTAGTACTTGGATTTTTAGAGGTAGCACTAGCGCTGAAATTCTTGTCTCAAGCCGATCTTGTTATTCATTGGAACTTCCTGAAATATGAGTTATTCATGGGCTTATGGATTATTATTTTCCTTGGTATGTTCCTTTACTTGATTGGTGTTATTAAATTCCCACACGATTCTCCAATTAAGAAATTCTCTATCTTCAGATTAAGCTTTGCCGGACTAATCGGAGCCTTTGTGGTATACCTATGCTTTGGATTCACATACGATGAACGTGCACACGGCTGGAAAGGTTTAGAGTTACTTAGCGGACTTGCTCCTCCTTCGGGTTATTCTTGGGTGTATCCAAGTGAATGTCCACACGGACTACTCTGCGAGCACGACTACAACGTGGCTTTGGAGCGTGCGCGTAAAGAAGGAAAGCCTTTGTTCGTTGATTTCACCGGATACGCCTGTGTCAACTGCAGAAAAATGGAAGAACACGTTTGGCCTGAAGCTCTAGATTTACTTCAGGATAAATTCGTGGTAGTTAGCTTATATGTTGACGATAAGCAAGAATTACCCGCAGAGTTAAAGGAAACTATTGTAACCAAATGGGCCGGTATAGAAAAAGAAATTGTTACTTATGGTGACCTTTGGTCAGCGTTTGAAATTGAAACATTCAACAATAATTCTCAACCACTATACGCAATCATTGACCCAATGACCGAAGGAAATGAAGAGTTAATGAACCAACCTGTTGGATATACACCTAATGTTCAAGAATTCCGAGCTTGGTTAGAAGAGGGATTAAAAGCTTTCAACAACAAGTAAAGGGTAACGTTTGTCATACTTCTTGACGCATTAAGAACTTTTTCGTTTCTTCGTAAGGGATGAAAAAAGGATTATTACTACTCTTCATAGTATGTTTTTCTTTTGTGCTGCATGCACAGAAAACAGTTGTGTTCGGAACAGTAATAGATGCGGTCTCGAAGCAAACCGTCCCATTTGCCCCTGTTTATTTCGTTGGAACGAAGTCTGGGACAACTACCGATGAAAGCGGCAAATACAGAATTGAAACCTACTATTCAAGCGACACCCTTCGCTGTAAAGGAATGGGTTATGCGCAACAGTCTTTCTATGTTAAGCAAGGAACAACCAAAGAAATAAACTTCGCGCTAGTGGATGAAAACACAACGGGGGTTGTAGTGATTCGTCCGAAAGACGAACCAAATCCGGCCATTGCTTTAATGAAAAAGGTTATCGCGAATAAAAAAATTAACAACCGCGAGAAGCTCGATGCGTACGAATACGAAGCTTACAACAAAGTAGAATTCGATTTGAACAACATCAACGAAGCCATTGCAGATAAGAAATTGATGAAGCCTTTCGAATTCATTTTCGAAGGAATAGATACCACACAGGAAAAGCCATACTTGCCTGTATTCATGACCGAATCTCTATCTGATTTTTATTACAGACGCAACCCAAAAATTTCAAAAGAAATAGTCAAAGCAACACGGGTAACCGGGGTTGAGAATCAAAGTGTGAATCAGTTCTTGGGCGACATGTACCAGAACGTAAATATCTACGACAACGAAATCATCATTTTCAGAAAGAGTTTCACCTCACCTATCTCTGCATATGCACTCGGCTTTTACGATTACGGACTTGTTGATAGTGCCTTCATTGAAGGAAAGTGGTGTTACAAGTTGGAGTTCTTTCCAAGAAGAAAACAAGAGTTGTTGTTCCATGGTGAAATGTGGATTCACGATACTACCTATGCTGTGAAGCAAGTAGACGCTGCCATTTCAGAAGACGCTAACATTAATTGGATAAAACAATTCAGCGTTCACCAAGAATACAATGAAGTTGAAAATGAAGTTTGGATGTTGGTGAAAGATCAGCTGCTGGTTGAATTCAACATGAGCGAAAAGAAACTCGGTGTCTACGGAAGAAAAAACAGCAGCTATAAAAAATTCGTCATAAACAAACCTCGAGAAGACGAATTCTATCAAGGCTACACCGACATAATTGTCGATCCCAACTCTTCGAATTACGACGACGTCTATTGGCAAAATATGCGACACACTGCCCTCACTGCCAAAGAAGAACGCATCTACAACATGGCAGACACGCTGAAATCGTTACCGCAATTCAAAACTGTAACCGATATCATTACATTATTTGTTTCTGGTTACAAAGTCAAAGGCAACTTCGAATACGGTCCCTATTACACGTTCTATAGCTTCAACCCCATTGAAGGCAACCGTCTTCGTTTCGGCGGAAGAACCAGCAATGCCTTTAGCACGAAACTCATGCTCGACGGATATTTGGCCTACGGCTTTCGCGACGATCGTTTCAAATACGGAGCTGGCGGATTGTATATCATTCAAAAGAGTCCGCGCTTCGCCATTTCGGCCCATGGTAAAAGAGACATGGAACAACTTGGACTTGGTGCGGGTGCATTCCGTCAAGACAACATTCTCTCTTCCTTATTCAGAAGAAATCCAGCGAACAAACTTACCGATGTAACCGACCTGAATTCATACATCGAAAAAGAGTGGTTGTATGGTCTATCCAACAAACTCATCTTTACCCACCGCATTTTAAAACCTGCTGGAACGAAATATTCCTATACGCGCTTCCTGCCGCTCTCCAACAGCTATGAGCCTGAGAACGCACTCATTACTTCTGAAGTTTCGCTATACACACGCTTCGCTTTCAAGGAAAAATTCGTTTACGGAGAATTCGAACGCATTAGTTTGGGAACGAACTATCCTGAATTTGAAATGATTTACAGTTTAGCTTTACCTGGTGTAATGAACGCCGAGTACAAATACCAACGGTTACAAATGCAGGTCTACGATAAAATGCGCTTCGGTCCGTTCGGATATTTAAACCTAACCGTTCAGGCAGGAAAAATTTTCGGAAACCTTCCCTATCCCATGCTTCAAATGCACCAAGGAAACGAAACTTTTTTCTACGACGAAGCAAGTTACAACACTATGAATTTTTTTGAATTTGTAAGCGATCAATGGGCAAGCGTCTGGGGTTCTTATCATGCTGAAGGCTTGTTCTTTAATAAAGTACCTTTGTTACGAAAACTCAAATGGCGCGAAGTAGCAAGCGCCAAAGTTCTTGTGGGAAGCTACGATTTAAAGAATGATGAATTGTTGAGTCGCGATTTCAACGCGGACGGAATTGCCGATATTTATAGATTGAGACAACCCTATGTGGAAGCCGCAATTGGTGTTGAAAATATTTTTAAGATCTTGCGTGTAGATGCGCTGTGGCGCCTTTCATACCTCGACAACCCGAATATTGTTCGCTTCGGATTGCGCGCAAAACTTCAATTCGAATTCTAAAACCTATCTTTGCCGCATGTTCGGAAAAGCAATCATCCCCAACACACTCACCATGCTGAATTTAGTCATGGGATGTGCGGCGCTATTGGCGCCTAATGTGCAAGACGCTTTCCTATTTGTTCTCATTGCGGCTTTCGCAGATTTACTGGACGGACTCGTTGCTAGAGCCATTGGTGCCGCCTCCGAAATGGGAAAACAATTGGATTCATTGGCCGACGTGGTTAGCTTCGGTGTTGTTCCTTCGTTTTGGTTGTACAGACTTCTTCAACCTGAAATAAAAATGTGGGCAGCGTTGGCTTTTCTTTTAGCCGTAGCAGCAGCCTTTCGCTTAGCTCGTTTCAATTTAGACACTTCGAAATCGACAGGGTTCAAGGGGCTTCCTGTGCCTGCAAATGGGTTATTCTGGCTAAGTGTTTTGTCACTGACGGAAACAGAACCTTTGAGCAACCAAATTCTCGTTGCACTCATTCTACTCTTCGCATTCCTCATGGCATCTAAGCTACCGCTTCTTTCTTTCAAATTTTCAAATTTGAGTTGGAAGGAAAACGCAATGAAGTTTATCCTTATTGGAAGTATCATCTTATCTGCGGTTGGTTCTCATTTCATTCTGAAAAAAGTCATGTGGACGGTTCCAATTGCCTTACTTTTGTACCTCATTTTATCTGCCGTTCAACACCTATTTGGGAAACAACATGAAAAAGTTTAAAGCTGAAATTAACGTAATGCCATTGGAAGCATTATTAGATCCACAAGGAAAAGCAGTGACCTCGTCATTGAACAGTTTGTCTATTGGAACCATTGCGAACGTCCGCGTTGGGAAACATATGAGTTTATTCGTTGATGCAGCAGACCACGCAGCTGCGGAGCAAATCGTTGACCAAGCATGCAAGAAATTGTTGTGCAACGAAATCATGGAGTATTATACTTTTAATGTTGTAGAAGCCTAATGCGTTTGTACGCACTTCTTGTTTTTTCATTTTTAACACTAGCGGTTAATGCACAATTAACGCAGTTTCTTATTCTTCGAAAACACGTCGATTTCGGCTACAAGATAAGTGAATCTGAGCGCGAGGTAAAGGCGTTAATTCTTCACTCAACTTTCAACGCTTCTTTTCCAAACACCCAACAACCCGACACATTTTCTGTAGATGGTGTTTTGAAGCAATTTCAGCAATATGGCGTTGCAGCCCATTATCTAATTGGAAGAGACGGCCAAGTGTATGAATTGGTAGAACCGAACAACGTAGCCTATCACGCCGGAAAAAGTCAACTTCCCGATGGGACAACGGCCGTAAATTCATGTTCAATAGGTATTGAAATCATGTGCACCTACACGGTAGGTCCTAATGACGCGCAATATGCATCCCTTCGTAAACTCATTGATCAGCTAGATGGTCAATACCGCTTCAAATACATTCTGGGACACTTCGACATTGCGCCAGGAAGAAAAACAGATCCTTGGCATTTCAAGGATGACGGTTTTTTCAGGAAATAATTTCCCTCAATCGGCCATTTTTCGTAACTTCCTTTCTTAAACCCAAACCTTTTTTCTATGAAAAAGATTTTACTTGCACTCACGCTTTTTGCATCTTTCCAAGTATTTGCGCAAGCACCTGTGAACGACATCTGCACAAATGCGATTGAGTTAATACCCAACAATCCCGCTGTTGCGGCAAGTAATCTGAATACAGTTACCGAAGGAACGAGTCCTTCATGCGGCGTAGGTGGAGGAGCAGGAATCAAAGATGTTTGGTTTAAATTCATTTTCACGGGAGGGACATTTACACTTACTACTACTCTCGGAACTCTCTCAGATACGCGCATAGCGGTATACAATGGATGTAACGGAACTCAGATCGCTTGTAACGACGATGCTGCGGGAATGGGATACGCTTCTCAACTTGTGCTCTCGTGTCCAACACTTATTGTAGGAACTACGTACTATGTGCAGGCCGGTGGCTACAATAACTTAACAGGTAATTTCACAATTCAACTAACCTCAACAGCAATAGCGGGTTGTACAGACCCAAGTGCTGCAAACTACAATGCCTGTGCAACAACAGACAACGGCACTTGCACGGTGTTCATGCCGAACGAGACTTGCGCTACTGCAACAGCATTTATTCCAAATACCGGGGCAATTATAACCAACAATAACAATGTTGCAACAGGCCCAACTCCTGGTTGCGGCGGAACCATTCGCGATATTTGGTATTCATTTGTCTATCAAGGAGGAAATGTAACTATCCAAACTAGCGCTACGACTGGATCAGGAACTGGTGTAACAGATACACAACTCGCTGTTTACAATGCGTGCAACGGGTCTATTATTGCTTGTGACGATGATGACGGAGCAGGTAATTATTCTATGGTGAAATTCGGTTGTCCAATTGGAAACGGAACCGCTGGAGCGAATGAGGATGATTACCTGACCATTGGACAAACCTATTATGTGCAAGTTGGTGGATACAACAGTACAATGGGTGAATTCAATTTCAACATTACAACAACATCAGTTTCTGGATGCACCAACGATAACGCAACGAATTACAATGCATGCGCAACGATTGACGATGGCACTTGCGAATTCCCAACGCTTGCGTCGGACTTCAATTACTATCCTTCAGGAACGAATTGTATGAATTTTCAGTTTAACAATACTTCAGCAGGAAATACAACATCATTTGAATGGACATTCCCAAGCGACTGCGTTCCTTCAACGTCAACATTGGAAAATCCAACCACAACTTTTGCCTCTGTTGGCATGTTTCCAGTAACGCTTACAACATACGATCCTCAAGGAAACAGCAACAGCGTGACCTTGAATGTGATTGTTACATCTGGACACAATTTAACGGTTGACATCACCACTGACAATTTGCCTCAACAAACCTCATGGAAAGTTTTCAATCAAGAAAACCTTATTGTTCAGCAAGGAACAAGCAACGACGCCTCCTTCTGTATCAGCAACAATTGCCACCGTATTGAAATTTATGATACCGGCGGAAATGGTCTGTGTTGCGCAAACGGAACGGGAAGCTACAACATTTATTTAGACGGAAACTCAGTTGCCAATGGTGCTGCTTTCGGTGCGCTTGCCACAATTCAAGTGAATTGTCCCCAAGGAACAAGTTGTGACAATGCCATTGTTGCAAACCTTGGATTAAACAATGTTCCTGTTCCAAACTCTTGGTATTCTTTCACTCCTTCGGTAAACGGACAGTATCAAATTTCAACATGTGGACTAGCAGGCTGTGATACTAAAATCTGGCTTTACGACTATTGTAACATGGCCTTATTCGATAATTCCAATGAGGCAACTTATACATACAACGACGACCTATGCGGCGTTGAAGCTGAAGTAACACCATACCTCGAAGGTGGAGAAACTTATTACATTCGTGTGGGCGACGATGGTGGTGCATGCGGCCTTAGCTCTTTCCAAGTTTTGTTTGAATACATGGGACCTATTGTTGGCTGCATGGATATCAATGCATGCAACTACAGTCCTCTTGCAGAAGAACCCTCTGTTTGTTACTACAATGGAGATCCAAACTGTTCTGATATTGGCCCCGATTTACTTGTAGAGGGTAACGTACTATACACATCGCTTTACCAAACGACATTGAATGCGACAGACGGATGTTTAGTAAATGAAGGATGTATTCAAGGATTGGGAACAAGACAAGTTGTTCGTTTCTCTACTCGAATTGACAATATCGGAAATCTCGATTATTTCATCGGTGTTCCAAACGTTGCTAACCCACAATTCATCTTCGACCCTTGTCACAATCACTATCATTATTCGGGGTATGCAGAGTATTTACTCTACGACTCAAACGGAAATCTGATGCCTGAAATAGGATTTAAGAATGGCTTCTGCGTATTAGATTTAGGGTGTGTAACAGGGGTGGCTAAATACGGGTGTGGAAACATGGGGATTACTGCTGGTTGCTACGACGTGTACAGTTCTGGATTAAGCTGTCAGTGGATTGATATTACGAATGTTCCTGCCGGAACCTATCATTTGGTTGTTCGCACGAACTGGGATCAAGACCCGGATGCTTTGGGTAATTATGAATTGCGTTATGATAACAACTGGGCGCAAGTATGTATCTCTTTCGAAAGAGATGCAATGAATAACATCATCAACTTTGTTAAACTTCCAATGGGATCATGCCCACAAATAGTTGACTGCGTTGGACAATTATTTGGAAACGCACAGCCCGACTGCCTTGGCAACTGTCCTGCAGAAATGAAGAAAGGAGACTTGAATACAGATCTAAGTTACACGCAAGCAGACGTTGATCTTTATGGAAATAGCGCTGTTTATTCTGACTTAGGCGCTTCAATTTGCAACGACTTAAACAGCGATGGCGACATAAGTATAGCGGATGCTGCATATCTGGAAGCATGTATTCATGCACAAATAGATGAAGGGATTGCTCCAGGTTTAATGCAACCTTGCGCTTGGGATCCGGAAATTGTGGATGAGTCAGAAACTGCAATTCTCGGTATTACAAATGTGAATGCTGAACAAGGTTATTTCGATATCACGCTTACGAATCCGAATGGAGAAATAAATGCACTTCAATTCGATATTGGAGGCGCAACTATTGCTAACGTTACCTCACTTGTACCTCTTAACACATGGTCTTCTGTAATTTATAAAGAAGTAGGTGGAGTGAAAATTGGAGCACTCGGACATCTAGGAAGTATGATTCCTGTTCACTTCTCACCCACTCCAATTCTTCGAGTTTATGTTGAAGCATTCACCGGTGACGAAATTTGCATTGCAGCATTCGATGAAGCATTGAATGTTTACATACACAACGTGCTTACCGAAGTTGGACCCTGTATGCCCATTCAATACATCGCAGCAAGTGCAATGTTTAACAACGTTTCTTGTGTGAATTATCCTGTTCACTTCTTAGACAACACCAACAACAACCCTACATCTTGGAATTGGTCTTTCCCTGGTGGAGTGCCTAGTTCATCCACTCTTCAAAATCCGTATGTGATGTACACTACTCCGGGAGTATACGACGTAACCCTTGTGGTAACAAATGGAACAGCCAACGACAGTGTAACTTGGACGGGTGCGGTGACAGTTTCCAATCAGATCGAATACTATGCAGATGCTGACGGAGATGGATTTGGCGATGCGCAAACACTTGCAACAGGATGTGAAATCCCTTCGGGCTATGTAACCAACGGAAACGATTGTAATGACAACAGTTCGTTCATTACAACCAATGCCGATCTAGACGGAGACGGTTTCTTCTCGTGCGTAGATGATTGTAACGACGGAAATGCATTGGCATATCCAGGTGCTATGGAATTGTGCAACAACTTAGACGATAACTGCGATGGTACTATCGACGAGGGCTTCGATGCCGACGGTGATGGATATTCTGCTTGCGCTGGTGATTGCGACGATAACAACAGTGCAATGAATCCGAATGCTACCGAGTTTTGTAATGATCTGGATGATAACTGCAACGGTGCTATTGACGAAGGATTAGGACAAGCCTATTACATTGACATTGACGGCGATGGATACGGAGCTGGCGTTGTTCAATATTCTTGCACTGTACCGTCAGGAGCTGCAACGAATAACGATGACTGTAACGATGCAAACCCTGCAATTAGTCCTTCTGCAGTTGAGACAGTTGATGGTATAGACAACGACTGCGACGGATACCTCGACGAGACTTCAGTATACACTTACACTTTGAATGAGATTGGACTTTTACTTTATCCAAATCCAACTTCATCTGATTTGAATATTGAATTGAACGCCCATGCGGGGAATGTTTCTGTACAAGTGAAAGATGTTTCAGGAAAGACTATTTCGAACTTCCAATTTAACAGCATGCGCTATTCGGTTGATGTTTCTGATTTTGCACCTGGACTTTACGAGTTCATTTTCAGAACAGAAAATTCATTCACCGTGAAGCGCGTGGTAGTGGAATAACGTTTTGGTCCAATGTTTGACATTTTCGCAACGAAAGTTCCGTTAACTAAAAACAAAACGACTTTATGAAACACCTTTTCTTGTTTACAGCATTGTCAGTGGGAGCGCTGAACATGCTTGGCCAAAGTTCTAAACCTACGCCAGTTAAAGTTGAAAATCTGCCTGTGCATGCCTTGCGCAGCATTAAGAATAGCGCCTTTACCTCTGGAGAAAAATCTGTTTATCGCATTCACTACGGCGTTGTTGACGCAGGCACAGCAACGATATCTGTAGAAGAAGGAAATAAAAATTTTGGTGGAAGAGAAACCTACCACATTGTAGGTGAAGGGCACAGTTCCGGATCATTCGATTGGTTTTTCAAGGTTCGAGATAAATACGAATCGTACGTAGACAAACAAGGGATTTTCCCTTACCAATTCAAGCGCAATTGCGATGAAGGTGGCTACATGATTATGCAAGACTATTTCTTCTTTCAGCACAAACGCGCATTCAAGAATAGAAAAAACGAAGGATACCTCGCTCCTGCTTTCGTGCAAGACATGATGAGTGCCGCATTCTACGCACGAACCATGGACTTCACCAATACCAAACAAGGCGATATCATAACCATTGAAACCTTGGTCGATGACGAAATCTATCGCTTAAAAATGCGCTATGTTGGAAAAGAAACGGTTAGCGTAGACGCTGGAACATTCAAATGTTTGCGCTTCGCACCCGTAGTTCAAAAAGGACGCATATTTAAAGACCCCAACGACTTAGCGGTGTGGGTAACAGATGACGCGCATCACCTACCGATTATGGCACAAGCCAAAATCAAAGTAGGATCTATTAAAATGGAATTGCAACAATTCCAAGGCGTAGATATCTGGGGTGTGAAAATTAAATAGTAGCAATACACTTCAACTCAATCGCAATAGGCGATGGAAGGGCGTTAATCTCTACAGTTGTTCTGCAGGGATTGGCGTCCTTGAAGTATTCAGCATACAGTCTATTGTACGTTTGAAAGTCGCGTTTCATGTTCACCAAGAATACAGTTACGTCTACCAAGTTCTCCCATTTCGAACCACTCGCATCAAGGATTGCTCGCACATTGTCGAATACATTTCTGCACTGCGCTTCAAAATCGAATTCAATAAAATTTCCGAATTTATCGAGCTTCAATCCAGGTACACCAGTATCATTCGCATCGCTTCCCGCAATGCGCGGACCAACACCCGAAAGAAATAAAAGGTTTCCTACTCTTCTTGCGTGTGGATAAGCACCAACAGGTTTCGGAGCGTTATCGGTTGAAATGATTTCAGACATAATTCGAATTATTTTGTGACTACAAATTTACCGGTTCTCGTGGTGCTTCCCGATTTCAATTGATAAATAAATGTTCCTGCATGCGCAGCCTCCCACGAAAGCTGTTCTCTTCCAACAGCCTTCCATTTCTTCGTGTTCAATAATTTACCATCTAACGAATAAATATTCATCTCGGTTATTTCTCCAGGCATCAATTGCATGTTGAAATGAATTTCATCAACCGTTGGATTCGGGAAAGCAGAAACCGTAACCATGCGCTCAGCAAGCGCTTCTACTGAGACTTCCGGCACAACAGGAAGGGTTGCGGTATAGATACCATTAGCATGTGTTGCAACGGCAACTGTACCATCGAACGGACGAGAAGTAATCATGTTCACCACAGCATTTCCAATGGTGCTTGCCCCTTCCATTTGCCAAACGGTGCTTTCACCGTTTAATTCAGTGGTGCTGAATAAACCAGCGCTGGTTCCGGCTAAATAAATGGTTGGGGTGCTCGGATAAATTTCAACCCAATACACTGCAGGACCATTTCCTGTTCCATCTACGTTCTCTTCTAAATTTCCACTTACATTCACCCACGAACCACCTGCATCGGTTGAATGGAAAATGCTTTTCTTGTTGAAATTGGAAAAACTAACCATGACCTCGTTCGCATTCAAATCGTTTGTGCTTACAGCTGAAGTGTATGAGTTGGTTGGAAATAACGTTGAAGAGATATTGGTCTTCACAGGTGATCCATACAAGTCTGTAAGCTTGAATAACTTTCCAGCTGAACTTCCATAATACAACACACTGTTGTCTGTGTACGCCATGTCGAGACACGAAATACTTCCCTGCGTAAGGGTAATTGTGCTTGTTGCAACATTCGACCAATCGTCTGTATTGCGAGCGGTAGGATAATTCCCGGTAACCGATATCGTATCTACACGATCGAGGTACCAAATCATTTTATTTCCTGCAATGAAAAGTCTGTTGGTCCACGGATCTAATAACAGCGGATTAATGAATAAGGCCGCAGGACCGTTTTCAGCATCTATTCGCTCGGTACCAATTAGATTACCGCTTGCATCAATAGACTTCTTGTATATTCTTCCGCTTTGAGAACTTGTAATTACGTAGTCTGCGCCGAAAGGCATTGCGCAATAAGCACCATCATCTGCATGCATTTCTCTCCAAGGTGACGTTGCATCTGAGGTGTGTGTTAACCACGTTCCGTTGTCTTGCATTCCGCCCATTAAAAACTGACTGTTTGTATTGCCAGGTTCTACAGCAACCGTATAAAATTGCGACGTCAAATAACCATTGTTCAAGGATTGCCATTGTACACTGTCTGCTGTAATGTCGGCAGAATAGCGCACACCGCCATCGTTTAAGCTGTACATACCTAATTCGTTTGCTGGGTCGAAAGCAATGAGGTGCTGATCAGGATGATGCTCCGCATACACATAATGCCATGGTTCTGGTACGTTGCAGCGGTATCCGCCAATCCAATCTACAGAAGTTGAAGTTGCAAAAGCATCGGTACTTCTGTGCAAATTCGTTCCACCAATGAACACCAAATCAGGGATTGTTGGGTGATGTGCAATACACATGTCGTAGCTATATTGCGTTCTAAACGTAGCAAAATCAAATGTAATTCCAGTGAAAAGTTCGCATGGTGATGATGGAAGGTTTGCTGATCGGTTTTCCCAATTTCCATTTACACCGCTCCCGTCGCCACCGAGATACGTGTACTTATAGAAAAAGTGATCAATGGGGTAAAACGTATTATTTATAGTTTCGCCTAGAAAATATATTTCATTTTCGTTTTGCGGATTAGCGCACATCACTGTCCTTCTCAGGTTTGCGATTTGTGGCAACACAGGAGAAATTTCTGTCCAATTAAAACCATCTGTACTTCTGAAAAATCCACCACCATTCGTACTGTTATCGCTGAATGTTGCGTATAACACTCCGCTTGGCGTCATCATCACATCTACAAACTCACTAGCACCTGATGTAAATCCGAGCACTTGCGTCCACGTATTTCCTCCGTCGTTGCTGCGAATTACGCCGTTGAATACTGCCGCGTAAACTACATCTTCGTTCAGGTTGGTGTGGTCGGTAATTACATTCCAAACGAAATCATAGCTTCCATTTTGAAGAACATTTTGCGGAGTTCCACTCATGGTTGAAGAAAGCTGAAACCACGATTGTCCGTTATCTGTGCTCTTCCACATACCGTCTCCACTAAGCAAAGCGGTAAACGAAGTTCCTGAAACCACGCCGTAAAATTCTTCACCAGAACCGTAATACCACGTGTTCTCATGTCCCGGGCGCTTGTCTTGTGTAATACAACTTACGCTTTGCAATTGCTCTGCTGATGTGGTCTTCACCCAAGATTGTCCACCATTCAACGAGTTCCACATACCTCCGGTTACCGAACCAGCAATGAGGTGGTTGCTATTCAAAACATCTACAGCGAATGCGCGCGTTCTTCCTCCAATGTTATAAGGGCCTCTATTGGTCCAACCGTAATCTCTATCAGCCACTCGAGGCAGGTGATTGGCGAAACTTACGCAACGCTCGAAAATTCCTTCAGGAACTATTCCTGTCTCTGGATCACGGTTACGCATGTATTCAAAATATTTTCTGCTGGAAGGATTAACGCCGTGTCCCTCTTCCATTGCACCGCCTGACAATTTTAATTTCGAAGCGGAAGGAATGAAAAAGTAAGCACCAAGAACTACCAACAAAGCAATTGAAAAAGAAAGTAGAGTCGAACGCATCTCAAAAGGTTTAGTGTTCAAATATAAGCCTTGCGATGTTCAATAAAACAGGTTCTTCGGTGTTTTACATTCATTAGTACCCATTATTTTCGAATCATGAAGAAGACTCTCTTTCGCCTCGCGCCCCTCTTTATCGTAGTATTTGCATGTCTGTTTTCGTTGAACGGAAATGCACAGAAGATGTACAAAGACCTTTATCCGAATGGAAAAATTCGCAGCATAGGAAAATTCAATGTCGTTGGAAAGGAAGACAGTATTTGGAAATTTTATTACGAAGACGGAACGCTTCAGGAAGAAAGCACCTACCGCAACGGTTACTTCAACGGGAAGGTATTTCGTTACCACACCAATGGAAAATTGCAAGTAGAAGGGTATTTCAAATTCGGTGTGGAAGATAGTGTTCAGCGTACCTTCAATGAAAAGGGAGTTAAAATTCAGGAAGGAAATTTCTTCAAAGGAAAAAAAACCGGGGAATGGAGTGCGTATTACGACAATGGAAAATTGAACAGTGTTTTGAAGTACGATACCTCAAGTGTCTTTCTCGTTTCGTACTTCGACAACAAAGGAATTCAGACCATTACGAACGGAACAGGTGTTCTTCCGGAAGTGAATGAAGATGGAAAATTATTGAGTCGAACGACCTATGCGAATGGAGTTCCTGATGGAATTTTCGAAGCATTTTTCTCGAAAGGAAACATTCAAACTTCCGGACAATATGTGAAGGGAATTAAAGATGGAAAGTGGAGTGAATATTTCAGCAACGGAAAGCTTCGAAAAACAACAACCTATTCGGAAGGCTTGGTAACAGGGCCTTACGAAGAGTATTTTGACAATGGAAAGTTGTATGTAAAAGGAACTTTCGACAATGGAAAGAAAACTGGAAATTGGGAATGGTATCGTGAAAACGGTGTGAAAGACATGGAAGGAAATTTTGCGGAAGACCTTCAAGATGGCGACTGGATTTTCTATCACGATAACGGTGTATGGCAATCGAAGGGGAAGTATTCCAATGGGAAAATGGAAGGAAAGTGGGTGTATCAATACCCGAGTGAAAAGAAATGGAAGGAAGGAAATTTCGTGGCCGACAACAAGGAAGGAGAATGGATTACGTGGTATGAAGACGGAGGATTGTTGCAGAAAGGAAATTACAAATTGGGAGAAGAAGATGGGAAGTGGATGAGTTGGTATGAGAACGGAAAAGTGAAGGATGAAGGAAGTTTTAAAGCGGGAAAGATGTATGGAAAGTGGATGGGCTATGAGCCGAAGAACGGAAGGTATTTGTACATCGGCAGTTGGAAAGACGATCAGAAGGTGGGCAAGTGGATGAACTATTCCGAGCGCGGGCAGTTGGAGAGTGTAATTACCTATGGAAAGAATGGCGAGTTAAATGGCACTTCCATTTTGTACAACGAAAGTGGCAGACCTATTAGTGAAGGAAAATTCAAGGAAGGCAAGCGCACAGGGCGTTGGAAGTATTATTATGACTTCGGAGGGTTGTGGCGCGATTGCACCTATGCCAATGGCGAACTAAACGGACCAAGTAAAATCTACACAGAGAACGGCACGTTGGAAGAAGACGCGAATTACAAGAACAACCGTTATCACGGCGAATGCACGATGTACGACAAGAAGTCTGGGAAGCTTGTTCAGCGGGGTATTTACGAGAACGGCAAGATGGTTAAGTTCTTGGAGGGGACGCCGGTGAGGAAATAATCTCCCGAAGGGAGTCAGTCAAAGACTGACGAGAGTACTTCATCACCCTAGGATTCAAAGGCTGGTTAAACGCACAAGGAAATGCGTTTTTAATGAAGGTGTATAGTTGTTCCTCATTATTGAAAGCAATCATTTCACCGCTTTCACTCTCGTGAATAACCCGCGCACAATCACTCGTAACACTACCTATACCCAATACACGATTGCCTGTGGCAACATACTCGAAAATCTTTCCTGTAACACGACCTTCTTCGTTGGCGTTCTGATTGAGAATAACCAACAATAACTGAGGCGTTAACATCAGATCTAAAACCTCGTCGTGCTTTACGTATGGAATGTATTCCAAATGTTCAGATAGTCCGTGGCGCTTAACGTCTTCTAACACCGAGCCATCGGTAGGACCCACCAACCGAATAACCATTCGGTTTTTGAATTCATCGCTCTCATTCACCAAACGCGACAAGGCTCTCCATAAGGCTGGTGCATTGCGATCGTCGCCAAAGGTGCCGTAATGGCCAATGATGAACTTATCGGTCTGCTTCACTTCCCTTCCTTCAAAATCTACATGATCGAAGCCGTTCGTAAGCACTTTCACTTCACCTCCTCGAATCTTCTCATACTCACTGCTCAAATACCAACTCACTGTATCGACAACAGTGGCTTCCTTCAACACACTCCGCTCTAACTTCATGTGCCTGCGCTTGGCCCAAGCACTCATCTGAAACTTATCGGCATTGTCCATGTTTACCCACGGATCTCGAAAATCTGCTAACCAAGAAACGCCAATCTTTCGATGAACACGACGCGCAATTAAATGCATGCTGTGCGGAGGCCCGGTGCTTACAATCATGTCAACCGGATTCTCCTTCAAATACTTTAATAAGAAATTAGAGGCAGGACGAATCCAGAACATGCGCGCGTCTGGAATTAAAATATTTCCCCTCACCCATGCCATTAAACGCTCCATGAATGAAGGTCCTTTTTCGGTGCGAATGAACCCAGCGCTTATTCCCGCATCGCCCTTTCCTGTTGCCTTACGCAATGCGCGATAAGGTTCGAAAATAGGACAACGAATCACTTCCACTCCTTCCGGAATTTCCGCAAGCAAGGTCTCATCGTACACCGGATAATCGGCATTCTCTGGGACAAACACCACCGGCTGCCAATCGCTGTTGTGCAAATACTTCACAAACTTCAACCAACGTTGAACCCCTCCCCCACCTGCCGGAGGCCAATAATAGGCTATGATTAATACGCGCTTCTTCACTACTTGCAAAATTCGCAATATTCCGATTCCGGATTGTGTCTAAATACTTCTGTTTCCAACAAACTCTTCAACACTTCCAACAACTCTTCTTCGAATTTCTCTATATCTGCTTCGCGCAACACAGCGGGGTCTTGTCCGCGCATGAGCGGCACAGGGCCTTGCTTCGCCTGCTTCAATCCGAACAACATCGCTTGTGTATGCTCAGGCGCATGTCCGTCTTTCACCCACATGTAAGAGTAGGTCAAGATCTGAAGCAACTTCGGTTTGGTATCTTTCAACCACGGACCTTCCTTGTCACTCAACTTCAATTCGTCAGATTTCACACTTCCGGTCTTGTAATCCAACACCATAAAATTTCCATTCTGCTCATCTACACGATCGGCCTTTCCGCTAACACTCGCCGGAATATTCAAACCAATCTTATCCATGGGCAAGTCTGCCTTCAACTCTACTTCCACACCATTTACAATGCGCTCTTCTCCTTCCTGACGAGCTTCACTAAACTTCTTCTGATCGTGTTCAATGACCACCTCAATCATGCGCTTCACAATACGACGCATAATAATATCGAAACCTGCCAATTCAAAATTCGAGTTGTACAAGCGATGAATGGCTTCATCTATTAATGAATCCAATTCCAATTTAAATCCGTTGAAATCCTCGTCAGGAATGGTCTTTCCAACATAACGTTTGTACAACGTCTCTAGCACATCGTGAACGATAGATCCAAACGTTGAAGCTTCCATATTCTCTTCAAGGCTTTCGACTTCTCCTAGGCCAATCACATATCGATAATAGAAATCGAGCGGACAGCGCATGAACTTATTGATTGCCGAAGGCGAAATTCCGTATTCCAATAAATCGTGAATACGCTTGTTAGAGAATTCATTCGCGACAATCTCTTCTTCACCGGTCTGCAAAAACTTATTGGTGTGCTCAAAGTCTTCGTACCGAACATTCGTTCGGTTTCCGTATCCGGTTAGCTCTTGCTCTATTTGCAAAAGATATCTGGAAGGCTCTGTCATCTTGTAGTCCGAACTCAACGTGTGATAGAGCATTCGCACATCTTCGGCGCGCTGTAACAAGCGATAGAATGAATAAGCTATAGTGCCCTCGCGCTCTTCTGGAGAAGGCAATTCAAAAGCTTTGCGTAAATCAAAAGGAATAAGCGACTGCGCTCTTCCATTTCCAGGAAACTGCTCGTCATTCGCCCCCACAATAATAACGTGTTTGAAATCTACTGCGCGTGTCTCAACCATGCTCAATACTTGCAAGCCTTCCAAAGGCTCTCCCTGAAAGGCTATAGTTTCCTGTGAAGCGTAATGCTGAAACAACAAATCGAGCAATGGCACTTCATTTAAAAACGAATTTCCTTCCAAGTGCATTTCAATGCGACCTAAAATTTGCTGAAGACGCAACGCTGTTTCTTTCGTCAGCTCATCGGCATGATCCGATTCCACAAATGCCGAAAGGAAATTCTTCAATCGAGAAATACAATTTGGCAAATTGAAATTCTCTGTGGTAAGTAAATCCTGCAGAACTTCCATGGCTGGTAATTCTTGAACCAACTCTTTCAATTCCTTTTCACGGATGTAAATGAATTTCCGGCGCATGACGTAGCGCTGAATTTCTCTTCGCTGGGAAGAAGAAAGAAGCACATCTAAATCGGTTTGAAGAATCCATTGTGAGAAGTCTTTGTAATACATACCCTTCTTCACTTCCTTTGACAAGCGACTCCACATACGCAATAGCATGCGAACTACACGGAACAAAGACACCTCATCAATGGGATATCCCAAAGCCACATTCACCGGAGAATCTATAGACAATCCGTTCAAAAATGGACGAAGCAAAAACGGCTGAACCAAGACCACTGCTGTATTTGCGCGGTCTTCTTCTTTCATTTCATTCACCAACTTCGAAGCCGCGAATGCAGAGGCCAAGGGCGTTACCACTTTCGAGAAAGTGATGGTTCGAGAACGTGTATTGAAGTCGTCTGACTTCGCAATGGGCATTCTTCGCTCCTCCCATGAACGGAAGAAAATTCCGGCTTCGTGAATGGGATTGTTCACGTAATAAGCATCTGCATCGAAATGGAAAAACACTTTTCCTGTTTTATGCAATCGCATAATCCATTTTTCCTCTGCCTTCGAAAACGCTGTGATACCCACAAAATAAATGGTATCTGCATTCGAAGGGAAATTCACTTCTACCTTCCCCTCTGCCATGGCTCTGTTCAAGCGCGCGTAACTGTATGCGCGCTGTTCATTTTGCAATTCCACAAAGCGATGATATACTTTTCCGAGATCGAGCCAGAAGTCGGCATAGTCTTCTTGTGCCTCTGTGAGTGGCTGAACACCGAAACTCCAATTCTCAATATCCTTTACATCTTTCAAATTCTTGAATACCTCTCCCGGATTGGCCAGCGCGACATCAATATCATTGAAGTCATCGAGCGCCATGCTTCCCCACTTCATAAAGACTTCGAAAGAATCGGGAGATTCAACAACTTCCGTGTAGGCGCGATAAAGGAGAAGAAGTAAACTCAATTTCTCTTCTGTTCTTTCCTTCACAACAGATTTAACAAATTGTGGAAGCAAGACCAACTGCGGAGATAAGAAGGCTGCACCTAAAATTTCGAAAAGAAATTTCTTCAAAAAAACTTTCGAGCGATTACTTGGTAGTACAACCAAAACACGATGTAAATCTTTCCCGTGTTTGTCAATTAATTCTTTCGCTATTCGCTTTAAAAAAAGTTCTTCTGAATTTGTTTGCATATTCGCAGTATGGATTTCCCAAAGTTTCTAAAATTTCCAGAAGGAAAACGCATTGTTCAAATCTTTTCCTCAACAACTTTTGAAGAGGTGGTTGTAATGGGTACTTCGTACTTCATTCACACCAACAATGCTGTTACCCATGCCGACCGTATTTACGTTTTGGATCTCTTGGAAGGTGGAAATGGCGCCCAATTCATATCAAGCGAAGAATACAACGAAATAAAAGACCGTATTTCTTCCAATTATAATTTGAAATCCATTTGAACAGAAGCATGTTCGAATAACGATACTTACTTCGGGTAGCCCGTCCCATTCCTTTCTTTTCTTTACTTCATGAAACTTCAACTTGAAAAAAATGTTGACCTGCTGCCGCACAATACGTTTGGTATTTCAACCATAGCAAAAGAATTTGCGCGTATTGAAGAGCCTACTCATGTGGATGAGGCGTTGGAATATGTTCGTCAGACCAAGAGCAACCTGCTTGTATTAGGTGGCGGAAGCAATATTCTGTTCACGAAAAATGTAGATGCTGTTGTACTTCAAAATAGATTATTCGGAATTGAATTGGAGAAGGAGGACGACATGCACGTGTATGTGCGTGTGGCAGCGGGAGAGAATTGGCACAACTTCGTTTTGCATTGCATTCGAAACAAATGGGCTGGAGTGGAAAATCTCTCACTTATTCCTGGGTGTGTTGGCGCAAGCCCCATGCAGAACATTGGAGCCTATGGAGTGGAAATGAGCAGCGTGTTGAATTATGTGGAAGCCGTGAACGTTCACACCTCAGAAAAACATATTTTCTCTCTGAATGAATGTGAACTCGGATACCGCGAAAGTATTTTCAAGCGGAAGGAAAAAGGAAATTGGTTCATTACACATGTCGGCTTCAAACTGAATAAGCGCCCTGTATTTCATATCGAATATGGAGCTATTGCTGAAGAGCTCGACAAGATGGAAATAGACACTTTAAGCATTAAGCACATTAGTCAAGCCGTTATTGCCATTCGAACTTCGAAACTCCCCGACCCGAAGGTCTTGGGCAATGCAGGGAGTTTCTTCAAGAATCCAACAGTTCCTATCGAAGTGCTTCGAAGCATTCAGGTTCACGACGAAAAAATTCCGTTTTACCCTGTTGATGAACTGACTGTTAAAATTCCAGCTGGATATTTAATAGAGCACACGGGATGGAAGGGAAAGCGCGTCGGCAATTGCGGTGTCCATGAAAAACAAGCATTGGTATTGGTCAATTACGGTGGAGCAACCGGAGAAGAGCTATTTGCCTTAAGCTCAGCAGTTATGACTGATGTCAAGAATAAATACGGCATCGAATTAGAGCGTGAAGTAAATGTGTGGTAAATTAGCGACCTATAGAAAACCCAACACAATTGAGCACGATTAGATTTAAAACTGCAGGCACACCTTTTTTCGATCATTTAAAAAACGGAGTAGATTCATATTTCAACGCTACAAAGCGCAACAGATGGGGCAATTGGCTCATTATTGTGAAAGCTATTGTTCTTTTATCTAGCTTTTTCGCTCTGTACATTGCCCTTGTTTTCGGAGACCTTTCAGTAGGAATGAGTATTGGCGCATGTGTCCTTCTAGGATTAACCCTAGCTGGGATTGGATTCAACCTGATGCACGACGGCGCTCACGGCAGTTTTTCCGACAAAAAATGGTTAAATGAAATCATGGCGCATACACTAAACATGGTTGGTGGAGATGTAAGCCTTTGGAAAACGAAACACAATGTGATTCATCATTCCTTCACAAATATTGAAGGACACGACGATGACATTAACATTCAACCCATGATGCGCACAAACGAGAATCAACCGAGATACAAGATTCATCGTTTTCAGCATATTTACGGATACATCTTGTATTGCTTAACCTACATCTCTTGGGTTTGGATTGACGACGTGAAGAAATATAGAACTCAGCAAGTAGGAATTACCAAACTTCGCAAATTTAAATTCATTAATCACTTTACTTTTTGGGCAACAAAACTCAGTTATGTTGCAACCTTCGTTGTACTACCTATGATTTTTCAAGGTGTAGTTCCAGCTATTCTTGGTTACTTGTTAGTGTCTACCGTAACTGGAATTGTTATCGCTGTTGTTTTCCAATTGGCACACGTTGTTGAAACTACTTCATTCAACAATCCTGAAGACAATAACGGGGTAATTGAAGAAGAATGGGCCATTCACCAAATTAATACAACAAGTAATTTCGCAACTAAAAATCCTCTTGTAACCTTATTCACTGGCGGATTGAACTACCAAGTAGAACACCATTTGTTCCCTCGTATTTCACACGTTCACTATCCTGCATTGAACAAAATTGTTCGCGAGACATGTGAGAAATTCGGCGTACAATACAACGAATACGGAACTGTTTTCGCTGCCGTGCGTTCTCATACTCGTCACTTAAAGACGATGGGAATTGCCGACTAAAACCTTGCGCAAGGAATAATTCTACGCTTCACCTGTCGCATGTTTCTGTTGTTCGCCCAGAGGTAAGTATAGCTTATCTCATCCCGGCCTATGGAATCCTAATAATTCAAAGTTTTCGACAACTAACCTTCGGTAAGTTTCAATCTTTCGGCCATTTCAGCAACAGCAGGACAAACAAGGGTATTCCGAAAAGTTATACTCATGATTTGGCTCATGTTCTTTCGGTCCGTATGCGGATACTCACGACAAGCCTTTGGGCGGAAATCATAAATGCTACACTTGTTGTCTTCTAGATTTAAAAAGGTACACGGACTCGAGTTTAATACCCAATCGCGGTCTTCGTCGAGGTGCAAATATTTATCCGTGAATTCAGAGACACGCATTCCCAGGTGCTTGGCAATTCTTTCAATATCTACATCGCGGAAAATTGGACTCGTGGTTCTGCAACAATTTGCGCAAGTAAGGCAATCGGTTTTCGCGAAAATTTCTTCATGCATTGAATGAAATACATCATCGAGCTTTTTCTTTTTTGCTAAACGATTGAACAGTTTTTTATTCGACTTCACATTCTTTCTCGCTTCCTCTAAAAAACGCTTTTGTTTATCATTCATGTGGATCAGAAAATGCAGGATTTTGTAAGAATGATGTGTCTGTTAAACATTTCAAAAAAGCAATCAAGTCAGCCTTCGATTGAGCACTCAACTGCAGACCACCCACTGTAAATTTCATAAAGGGATCAATGGTGGCACTCGGAATTCCTCCACTGTTGTAGTGATCTATCACTTGTTCCAATGTGGTAAATCTTCCATCGTGCATGTAAGGTCCCGTCAATTCAACATTACGCAAAGTGGGTGTCTTAAATTTTCCGTTGTCATATATGCTCCCCGTCACTGCTCCCCTTCCTAAATCACTGAATGACGCATCTAAACCGTTGTTATGAAAAAGATAGTCTGTCATTTGCATGCTTCCGAAACCATGACAATGAAAGCAGTCTGCGCCAAAGCTTCCACCCGGAACTTGATCCGGACTTCCCCCTTCCGAAAGAAATAAATTGAACCCATTCAATTCCGATGGTGTGAACTGATATTGACCGATACGCTGCTTATCGAATTTAGAATTCGCAGAAATCATTGTTCTTAAAAACGAAGCAATCGCCTTTGTGATTTTTTCTTTTGTAACCTCTGTTGATCCATATGCCTTGAAGAACAATGCATCGTACAATGGATCTGAATCTATTTGTTCAATGGCTCGATCCCAATTCTCATTCATTTCAATTGGATTTACAATTGGATCCGATACCTGTGCTTCAAGCGTCGGCTCTCTGCCATCCCAAAAGAACGAAGTAGACCATCCCATATTTACCAGAGGCATGGCCTGACGAGTTCCCACTTCTCCATTTATACCAATTGAAAACTGACGTGGATCTGAAAAGCCATGTTCAGGCAAATGGCAGGTTCCGCAGGACATGGCGTCGTTTCCGCTCAACTTCTTTTCCCAAAACAAATACCTTCCCAATTGAACGCCTTCCACGGTTAATGGGTTGTCTTCAGGAATATCCATGGGTGGAAAAAAAGGCGGAATGACAAGATTATAGGGGGTTGCCGTTGGACCTTCAGGCGCCTCATGCTTGCATGTCCACAAAAGACTTGCAAGCGCAATCAGAAAAAAGTAGGTAAAACGGCGCGTGGTCATACTTCAAAAATACACGAGAAAGAACAAACAAATTTATTTGAATGGCTAATCTTCATCAGCACTTAAAAAATTTTCATTCTGAACGAAATTCCAATCGGTCAAAGTCTTTAAAAAGGCAACCAAGGCTTGCTCCTCTTCTTTTGTCAAATTCATATTTTTTACTCTCGAATCCTTGGTTATGCCATTGCCGCCGCCCGCATTGTAAAAAGAAACCACATCTTCCAATGAACTCATAGAACCGTTGTGCATGTAAGGCGCCGTGAGTTCAATGTTTCGCAACGTTGGTGTCTTGAATTTCCCTCTATCGCTCTCTGCATAAGTTCTTCGCTCCAAACCAATGTCGGAATCTTCAAACCCCAAACTGTAAAATTTATAGTCGGTAAAAAACGGAAGTGAATGACAACTGCTGCATTGTGTTCTGTCTGAAAAAAATAAATTCATTCCCTGTTCTTCCAATTCCGAATAATCTTTCGACTTCAAAAAATAATGACGATCAAATTTCGAGTCTCCGCTTATTAAGGCGCGCTCGAAGCATGCCAGTGCCCTTGTAACTACATACGCATCCAATTCCCTTCCGTAGGCGGCTTTGCTCAATTCGGTATAATTCGAAGAGCTCTTCAAACGGCTAATGACTTCTTCCATGCTTAAGGCTAATTCATGTTTTTCATGAATGGGTCCTAGTGCTTGAAGCTCCAAAGTTGGCACTCCACCTTCTGACATGAAGTATGGCGACCAGGCCAAATTCGCTAAGGTTGGGGCGTTTCGAGCAAATTCGTTTTCATGGAAGGAAGAAACCGTTCTTCCATCTGTAAACGCTGCAGGTAATCGATGACAAGATGCGCAGGATTGATCTTCGTTCTTCGACAATTGTTTTTCATAAAACAATTGTTTTCCTAATTCGAATCGAAGAAGCGTGGGCTCATTTCCTTCCGGAAAATTAATTGCAGGAAAATAATGTGGTTGTTTGAAGGAAATAGGGTGGTCCTGCAAACCTTCACCGGCGCAGCCAGCCAGAATTCCAACCAGAAAAAAAAAGTAAACTACTCTTCTCATTGAAGGTGAAACGCTGTAACAAAATTATTCGTCATACGCTCTGCCAAAGGGAAATTCGAAGTAGTGTGCGTGAGATTGTCAACAGATAAATCAATCGGATCTGCGGGTCTGTTGAACACGCTGTCAACGGCCACTTCAATGTTGAATGTGCGCGCATCACCTTCCGCTAAACTCACACTTCCTGTATTGAAATGGAGAACTCGGTACAACGGATCATCACCCATGTGATAAGCATACGAATCCATCAAAGGCGCATTGGGCGTGCCTGTTAGCTCGTACCTTCCTTCCAACTTCACGAAAATATAACCGGTGTTCCAGTACCAAAACATTCCGTTCGAACCTTGAACACTCAGGGGATTCGAGTTGGCGTATTGAGAAGGATCCACGTTTTTATTCAAATTACCTGGAACTCCTATGCCAAATGACAGCGAAGAAAAAGATTGAGGAGATACATTTAGCGAAAGCGTTTGCGGTTCAAGCAAGGTGAATAAAAAGGCTTGCTTCAATAAGGTTGAATCGGCGCCATTGTGGGCGTAGATATTCGACAAATAAAACTGAATATTCTCTACACGAAGCTGCTGTCCAAGTGAATTAGTATAGACTGAATCAATCGAAAGTGGCTGACCGTTGAAGGTAGGAACAAACTTCAAATGAACCTTGGTTTCAGGAGTGGAAGGAGCATCATCTCCGCACGATACAAGCAATAAGCTAAGCATAACGACGAAGAAATAATTATTCACAATTTTCATTTTCATTGCTACATGGATTTACTTTCACTTCACGAATTAAAGATAGCATTCAATTCGATTAACTGACTTGCTCTTGATGGAAAAACAACCCTTTCTTGTATTAAAAAGTTCTGCAGGTAGCGGAAAAACCTATGCCTTGGTGAGACATTTCCTTTTTTTAAGTTTAAAAAGCGAAGAGCCTTATGCCTACAGTCACATTTTGGCCATTACGTTTACCAATGCGGCTGCCTCTGAAATGAAAGAGCGGGTGATGGAGCGTTTGCACGAATTCACCTTTCCAAGTGCACTTGAAGGGAAGAATGACCTGTTCAATGACATTCGAAAAGAGCTCGATGTTTCCCCAATGATTTTGCAAGAGAGCGCGCGCAAAACGCTTTCGCACATGCTTCACAATTACTCACGCTTGAGCATAAGCACCATCGACAGTTTCACGCACCGCATCGTTCGTGCATTCGCGAAAGATTTACAGATTCATCCGGACTTTTCCATTCAAATGGACACCGAGAAGTTTCTTGAGCAATGCGTTGACGCGTGTCTCGATGAAGTGGGTGAAGACGCAGAATTAACGACCTATCTCGAGAATTTTGTGCTCAGTAATTTCGAAGAAGAAGAAGATTGGAATGTCCGCAAAGGCATGATTGGAATTTCAAAACAACTGGTGAAGGAAAACGCGAAAAACATTCTTTCGCTTTTCGAAAACCTGCATATCACCGAATACGATTTAATTAAAAAAGCTTTTCAGAATAAGCTTCATGAATTAACGAAAGAATTGTTCGAACGCATTGATGAGGTTATGAATTTGATTGAAGATAAAAATCTCAATCAAGACCAATTCTTCAACAATGGCAATGGGACTCTGAGTTATCTCAGAAAAATAAGATCAGCAGAGTTTGTAAATCCAGGAGCATACTTCCATCGCGTAATTGAAAAGGGCTGGGGAAAACCAAAGCAAGCAGAGGTAGAGGCGTTGAACGGAAAATTAAATGAAGTAGCTGAATTCGTTCTGGATTGGATTTCCGGAAACAACAAACACGAATTCAATCGCATCAATAAAATTCTTCCAAGGATCTACACGACCGGATTATTGAGCAAACTAAATGAAGTAAGTATTCGCATAAAATCGGAAGAAAACTTACTACTCATTTCCGATTTCCACGCCATTGTATCTGCGGTTGTTCAAGAAAGCACCGCGCCTTTTATCTATGAACGTGCCGGTGAGCGTTACCATCACATTCTTATCGACGAGTTTCAAGACACCTCTGAAATGCAATGGAAGAATTTTCTTCCGTTGTTTGAAAACGCCATCGCGCAAGGGAATTTCAATTTGGTTGTCGGAGATGGGAAGCAGAGTATTTACAGGTGGAGAAATGGAAATGTTGAACAATTCGTTCGACTTCCCAAATTATTTGACGGAGCGCCAGTGAACATGCAATTGCTGCTGAACGATGCGTACAAAGAGCAAGTCTTAAACACCAACAGAAGAAGTGGAAAGGCAATTATTGAATTCAATAATACACTATTTGGAGCTTTAAAAGAAAAGCTCGGTCCACTTCAAGATGTCTATGAAAAGCATGAGCAAGAATGCAGCAAAAATCATCCGGGATATGTAGAAGTTCAAACCCTTGTTGTCGACAAAAAAGATTCCAGTGACTTACACATGCTGAACGGAATTGTAGATGCTATTCGAGAATGCAGAGCAGATGGATATGAATGGGGAGATATTGCCATTCTCACTCGGAAGGGAAAAGCTGAATCGACAAAAATTTCAGAGTTTATTCTTCAGCAAACAGAAAAAATACCACTCACAACTGAGGATAGTTTCTTGGTTCAAAATTCCAACGAAGTGCAGCTGCTCATGGCCTGTATCAACTACTTCGGAAAAGAGACAGAGAATTTTTATCGCTTCAATCTAATTCGCAGAATCTGCGATGTGTTTCCAAATAAATTCAACTACAGTGAAGTTATTTCCACTTATGTAGAGCAACTGGAGAAAGGGAAACTTCGCTTCAAAGTGAATGAATTCCTAGATGAGCATTACCCTGGACTTCGTGATTTGGTGAAGAGCAATGTTCATCCGTTCGAATGCATTCAAGAACTCATTCGATATTTCCAATTGCAATTCGATGTGTATTTGGAATTTTTTGAAAACCAATTGCTCCAGCTCTCGCATCGGAATGGAATGGGATTTTCAGAAATGACAGATTGGTGGAACGACAACAAAAACAAATTGTACATTCAGAGTGGTGAGCAACAAAATGCTGTTCGAATACTCACCATTCATAAAAGCAAAGGACTTCAATTTCCAGTAGTGATCTTTCCGAAATTCGATACGAAACATCCGAATCAAACATTGTGGGTAAACGCCCCAAATGTTCATCCGGGATTCACGAAAGGACTCATCAACTTTACACCAAGCAAAGCTCCTAAGCCAGATGAACCAGAAGAAATTCAAACAGAAAATAACAAGATCTTACTCGACGATATGAACTTGCTCTATGTGGCACTCACCCGTCCTGAAGATCGATTGTATTTCCTTACTGAAAGTAAACCTTCCTCCACGAATAGCGCATTAAATACGTACTTGTACGAGTATTTCAATACGCATCACACGGGATTAAACAAATTTCATTTCGGCGAAAAAATAAAGCATGTTAAAGAAGAAAAAGAAGAATCCAAGACAGTTGCTTTACTTGATGGTACACGTTTAAATGCGGTGCAACCCGACTTCCGCATGCGCGAAACAAAACGCAAAGATTTGGAAGGAAAAGAAGCACTTGTAATGGGCAATCACTTGCATGCCTGTCTTTCAACTTTGAATCATTTCAATTCGTGGGAAGAGTCGCTTTCAAACTACATCTTCGAACATACCGAGCTTCAGCCCAATGAAAAAGAGCTTCTCACGAATCAGGTAAAAGCAACAGTCATGAACGATTCATTTCAGAAAATTTTTAAAACAGAAGATGAAGTTCTTACCGAACACGATGTTCAAATCAATGTTCGGGAAGTTGCTCGTCCTGATCGCATTCATCTAAATGCTAATTACGTCGAAGTGTATGATTTCAAAACGGGTGCAGAAATGGACAAGCATCTTCAGCAGGTGAAGAACTACATGAATGCGTTACAAAGCGCAACTGGCAAACAAGTCAGAGGATATCTTGCTTATACAAAAACGGGAACGTTGAAAGAAGTCGCGCTCTAATTATTTAGCGCACAACGCTTCAATCTCTTCCACTTCCAAAGGGAAATTCGCGAACAAATCGCGATTTCCGTTTTCGGTAATCACGATGTTGTTTTCTAAACGAATTCCTAAATTCTCTTCCGGAATATAGATTCCTGGCTCAACGGTGAATACGTTTCCAGCTTCAATGGGCTTGTTCCAATTTCCAACATCATGTACATCTAGTCCCAAGAAGTGAGAAGTGCCATGCATGAAATATTTTTTATAGGCTGGCCATGATGGATTTTGATTTTTCACATCTTCTTCCGAAATCAAATTCAACTTCAACAATTCTACTGTCATCATCTCCCCTACTGCTGCGTGGTATTCCGACATGATAACGCCCGGCTTCAAATAAGCAGTAGCCTGTTTCATCACCGAAAGAACTGCGTTGTACACATCCTTTTGGCGTGGTGTAAATTTCCCGCTAACCGGTAAGCAACGCGTCATATCAGCAGCGTAGTTACCGTACTCAGCACCAACATCGAGCAAAATAACATCTCCTTCCTTGCAAGGTTTGTCATTGTCAATGTAGTGAAGCACACAAGCACTTTCGCCTGAAGCGATAATAGGTGTGTAAGCGAATCCGCGTGAACCGCTGCTCAAAAATTCATGAGCAAATTCTGCTTCGATTGCATATTCCATTACACCTGGACGAATCATTTTCATAACACGCAGCAATCCGTTGCGGGTAATGTCAACCGCCTTCTGAATTTGTGCAATTTCTTCTTCATCCTTCACAGCACGAAGGGCGTGCATGATGGGCGCAGAACGTTCAATAGTATGATGAGGATATTTCTCGCGGAACCATTTCGACAAACGCATTTCACGAGTTTCAACTTCAATAACTGCACGTGAATGTTCGTTGCTATTCAAGTAAACCGAAGAAGCTTCCCCGATTACTGTATGAAGTATTTTTTCGAATTCAGAACTCCAGTAAATAGTATTCACTCCAGTGCGCTCCTTTGCCTGAGCCTTATTCAATTTCGCCCCTTCCCAAACGGCAATGTGATCATTCGTTTCACGAACAAAAAGCATTTCTCTGTGTGCAGGATTTGTAGCGTCAGGAAACAGAACAAGCATGGTTTCCTCTTGATCAACACCCGTTAAATAAAAAATATCGCTGTGCTGTTTGAAGGGTAACGTACCGTCGGCACTTGTCGGATAAATATCGTTGCTTGTGAAGATGGCTAGACCCTTCTCTTCCATGCGAGAAGCAAAGCGTTTGCGATTGTTTGAATAGTGTGTTGAAGAAAGAGCTGTGTAACGCATAAAAACTTGTTTATGCCATAAAGGTACAAAGCCTATTGAACGGCAGGAGTCGATTTTTCCTTTTTCTTATTGAATTCCCACTTGTATCCTGTTAGAATTACAAAATCCATGTCGGCATTGGTCAAATTACGCTGAACCAAATATCCCACAGATATTCCGTTCGACTTGTTGATTTTATACTTCAAAGAAATCTGACTACGCCAATTGGTATTCTCTAAAGTAATGGGAAGAAAGAATAACTCGTGACTCATTTGCACACCAATATTTTTCCATCCTGAATACTCCACACTTAATTTCTGGCGCCAAGTAGACTTTAAGTCCAAATCTGTAGTAATTACTTTGGCTACTTGGTAGCGTGTAGTGGCTGAAATTTTGAAATCCTTCAAAGGCAAGCTCACTTGAGCCCCTAATGACCACCTTGTTCTCAGATTGTACCAGTTTTCTTCTCGTCTAGCACCCAATCGATATTCCACTGAAGTAAGAAAATATTTACTCCATTTTTTATCTGTTCCTAGATCGGCGAAATAACCATATAATCTAGAAATGTTCTCGTCGTAACGCATTTCCGGATCTACATGGATGGACCAATCCTTAAAAATTTTAAGATCTTTCCAAGGAGTTAAATCCTTGATATCTCCAGAAAATGAAAACGTATTCCACATACCAGCATCGTTCATGTTTTGAGCAAACGCAAACGACGCGAAAAAAACTAACAGCAACGTCGCAGTGTTACGGCGTATCATAAATCGTTAAATCTGAAACAACCGCATGATCCTCGTTGTCTATAAGCTCTACTTCTTGAAGCACAACCATCTTTGTTGGATCAATGGTAGGTGGGTTCTGCCCTGTAGTATCTCTACTGTATACATAAATCGTGTATTTTCCTTTTCTTAGATTTCGAAATTCGAACTCCCCATTGTAATCGGTTACTACTTTATCGTCTGGAGAAACGTGCTCTCCATAAACGATGTAAACGTCTACATCGGCAGCTGGAACGGTGTATAACGAAGTTGCAGGATTGGTTAGTACAACACGAACTTCTTTGGAAATTGTACCAGAAATAGTTCCTGCGCCACCTGTGCCCGGATCTTTCTTACAAGCGCTTAAAGCAAGTGCAAGGGTTAAAAAGAAAATTGCTTTTTTCATTATTTCAAATTATGATAGACTGCTTGAACATCATCATCTGCCTCTATCTTTTCAACCAATTCCAGAATCTCATCGGTTTGCTCTTCTGTAATCTCTGCATATGTATTTGGAATTCGCTCTAACCCAGCTTTTGTTGGCACTATTCCGCGATCTTCCAAAGCCTTTTGCATATTTCCGAAATCAGAGAACGCCGTGTAGATGACCATTTCGTTTTCCTCTTGTTCTGAACTATCCAAACCGTGATCAATAAGTTCCAATTCCAACTCTTCCCATGAAGGTATCTGATCCATCGCCACTCTAAAAACACCCTTTCTTTCAAAAATGAAAGAAAGAGAACCACTGTTACCCATTAACCCACCGGCACGATTGAAATACATGCGAATGTTTGCTACCGTTCTTGTTGGATTATCGGTTGCTGTTTCCACTAAGATTGGAATTCCGTATGGACCATATCCTTCGTAAACTACTTCCTCGTAATTGCTAGCATCTTTACTCGAGGCTCTTTTAATAGCGGCGTCTACACGGTCTTTCGGCATATTAACGCCTTTGGCATTGGCAACACACTGACGCAGGCGAGGGTTGTAAGCGGGGTCTGGACCACCGGCTTTAACAGCCATTGCAATTTCTTTACCTATACGAGTAAACGCTTTCGCCATGCGGTCGTAACGCGCGAACATCTTGTGCTTTCGCTTTTCAAAAATTCTTCCCATAAAATAAATCTATAAAATGCCCTCTCGGACCAAGCAAAAATACAAATTATGCGGATCCTAAAATACGCAAGTGACTCACGTGTGCACGAACAGCAGAAAGAACATTTGGATATTCTTGGTATGCTAGACCATATTCTTTGCAGGTTTCCCGGACAATCTTGTTGATATACGGATAATGAATGTGACTGATTCTTGGAAAGAGGTGATGCTCTACCTGGAAATTCAACCCACCTGTTAACCAACAAACAATTTTATTCTTCGTTGCGAAGTTTGCTGTAGTATTTACTTGGTGCACGGCCCATTCTTCCTTCAAACTTCTACCTTCGGTCTCTGGCAAATGGAAATTTCTTCCTTCAACTACGTGAGCCAATTGAAATACTACGGCTATGATCCATCCGGTAACGAAAAGCATAACGGTATACCCTACAAGCGTTTTCAGCCACCCTACAACAAGAATGGGAACAAGAATGAAAGCAGCAACATAAAACAGTTTACTTGCCCAGAAAATAAAGTGTTCCTTGCGCGGAACTTTTCTAATCGGTGTTTCCCCGATTCTTCTTGTAAAATACTTGCTAAAATCCTTTACATATACCCACAAAAAATAAGTGGTACCGTAAATCACCGCCCAATAAATGTATTGGTACCTATGAAACCAATACTTCTTCTGCTGTTCATTTACTCGCAAGAAAGGTTCAACATCTATGTCCTCGTCAACACCCTGAATATTGGTATAAACATGATGAATTTGATTGTGCTTCAGTTTCCACAAGAATACATTTCCTCCAATTATATTCAATGAATATCCCATCAGCTGATTCACCCAAGACCTCGAAGAAAAACTCCCGTGGGCACTGTCGTGCATAAGGTTAAATCCAATAGCTGCGAAAATCATTCCGAGCACCGCCCACAAAATTACCTGAGCAACCCAACCATTGAAAATGAGAATTGAGGCATATACAGCAACAATTGAAAATATGAGCAAAATAGCTTTTGTGTAAATTTTCCAATTACCGGTTCTGCTAATTCCTTTTGTTGTGAAATACTTTTCCACGCGCTCATTCAACGTATCGAAAAATGGGTGCTCTTGATTGCCTAGTGAAAATGCCAATGTATGATTTCCTTATTTATGGTTTACTCAAAGATAGGGCTTCAAATGAGGTACATTCCTATAAATCCACAATTATCGGAACTTGTTGAAAAATGCACCGCTAATACCCTGATTTACATTGTAAATTCGCGACTTAATTTATGAGTCGTGAATAAAAGAATTTCTTCAGCCCTTATTTCAGTGTTTGATAAAGATGGATTAGCTCCGATTGTTGAACAAATGCACCAATTAGGTATAATACTTTATAGCACTGGAGGAACACAGACGTTCATCGAGAACATGGGAATTCCCGTAACGGCTGTTGAAGATTTAACCGGATATCCAAGTATTTTCGGCGGAAGAGTTAAAACATTGCATCCGGGTGTTTTAGGCGGAATACTCTACCGCCGCAACGAAGCCCAAGATTTGGAAGAGGCTGCGAAATATAACATTCACGCAATTGATTGTGTGATTGTTGATTTGTATCCGTTCGAAAAAACAGTTGCTTCAGGCGCCTCACATGAAGACATCATTGAGAAGATTGACATAGGAGGAATTGCACTTATTCGCGGTGCAGCAAAAAATTTCAACGACGTAGTCATTGTGCCTTCGAAAAACGAATACCACGATTTACATGAATTGTTGGTTAATCAAAAGGGAGAGACCACACTCGAGCAAAGACAGTTCTTTGCTAAACAAGCTTTCGAAGTTTCTTCACATTACGACTCAGCCATTTATTCTTACTTCAAAGGCAACGACGAAGGCTCTTTACGGATTGCATCGCGTGACGCACATGTTCTTCGTTATGGAGAAAATCCGCATCAAAAAGGAAGCTTCTTCGGAGACCTCGATGCACTATTCACGAAACTCAATGGAAAAGAACTTTCCTACAATAATTTGTTAGATGTTGAGGCGGCGGTGCAATTGATTGGTGAATTCAAGAACGACGCTCCGACATTCGCAATTTTGAAACATAACAATGCCTGCGGCGTAGCAACAAGAAGCACCATGGTTAGTGCTTATGAAGCGGCGTTGGCATGTGACAGCACATCGGCCTTCGGAGGTGTGCTTATTGCAAACGGAGAAATAGATTTAGCCACAGCTGAAAAAATTAACTCGCTTTTTTGTGAAGTCGTTATTGCTCCTTCATACGCAAATGAAGCTGTTGAATTATTGAAGTCTAAAGCGAACCGCATCATACTTATTATTAAAGAAACACCACTTCTTCAAACACAAGTAAGATCAATCTTGAACGGTTATTTGGTTCAGGAAAAAGACAATGCAACTGAGACTGCGGAAGACTTGAAATGTGCTACGCAAACACAAGCCAATGCTTCGTCAATTCAAGACATGATCTTCGCAAATAAGCTAGTGAAGCATACCAAGAGCAACACAATTGTGCTTGCAAAAAACAACACCTTGCTTGCAAGTGGAACAGGCCAAACTTCTCGCGTAGATGCACTTCAGCAAGCCATTGAAAAAGCAAAGCATTTTGGTTTTTCTTTGGAAGGTAGCGCAATGGCTAGCGATGCATTTTTCCCATTCCCCGACTGCGTAGAAATTGCAAAGAATGCAGGAGTGACTGCTGTAGTACAACCCGGCGGTTCAATTAAAGATCAGCTATCAATAGACTATTGCAATGCGAACGGAGTGGCCATGTATATGACTGGTGTTCGTCATTTCAAGCATTAATAACGCTCGTCTTTCCAAATTCTTTTCTCGACCAATTTTAATTTTTGGTTGAAGAAAATTTCTGTACTCTTTTCGAAAGACTCGGTATAATCCGAGACCCAGAACGAGTACTTCGGCTTACGCTTACTTGTATTTAAGATATCTTTTTTCTTCAAGACATCTGAAACGTACTGCGCAACAACTGAGGCGCTATCGATGATTTCTATTTTTTGCTGATAAAATTTCTCTACTTCCTTTTTAATCAACGGGTAGTGCGTGCAGCCTAAAATGAGGGCCTCAATACCTTTGAAAGAAGACTTCGACAAGTAACTGTCTATGATACTTTGTGAAATTTTATTGTTGTAATAACCTTCTTCAATCATGGAAGCCAGAAGTGGAGTTGCGTTCGACAACACCTTCAAGCTCGGATTCAATTTCTCTATTCGCTTCACATAAATTCGCGAATGAATGGTGCCTTTGGTTCCGATTACACCTACCTTACCTTTCGTGTAATGTGAAGCTGTATATGCGGCAACAGGATCAACCACATTTATCACTGGAATATTTGAAGGAATACTATTCACTACAGTTTTGTATGCATGTGCTGAAGCGGTGTTGCACGCAATGACAATAGTCTTGCATTTATGTTCAACCAACAATTCTGAAATGCGTTTTGAATAAGCACGAATACTATCGGGCGATTTGTCGCCGTAAGGCAAATGCGCAGTATCCCCGAAATAAATGAAAGATTCATTTGGAAGAACCTTTTGTATGGCCTTCGCAACGGTTAATCCGCCTATTCCGGAATCGAAAATTCCAATTGGGTCTGTGTTCATAGCAAAAAAAATCCCGCCTAGCGGGATTTCTATATTGTAGTAACTATTATTTCTGAGTTGGAGTCGTTGGGGCAGTTGCAGGAATTTTCAATTCAACTTTCAACTTATCACCAATATCCTCTCCACCCGCATAAACTAAATTTCCGGCTCCGATGTCGAAGACATAAGTATAACCACCAGCTTTAGCAATCTTCGCAACTGCAGCATCGAACTCTTCAACCAATGGCTTCAACAATCTGTCTTGCTCTTGTTGCAATTCATCGTTCGCTGTTTGTTGGAAATCCATCATGTTTTGCTCTAAATCTGCGATAGCTTGAGCTTTACTTTGACGAATAGCCTCTGGCCATCCACCAGCACTTACCGCCATTTTAGATTTCGTCTCGTACTCAGCAACTTTATCGTCATGCTCTTTTTGCATAACTACGTATTCGCCTTCAAAAGATTTCTTTGCGGTCTCCATATCTGCTTGAACACCTTTCATTGCTGGCATTTGTAAAAGAATTGCTTGTCTATCTACGTGCGCAAACTTCTGCGCGAATGCACCAAATCCCAATGAAATAAATAGTGCTGCTAAAATTGTCTTCTTCATGATTGTATTGTTTTTTTTTCTTCTATTCAATGACAGTACCAAAAATACGCATTACTTGCCTTTTCCCGGTGAACTAGGTCGATCATTTCCTGGACGGCCTGTTCCTGTTCCTGGTTTCTCACCAGGTTTCTCATCAGAATCGTCCTTATCATCTTCGTCTTTATCTAAAACCTCACCTGGCTTTAAACCCATTTTTTTCAAGACCTTATCGCTAATGTCATGCTTGGGATTGGTGTATAATAAGTTCGAATGATTCGCTTTATCGAACACAACCATGTATTGAGATTGCGAAGCAATATCTTCAATGGCTTGAAAAATCTGTTCTTGAATAGGTGCTACCAATTCTTCTCGCTTTTTGAACAAATCTCCATCAACACCAAATTTCGATTTCTGGTATTGCTTGGCCTCCTCGCGACGCTCGTTGATATCGGCTTCACGTTTCTTTTTCATTTCCTCGGTGAGCAAAATTTTCTCAGCTTGAAAAGATTTTTCCAATTGCTCAATAGCCGTATACTTCTGCTCCACTTGTGCCTGCCATTCTGAACTTAGCTCATTAATTTGCTTTTGAGCAGCTACGTATTCCGGCATATGAGACAAAATGTATTTGGAATCTACGTAGGCAAACTTTTGAGCATTGATTCTCGTGCAGATAAACAAATATGCAATTACAAATACTAACTTAATGAATGAGTTTATTTTCATAATATTCAATTATAATTCTCCCATGTTCATACCAATACTGAAGTGGAACTGTCCAGGCGCCATATTCGGAGCATTGGGCACGTCGTTCAATCTCCAACCGTAGTCGAATCCTAACAATCCAAACATCGGTAAGAAGATTCGAAGCCCACCGCCCACAGATTTGTACAGGTTAAATGGATTGTAATCAGAAAAATCTGTCCAAGTTCTTCCCGCTTCGGCAAAAGCCAATGCGAAAATGGTAGCTTGTGGATTCAAAGAAATTGGATATCTCAACTCAGCGCCATACTTAGTTATCACTGGCGCTCCCACTCGGTCACTAGGCATTGTTAATGACAAATCATCGTATCCACGTAAATTCACAATTTCACGACCGTCAAGCAAGAATCCACTTAAGAAAACTCCCCCTAAATAGAATCTCTCGAACGGAGATTGACCGAGATTCTTGTTGTATGCACCTAAGAAACCAAAACCCGCATGTGTATGTAAAACCAATTTGTTTGTTTTGTGCTTATTCAAAGAGGTGTACCAGTTTGCAGTGAACTTAATTTTGTAATATTCAACCCAATCTACTTTCTGTTGGTCAGTCATACTCGCATAATCATACTCCTTACCCAAGAAATTCTCTCCTATGGTCGTGTAAGGCAAAGTAAACTTGGAACTCAAGGTGATTTTTGACCCCCATGTTGGGTAAATCGTCTCAGACAATGAACTTCTCTCTATTGTGAAGTTTGCAGCAAGGTTGTTCGAGTATCCATTATTAAACGAAAAGAAAGATCCGTAGTTATTCAAGTCGAAATGCTGATAAGACAACCCACCGAAGAACAAGAACCAATCGTCTGGCTTCTGCCAACGCTGACCAAATACAACCGATGCTCCTGTAATAATCAAAGATTGTCGCATTGGGTTTATCGCATCGTTGACGTACTTCGATTGGCCGTTTGATTGAACGCTGTGATATCCTGAGACTGAAAGCGAGTTCGGTCTTTTTCCGCCTAACCAAGGCTCAGTAAAGCTCAAGTTGTAGGACTGGAAGAACGCACCATTACTCATTGCACGAATAGAAAGTCGCTGTCCATCTCCAGTTGGGAGAGGACTCCATGCTTCCTTCTTAAAGAAATTGCGCATACTGAAATTGTTGAAGCTAAGTCCAAGCGATCCTACAACTCGACCACCGCCCCAACCGCCCGACAATTCAATTTGGTCGGAAGGTTTTTCTTCCACAACATATTCCAAATCCACCAGACCTTCGTCGGGTCTTGGATTGGTGCGAATATCAAACGCTTCTTGACTGAAGTAATTCAGATTTGCGAGTTCGCGCTGAGAACGAATTAAATCGGAACGATTAAACAAATCACCCGGTCGCGTTCGAATTTCACGGAAAATTACGTGGTCATTCGTCTTGGTATTTCCCGAAACACTTACCACACCAATGCGGTATTGCTTTCCTTCGCCCATGCGAACTTCAATGTCAATACTGTCTGGCGGAACCAGAGACTCTACCGGATAAGCATAAAAATTCAAATAACCATCATCGGTATACAACGAAGCAACATCACGACCTGTTTGATTCATATTCAAACGGGTCTGCAACACCTCCATGTTGTATACGTCACCCTTTTTAATGTTAAGTATAGAATCGAGTGAGTTGCTTCTGTACTTGGTATTTCCAATGAAAGTGATATTCCGGAAATAGAATTTATTTCCTTCATCTAATGTGATGCGAATTTTCAATCGCTCTGGACCAACTGAATAAATTGAATCCTTCACAATTCGCATATTGCGAAAGCCTTCTTTGTTGTATCGTGCTACTATTGCTGCTTTGTCCTCTTCATACTCCTCTTCCAAGAATTTCGAGGATTTGAAAACATGGTAGAAAGCTGCTTTTTTGGTATTCTTCATAGTGCGATTCAATGTCGCAACAGACATCTTATCGGCTCCTACCCATTCAATCTCTTCAATCTTAATGCGATTGCCTCTTTCAATGTCGAAAGTTAATTCAACTGCATTTGGTAAATTCGGATAAGGCTTTTCAATGATGTTAACCTTGGCATTGAAGTAACCCTTTTCAACATAAAAGTCCTTGATAATATTCGTTGCAGTGGCCTTCAAGTTTTCGTTCACGATATTTCCTGAACGAATCTTCATCTTTTCACGAATATTGTCAGCGTCTCCCTTTTTTATTCCATCAAACTTAAAAACTCCCAACTTCGGAAGTTCTTTGACCACAATTACCAAGAAAGCATCTTCTCCACGCGCTTCAGCTAAACGTATATCAATAGAAGAAAACAACTGATTCTTCCATAGCTTCCTAAGCGCATCGGCAATTTCATCTCCAGGGATCATAATCTCTTGACCTGTCTTCAATCCACAAAAAAGAAGAATTGCTTGCGCATCGGTGTATTCAGCGCCCATAACAGTGATACCTGCAATTTTCATTTTTCGGGGTTCTGCGTAATCGATGGTGGTGCCTAATTCAACCTGAGCCTGTAATGCTGGAGTAACGAAAAATAACACGATTAGAGTCAGAACAAATAATATCGTTCTCGAGTTTGGAAAGTTATTTATGTACGTCGTTCTCAACTTGATTTATTTAGTTTGTTCTGTTTGCTCTGAAGTCATACCAAATCTTCGCTCACGTCCTTGGTAGCTCACCAAAGCTTCAAAAAAATGTTCTTCTCTGAACTCAGGCCACATGATGGGTGTAAAGTGTAGTTCTGTATAGGCAATTTGCCAAAGTAAAAAATTACTTATTCGATGCTCTCCGCTAGTGCGTATAAGCAATTCCGGATCTGGGATATTAGCAGTTGAAAGGTTTTGGGTAATCACGTCAGCAGTAACGCTTTCAGCCGTGATTTGTTGTGCAACTATTGATCTCACTGCGTTCACAATTTCCCAACGAGCACTGTAATTCAGGGCTAGTACCAGAGTAATATCCTTGTTGCCGGCTGTTTTTGAAATTGCTGTTTTCAACTCATCGCGACATTTGTTTGGCAATTGCTCAATGTCACCGATGGCTAATAAACGCACCCCATTTTCCATGAGCTCTGCAACTTCACTAATGATTGTTGTAACCAACAAATCCATCAGGGCATCAACTTCTTCTTTTGGACGGTTCCAATTCTCTGTGGAAAATGCATAGAGGGTAAGAAACTCAATTTCTGCTCTACGTGCAGCTTTAATTGTGGCGCGAACAGATTCAACCCCATTGAAGTGTCCGAAAATACGATCTTTTCCTTGGTTTTTCGCCCAACGCCCATTTCCGTCCATGATTACTGCAACATGGCGTGGGGTCATGCTTAGATTTATTTGTTCGAAGGCACTTTTCATCGAAGTGCGAAGATACGGAAAGCCTGTGTTTAGACAAGCAATTACTGCCAAGTGGCGCAGCTATTTCCTTTTTTATCAATTCTAAAATTTAATGAGGCCATGCAAAAGAAGTAAAGATCCTTTCTTCCCGGATCTCCGCGTTGCATAGAGGCGTTGTTCACGTTTTCTGGAAGAAGACTTTGATCAGCCAAATTCGCTGCTAATTGTCCACGTGCAGCAGCAAGCATTGTAGGATTCACGTAAGTTGCCGAAATATCGTCGAAATAATCGGTGTACAGCTTGCGCATTCCCCATTCCAAAGAAAATCCCAACAATCCTTTTATGTTACATTTCAATCCTGCACCCATGGGCATGGTAAAACTGGTTGTTTTGTATAAGGCATCCTTTCCCGCCATTCCTTGTCCTTCTGTTCCTGCTGGTTGAAGAGGGTGCCAGTATCCGTTGTAATTTCCTTCAGGATTCATTCGAAACACTGCAGCTCCCAAAAATAAATAAGGGGAAATGTTGTGCTTTGAATTGAGCTGGTAGTTAAAAAAGTTCAATTCTGCAATGACACTTCCTTCAAAAAATCTATTTCGAAAATTTAAATTTCTATTCTGTTGCCATGCATCTTTACTATCTGAATCGAATGCTTCAATGTTCCCATAGTTAAGACCTGTGCGAATAGACCAACGCTTGTTTAGGTTGTTACGAATGGCAATACCCAAAGCCAATTTTTCTTTTGTTCCGAAATGTTTGGAAGGATTTATTTCCCCGATATAATAGGCAGTACCGGCAGAAATCGAAAACTCTTTGCTTTTCTCTTTACTCAATCCTTGAGCCACAGCAACAACATTTCCAGTAACCAATAAGAGAAAAAGAAATAAACGATTCATCATATCTGCACAATGCTTTTTTCTGTTAAATATTGTCAATCCATTCGAATGTCTAATCCCCAACCCATTTTTTTACGAATGGTCCGGAAGAAATTTCTTCCTTCCAAAAGAATCATTTGTAGTTCAAATGGAGCCCTGCACAACGTAATCTCTGCACCACTGTCTAGCACGTACTGGGTGCTATCTAAGGTAATCTGAATTTGTCCAGATCTACAATCTGCCTTCAATTTAACCGTTGAAGTATCACCTATTACGAGCGGACGGGCGGTTAAATTATGCGCTGAAATTGGAGTAATAATGAAATTGTTTGAATTAGGCGTTACAATTGGGCCTCCGCATGAAAGCGAGTATGCCGTTGATCCGGTTGGTGTTGCAACAATTAATCCATCTGCCCAATAGCTGCTCAAGAAAGCCTTGTTTACAGAGGCGTTAATCTTAATCATTTCATTGCGAGTAGCATTGTTGATGGTAATCTCATTCAAAGCATACGGAAAATCTCCAAAATCGAATTGCTCCGATTTTATCTGAATGAATGAACGAGGATCAATCGTGTATTCTGAATTCACAAATTGCTCCAATGCTTCATCAACTTCTGAAACACTTACATGTGATAAAAATCCGAGTCGACCCGTATTGATTCCTAGAATAGGTATTCGCTTCGATCCAACCAACCTCGCAGCGTCTAAAAATGTTCCATCTCCACCAAAACTGAATAACGCAGAAGCATTTTCAAATTCTGAATTTTCCTCAAATGTGGCGTGTGCAGGAATTTGAATGTGTGATTCTAAAAAACGTTCAAAGTTTTTGTAAACGCAGATGGAAATACCACGACGCACCATTTTCTCAAGAAATTGCTGCACCGCAGGAGCCAATTCGGCTTCAAACTTTTTTCCAAAAACGTAGACTAACATAGTTGACTAAAAAACAAAGGTAGCGCTTTTCAGCAAACACTACATATTCAGGTAGCGCATGAGTTCGTCATATCGATCTTTCAACTCATTGTCATATTGAGAGGCTTGAAACTTACTTAGAACCGTATAGTTGAAACGTTCAAGACTCTGTAAAATCGGATTCAAATCGGGAAGATCAACCTTAATGTGCATCTCCAAATTTCCTTCCGCGGCTGGAACCACAGAGAGACTCAGGATTTTTGCATTGTTCTCTTCAATGATTCTTGCAATTTGCTGAATGCTATGGTCGCGTTCAAAAACTTGAAGGACTATGATTCCGCCCTCGCGCATAACTCCGAGCATTTCCGCCAACCGATCCATTAAATCAGCAGAAGTGATGCTTCCAATGTAATGGTTCCCCTCGTCTACAACGGGAACAACAGTAATATCGTTTTCACTTATCACTTTTAACACATCTAATACGTGAGCTTCTGGAAGTATGGATACATTCAATAAATCTAACTCTGCCTGAACTTCACCCTGGTATACCTCGGCATTCAAGAAGTCACTTTCATTTGCAAGACCTATGAAAAAGCCATTTTCAACTACAGGTAGGTCTGTTACCCGAAGTTCGTCCATCAAATTCAATACGTACAAAGCAGACTCTCCGGGTCTCAGTGCAGGAAGGCTTTTCGATATTAAATTGATTGCTTTATTCATGAATAATTAAAAACGACGTTCAAACGTACATTCATTTTTCGTTCCACAACGTGAATTTCAATTCGATTATTGCCGAGTTTTGCACAACCAATTTTGAATACATGACCGCACTCAGCGTTAACATCAATAAAATAGCCACCATTCGTAATGCCCGTGGCGGAAATACTCCGGATGTCATTGTGGCAGCACAAAATATTGAACGCTTCGGCGCCCAGGGAATTACCGTTCATCCAAGGCCCGATGAACGACATATTCGTTATGCCGATGTTCCTGCATTAAAGAAGGTAGTCCAAACTGAATTCAATGTTGAAGGATATCCCACACCTGACTTCATGGAGTTAGTCATTCAGGCTAAACCACACCAAGTAACCTTGGTGCCCGATGCTCCAGATGCCATTACTTCCAACGCCGGCTGGGACGTTGAAACACATTTCGATTTTTTATCCGAAATAGTAAAAGAGTTGAAAGCTCACGGTATTCGCGTGAGTATTTTCATGGAGGCAAATCCGTTGCTTATGAAAAGAGCTGCTGAAACTGGAACCGACAGGGTGGAATTGTATACCGAAAGCTATGCGGTTGGATATTCCGTAGATAAACAAAAAGCGGTTGCTCCGTTTATTGAAGCTGCCAAAGCTGCTCACGAAGTGGGTTTGGGAGTCAATGCTGGCCACGATTTAAATTTAGAAAATCTGAAGTTCTTCGCCGAGCAAGTTCCCTACTTAGATGAAGTCTCCATTGGACATGCGCTTATATCTGACGCTTTGTATTTCGGATTGGAAAATACGGTGCAGATGTATAAAAATGAATTGCGCAAATGAAATTGAATTTCAATAAATACGGGGAAGGCAAACCCGTGCTCATTTTTCATGGGCTTTTCGGGACAGGTGATAATTGGACAACACATGCTAAAAAATGGGCAGAGCACGGGTTCTGTGTATACACCATTGACCAACGGAATCACGGAAGGTCTCCTCATTCTGAGGAAATGAATTACACCCTCATGCGCGATGATGCCATTGATTTAATGGCATCGGAAAACCTTCGAGATGTCATACTTATGGGACACAGTATGGGTGGAAAAACAGTCATGCATGTTGCCCAAGAAATTGAATTTCTAATAGAAAAAATGATTGTGGTTGATATGGGGGTTAAGAAATACCCACGTCACCACGATGCTGTTTTTCATGCGCTTCGGTCCGTTCCATTAGACCAAATTCAATCGAGAGCAGAAGCAGAAGAAATCTTCGCTAAAACCACGGTAGACAAAGCTACTCAGCTCTTCCTTCTCAAAAATCTATATTGGAAAGAGCCCGGTAAATTAGACTGGAGATTCAATCTAGATGCGCTTGAAATTCATATCGACGAGATCCTTCAAGAAGTGCCCTTGAACAGCTCGGTTCAAGTACCCACCCTTTTCATTAAAGGTGAACTTTCAAATTACATCTTGCACGAAGATCTGCCACAAATTGCACAATACTTCCCGAAAGCAAAAATCACGGAGGTGAAAAATTCAGGACATTGGCCACACGCCGAATCGCCTGATTTCTTTTTCCAACAAGTACTCGATTTTAGTCTAAACGGATAGAACCTAAATACTTTACCTTTGCAAAAATTACTTTTATGGGATTTTCTAAGAAAATTTTAGTTCCTGTCGATTTCACCAAGGTGAGCGATATTGCTATTGAACATGCGCTTTTAATGGGCAAAACTATCCTTGCCAACATTCACCTCATTCACATTGTAGAAAACAAAAAGCAAGTTTCTGAAGCGCGTTTGAAATTAGACGCTCTCAAAGATCGTGTGCGCGTTGAAAACGGCGTTGAGATTCATACGCATGTTCGAATTGGAAACATCTTCGAAGACATTGATAAAGCTGCTACTGAAATGGATGTTGCGCTTATTATTATGGGAACACACGGAGCCCGTGGATTACAATTCATGTCGGGAAGCCGTGCGTTGAAAATTGTAACTGAAAGTTCTATTCCTTTCATTGTTGTTCAGGAAAGAACCATTCGTCCGCATGGATACAACCGCATTGTTGTTCCATTGGATCTTCACAAAGAGACGAAGCAAAAGTTGAGCGCGGTTCGTGACGTTGCGAAATATTTCAATTCAAAAGTGCATTTGATTTCTCCGAATGAAACAGATGAGTTTTTAAAAAATCAACTAGATAGAAACATGAAATACGCTGTTGACTATCTGACTTCTTTGGACATTCCTGTTGAAGTTGAAATTACCGAAGCGAAATCTGAGGGTTCATTCGTTAAATCGTTATTGAAATACTCAGCAGCCGTTGAAGCTGATTTGATTTGCATAATGAATTTCTACGAAAGTTCCTTGTTGAATGTATTCAACTCGAGCTACGAACAGCAAGTCATTACCAATGACGCACAAATTCCTGTGTTATGCGTTAATCCGGTCGACACTTATGTTGCTGACCGTTCAAGCCTAGCCTCGTAATTATTATTAAATACCAAGAATAAAGTAAGTAAATTAGATAATTACAAGGTTCTTCACCTTCTACTGTTAGAATCGCCCCGCATCTACTTCCTTCGGAATGGAAACACCTTCGGTTAAAACAGAGGCAAACATTCTCGAAAAATAAGGCGCTAAAAGAACACCCTTAGAACCCAGCCCTCCAAAAACACCCAACAACTCATTACCGTTAGCAAAACCTATAATCGGACGTCTATCGCGGGTTGTAGGACGAAATCCTGTTTTGTGACTTTCAACAAAAACGGATTGTTTTATCCTTTGTCTCAACTCTGAAAGAAGAAATTCTCTCGCTTCATCGGTTGGTTTATCTGGAACCTCATTCCAATTGTAGGTTGCACCCAAACGAAATTTGTTACTTCCGTATGGAAGTAAAAACTGACCAAAATTGACAATGGCATCGAGTTCCAAATTTTCAATCTTCAAATCCAACACCTGTCCATGATTCGGAATTAAATCAAGGCTTTCCAATCCCTTCCATTGATTCACGCCAATACCCGAGCAGAGAATAAGCTTATCGAAAGTCATTTCCTTCCATACAACGCCATTACCCATGAATGTAACTTCACTTTCGTTCACATCTGCTTCAATAAAATTTCCATGTTGAATGAAATAATCTCTTGCCGATTTTCGAAACTTCGGGACATTTAACCAACCGCATTCATTCACTTCGCTGTTTCCAAAAGGAGACTCAAAATGCTCTTGAACACTATTATTTGTTCGGAAAGACAGATATCTGCCTACTTCAGGATGATCTGACTTCTCGTCCCAAAAATTAGCCTCTTGAATGGAATTGAAAATTCTGGCAACTGGAAGAGCATGAAAAAATTCCGATTGAAGCAGATCTTCCAACCTTCGGAAAGTTCGATTCATCTCTTCAAGCATTTCTTTCGCTAACCAAGACGCAGCAAGCCTTTTGAACGTAACCGGATTCCACATACCCGCGGCAACTTGCGAGGCAGATGGGTGCTTATCATCGTCGGCAATGAGTACTTCTTCTCCTTTTTCAAGAAGAGAAAAGGCTAGCAGTGTTCCTGCTAGCCCTTGTCCTACGATTAAATATTTCGACATAATTATTGAATCACATTAAGCGCTTTACCCACCTTGGTAAATGCTTCGATAGCCCTATCGATATGTTCGAATTCATGCCCTGCGCTTAATTGAACGCGAATACGAGCTTGGCCCTTCGCAACAACGGGGTAGAAAAATCCAATAACATAAATTCCCTCTTGAAGCAGCGCATCGGCAAAGTCTTGCGCCAATTTCGCATCGTACAACATTACCGGAACAATTGCACTATCGCCATCCTTGATTTCGAATCCGGCAGCTTTAATTCCCGATTTAAATCGATTGATGTTCGCTTCAAGTTTATCGCGTAAGTCTGAAGAAGCGCTGAGCATATCCATTACGGCTATTGACGCTCCAACAATTGAGGGTGCCAATGAGTTCGAGAACAAATAAGGCCTTGAGCGTTGACGAAGCAATTCGATAATCTCTTTTCTTCCGCTGGTGAAGCCACCCATTGCACCGCCCAATGCTTTACCTAAAGTTCCGGTAATGATATCAACACGACCTAAAACATTTTTTAATTCTATTGTTCCTCTTCCTGTTTTTCCGATGAATCCTGTAGCGTGACACTCGTCAACCATAACCATTGCACCGTATTGATCTGCCAGATCACAAATCTTATCGAGCTGCGCAACATAGCCATCCATAGAGAAAACGCCATCTGTAACAATCAACTTGAAACGCGCTCCGGCAGCGGCTTTCAATTGCTCTTCCAAATCAGCCATGTCGTTGTTTTTGTAACGATAACGTTGCGCTTTACATAAACGAACTCCATCGATAATAGAAGCGTGATTCAGTTCATCTGAAATAATGGCATCTTGCTCATTCAACAATGGCTCGAAAACCCCTCCATTCGCGTCGAATGCTGCCGCGTAAAGAATGGTATCTTCTGTGTGAAGGAAATCGGACAGCTTTTGCTCAAGCGTTTTGTGAATGTCTTGGGTTCCGCAAATAAAACGAACACTTGACATACCGAATCCATGAGTATCAATTGCAGCCTTTGCGGCTTCAAGAACTACAGGATGACTGGAGAGTCCCAAGTAATTGTTCGCGCAGAAATTCAACACTTCCTTTCCTTCTGTCGTTTTAATAACGGCAGCTTGAGGGGTAGTAATGATGCGCTCTCTCTTGAACAATCCAGCTTCGCGAATACTGTTCAATTCATTTTGTAAGTGCTCTTGCATTTTTCCGTACATACAATTCAGTTTTAATTCGTTAAAATTACTTTAGCGGCTGCTTCCGCGGCTGCTTGTTCTGCTGCTTTTTTAGAACCTCCTGTTCCTCTTCCCACTTCCTTCCCGTCTAACTCCAAAGCAATAGTGTATAGCATTTGAGCTCCCATATTGCGTTGTTCTCGGACATGATAAGCCAAATGTCTGCGGGTCTTTTGACCCCATTCATGCAGCTTACTTTTATAATCTACATCCAAATGAACGCGTTCATCGAGTCCATGTTCTTTCAATAATTTAAGGGCTATTTCGCGAGTTACCTTGTACCCTTTATCCAAGAAAAGCGCACCAAAAATTGCTTCCAGTGCATTTCCAATTAAACTCTCATGAATTTCTTGTCTTCCAATACTAACCTGAAGAAACTCGTATAACTTCAATTCGTATCCAATGGCGTTCAAATTGTCTCTTCGAACAATTTTAGATTTCATTTTAGTGAGTTCACCTTCGGTAAGCGCGGGATATTTTGAAAACAGATAATGCGCAACAATGCTATCTAGAATTGCGTCTCCTAAAAACTCGAGACGTTCATTGCTGTTTTTTATTCCAGCCCTTATTTCCTCTGCTGCACTTGCATGGCGCAAAGCAGTCTCATAAAGCGAAATGTTTTTCGGCTTTACATGAAATGTGTTGTGAATAAAGGAGAAAAGCTCCCTATCGGGTTTGTCTTTGGAAAAAAATTTCCAAATCATTCGTACTTCTTAAATATGGCTGAAGTATTGTGTCCACCGAAACCAAAGGTGTTGGTCATGGCTACGTTAACATCGCGATGCTGCGCCTTGTTGAACGTAAAGTTCAATTTTGGATCGAGGGCTTCATCTGTATTCACGAAGTTGATCGTTGGAGGAACGATTCCGTTTTTAATTGCCAAGATTGTAGCAATTGCTTCTACTGCTCCCGCTGCTCCCAACAAATGACCAGTCATTGACTTTGTACTTGAGATATTCAAGTTGTAAGCGTGCTCACCAAAGATATTTTGAATTGCCTTCGCTTCTTGAACGTCTCCAAGCGGAGTAGAAGTTCCGTGAACGTTGATGTAGTCAATTGAATTTGAAGAAATACCTGCATCAGATAGTGCGTTCTTCATTACGTTCGTTGCACCAATTCCTTCAGGATGAGGAGCCGTAATGTGATAAGCATCTGCAGACATTCCACCGCCGATTAACTCGGCATAAATTTTAGCACCACGCGCTTTAGCGTGTTCTAAATCTTCTAAAATAAGACAACCGCCTCCTTCACCTAATACAAAACCATCGCGGGTTGAATCAAAAGGTCGTGAAGCCGTTTTGAAATTTTCGTTGTTCTCAGAAAGAGCTTTACAAGCATTAAATCCACCTACACCCGCCTCACATATTGCAGCCTCTGAACCTCCGCTTACAATAACATCTGCTTTACCTAATCGTATGTAGTTAAAGGCATCAATTAAAGCGTTAGTTGAAGAAGCACAAGCTGAAACAGTTGTGTAGTTAGGACCTCTGAAACCATACTGGATACTGATGTGCCCAGAGGCAATATCAGCAATCATCTTTGGAATGAAGAACGGATTGAAGCGAGGTGTACCATCGCCTCTACCAAAATTCATACATTCCTCTTGGAAAGTAAGTAATCCACCGATACCAGACCCCCAAATAACACCAACTCTGTCTTTGTCAACGGAATCTACATCGATACCTGAATCTGCAATAGCCTCCTTCACAACCACTAAAGCATAGTGTGTGTAAGGATCCATTTTACGCATTTCTTTACGTTCGATGTGATCTTCTACATTGAACCCTTTGACTTCACAAGCAAACTTCGTCTTGAATTTACTTGCGTCAAAGCGAGTAATGAGATCTGAACCACTCACACCATTGATAAGGCCATTCCAATACTCTGGTACAGAATTACCAATAGGTGTTAGTGCTCCTAGTCCGGTTACAACGACCCTTCTTAACTCCATAGTTTTCGGGAAAGTTGAGTATTATCCGAGTAATTATTTGTTCGCTGTGATGTAATCGATAGCTTGACCTACAGTCACAATTTTTTCTGCTTGATCGTCAGGAATAGCGATATTGAATTCCTTTTCAAATTCCATGATAAGCTCAACGGTATCTAAAGAATCTGCTCCTAAATCATTTGTGAAGCTAGCCTCTGGAGTAACTACAGATGCTTCAACACCTAATTTGTCTACGATGATTTCGGTAACTTTTTGTGCAATTTCAGACATTGTCTTGATGTTTTTTAAGGTTAAATACAGCCGCAAAAGTACAACTTTTCATGACGTACGCACTTTTTTTTGCTTTTCGAGCCCACTTTCTTTGCTTTCATATTGATTTACAATTGATTAGCAAACTAAATTGTTGGTAAAATATTCCCAAAGGCACTATGTAAACTATCTTGCAAATCGAAATTCACTCCTTTTGAAAGAATGACCTGGGACCAAGATTACCTGAAAGATAAACGCATTCTCGTTATCGGATGCGGAGGCTTGGCGCATGCTGCTCTACCCTATTTGTTGTCCTCTGGTATTGGAAATATAACCTTGTACGACGGAGATATAGTCGAAGCTTCCAATCTTAATAGACAACACCTATTTACTCCGAACGATATTGGGCGAAACAAATCGCAAGTTCTGAAAGAATATTGCGCGCTTCATTTTCCGAATGCTATTATTAAACATGAAGAGCGCATGTTTCATGCTTCCGAAAAAAAAGAATTGTTCGATTTGGTATTCGATTTTACTGATCGCCTGGCGACCAAACTCGAATTAGCCGCCCACTTCGAAAAACAACACATGCCTTTTTTCTATGCTGCCGCGCAAATGAACACTGGTTCTTCTGCCTTTATTCATTTGAATAGCCTAACCAGTGAAATGCTTTTTGGACATGTTTCGGACTCAAGTAAAGCTGAACGCGACTGCACAGAAGATGAGGTATGGCCAACCGTAGTGGCACAGGTGGGCATACACGTGGCCCACCAAGCTCTGCAGTTTTTAACCCTGGCACCCTGTGCGTTCGTAGGTGCAATTGATTATTTCGATGGGGTTTCCGGACTTTGGTCCCGTTTTCATTTCAATTCGAAAAAAGAACTTCCCAAGCCGTCAATAACTTTAAAACAATTGCTCCATGACCGGAGTACTCCCATTTTCTTTTTAGGCGAAGCCGAAGGACTTCCCGCTGACATTATATCTATCACAGCCTCGGAATTAAAAGATGCTATCAATGAAGCGAAGCGACCTTGCATACTGGTTTGCGAGACAGGATTGCGGGCTAAAGCAGCTTCCGAACAACTTTCAAAATCCTTCGATTTTCCAATCATAAGTTGGAATCAAAATCTCGATTCATTCCTACACTTGCTCCATGAGTACAACGTCTAATCTCAGCACCGCGCTTCGATTTGCGAGGTCGCTTCTGAAGCGACCCATGAGAGATTTCTTGGTCTTGGTGCGTCCAGCGAAAATTAGGGAAAACCTTCAACTGCGTATGCTTCAGCACAGACTTCTCAATGATTTAACGTATCGACTGCCCAACAGCGCAAAAAAAGACCTGCTCATTGGGTTCAAAGAATGGAAGCGAATTGTTTCCAGAAGAAAAATTCAAAATCATTCTGAAAGAAATGCACCTTGCGTTTTGGTCTCAACTTCCAATCAAAAGGAAATAGCGTTTGAATACATTGCTGCGAATTCCGAATTCAAGTACGTGCATGTGTTGGTTCGAGAAGAACTTTCCATTGATAGATTACCCTTGAGTTTTCACCTATTCGCAATGCGCATTTCTCTTCAGTGTCTATTCGATTCTAGAAGGGTTAATCTAGCACTATTAATTCGCGAGGTGATCGAGTGGACGGCCGTTATCGATTTCATTTCAACAAATAAGACAACTGAATATTTCGATTTTACTCCGTTCGAAAAAGACAGCAATGCCCTAGCATATCTGCTTATGGGTAAAGGAATAAAGGTTACCAAAATACCTTCTCCGGGACCATTTGCTGGGCATCATTCGTTCATGATAGCCGACGATGTAGTTGTTTCAAGTGCCTATCAATTGGAAGAAATTCCGCATTTCAAGCGATGGTTCGTTTCACGATTGTTGCATTGGCCCGCTGAACAGTACTCGAGCTATGCACATTGCTACACGAACACTCCCCTTCCACCCAAAAACACCATCGGATTTTATTCTCATGGGGAATGGGTAAGAAAAAAAGCGGGTCATGCTAATTTCGGATTTGGAATTCAAGAAAATGAAATATTCCTTTTGGAAAGTTTAAGGCGTTTTTTGAAAACGCATCCAAACTTCCAACTCATTATCTTTCCACATCCCAAAGAAAGATCCGACGGCGAATTCCAATCGTATTACTCATCTCTATTCGAAGGAACAAATGCTTCGATTGCTCCCCTTGAAATGAAATCGAGTGAGACCTTCTTCAATGTGAACATCGGCCTTATGGCTTACTCTACTTTGCTTTTCGAGCGATTGGCATTGGGATATAAAACATTTATTGGAACGAATTTTCAGACTTCTTTCCCGCTGGAAGAAAGCCCACTGAAAAACCTATGCCTACCCGATTACGATACCTTGGAAGCAGCGCTTCTACTTGCTAATGAGGAAAGTGAAAAAGAATTCTTTGAAAGGTGTGGACTTGAAAAATATCCACTTCAGGAATTCCTCTCTGAAAAGGTCGTGGAAATTCAAAAATGATTGATTACTTTGCAACCGATGAAAATCAAGTTTGCAGTAGTCGGATGTGGAAGTATCGGGAAGCGACACGTTGCTGTCTTAGACGCTAATCCGGAAATCGAAATTGTTGCGCTGTGCGATAGTCAAATTGAAACGGCGCGCGCACTTTCCGAATTGTACGGAAATATTCCTGTTTATTCCTCTTTTGATGAAATGCTCAATAGCATTGAAGCCGATGTGATTAATGTTGTCACACCACACGCGCTTCATGCGGAACAGAGCATTGCCGCTTTAAAAGCTGGGTTCAATGTTTTGGTGGAAAAACCTATGTCCCTCTCTGTTGAAGAGGCGAATCGAATGAACGACACTGCCTCGGCATGCGGAAAAAAATTATGGGTGGTGAAACAGAACAGATTCAATGTTCCTGTTATCCTTGCCGAGCACGCTATTCGTGAAGGGTGGTTAGGAAAAATTTTCATGGTGAAATGTGACGTCTTGTGGAACCGCTATCAAGGTTACTACGACGATTCTCCCTGGAGAGGAAAAATTGAAAAGGAAGGTGGAGCTCTATTCACGCAAGCCAGTCACTTCATAGACTTACTTATTTGGTGGTGCGGAAATGTAGTAAGTGTAAAGGCTAAAGCAGCTACGCAAAATCATAACATTGAAACCGAAGACAGCGGTGTTGCTGTTATGGAATTTGAAAACGGGGCGCTCGGTTCATTGGTTTGGACGACCTGCGTTTACGAGAAAAACTACGAAGGAAGTATTACCATTATTGGTGAAAAGGGAAGTATAAAAATTGGAGGAGCCTACCTGAATAAAATTGAATTTTGGAATGTTGAAGGACATGAGTTGGACAGCAACATTGACTTCAACGACAAACCCAATGCATATGGCAAATACCAAGGAACAAGCAGCAATCACGATAAGGTTATTGCCGGAATTGTAAAAGAAATCCAAACGGGTATAGGTCAGAACGTGGAAGGAATTGAAGGCGTTCGAAGTGTTGATGCTATAGAAAAAATTTACGCCAATATTCTTCAATGAACGAAGTAAAAAAATACACTGCACAAATACGCGATGTTCAATTTGGAACGGGAGTAACTGTTGTTGAACCTGTGAATTTATATGAATGTAAAATTGGAAATGATGTCTTCGTTGGTCCTTTTGTTGAAATTCAAAAAGGGGTAAAAATCGGAGATCGCACGCGTATTCAAAGTCACACGTTTATTTGCGAACTGGTAACCATTGGTTCCGATTGCTTCGTTGCACATGGAGTTATGTTCACCAATGATCTATTCAAAGACGGCGGTCCTTCCGGAAATGATAAATCGAAATGGTCATCCACTGAAATTGGAAATCATGTTTCAATTGGATCAAATGTCACGCTATTGCCTGTTTCAATATGCGACCATGTGGTTATAGGCGCAGGAGCAGTGGTTACAAAAAACATTACTGAACCGGGAGTTTACGTTGGTAATCCCGCAAAAAAAATACGTTAATGCATATTCCGTTTGTAGATCTAAGAGCGCAATACTTATCCATTCAATCTGAAATGGATCATGCCATTTCACAAATTATTTCAAACACTTCTTTCATTGGGGGTCCTGCTGCTGATGCTTTCGAAAAAAGCTTCAGCGAATTCATGGGAATGAAGCACACCATAGCCTGTGCAAACGGTACGGATAGTTTGGAGATTCTTTTGGTTGCCATGGGCATTCAGTCAGGTGATGAAGTGCTTGTTCCTGCAATCAGTTGGATAAGCACTGCGGAAGCTGTTACTACTGCAGGTGGAGTTCCTGTTTTTGTGGATGTTGACGAAGATTTTCTCATTGACATTTCGAAAATAGAGGAGCGCATTACAAACCGCACCAAAGCCATCATCCCTGTTCACCTATACGGAAACCCCGTTGACATGAATGCGCTAATGGCGATTGCAAACAAACACGGTCTCCTCGTTTTAGAAGACTGCGCGCAATCGCATGCTGCGACCATACACGGTCAAAAAGCAGGTACATTCGGACACGCCGCAAGCTTTAGTTTTTACCCAGGTAAAAACTTAGGTGCCTACGGCGATGCGGGCGGCATGGCTACCAACAACGACAGCATCGCGAAAATCGCCCGAGCCATCGCGAACCACGGGCAAGAAGGAAAACACAACCACACACGCGAAGGAAGAAACTCACGCATGGACGGTATTCAAGCTGCTGTGCTAAACACAAAACTTCCGCATCTTGAAACCTGGACAGAAGGACGCAGAAAAAATGCGCAGTTGTATCATTCACTTTTAAATGAAAAAGTTCAACGTCCTCATGAACGTGAAAACTTCCGCCATGTCTTCCACCTATACGTAATTCAACACGAAGACAGAGACGGACTCATGGCTAAACTCAAAGAAGCGCAAATAGACACCGCCGTGCACTACCCTGTTCCATTGCCTTTGATGCCTTGCTACACTTCGCGCTTTCATCATACTGAAGCCGATTACCCTGTAGCCGCTCGCTTGGCAAAACGAATATTATCGTTGCCCATGTACGCCGAGTTAACACCTGAACAGATTGCCTACGTAGCCGAGCATGTAAATGCCAACTACTAAAAAACATATCATACTTGTCAATTACGACTTTCCTCCGAACAAAGGAATTGGAGGAAGAAGATGGGGAAAACTAGCCAAAGAATTCGCACAACAAAATTGCATTGTACACGTCGTGAAGGCAGAAGCTGTAAGCGATACAGAAAAATCGGTTTGGAGTGAAGAGGTAAATAATGCAAATATTTTTGTTCATTCATTACCTAGAGTATATCCCAGCATTCTTCTCACTCAACCGAAGAATTTCTTCGAAAAACTTCAATACCGCAAAGCTTTAAATTCAGTTAAAAAGAATTTCAAAGGAACTCCATACGACATTAGTTTAGGCTGGGAAAAATACCTTGTGCCTAAACTGAATGAACTTGCAAAAAAATTTCCCATCGAGTGGATCTTTGCTACCGGAGCGCCATGGGACATGTTGCGTGTTGTTGCCGAATGGAAAAAAGATCACGCTTCTATAAAATACTGGGCAGACTTTCGCGACCCTTGGCTGAATGCTCGCAACTACGGCATACCGTTTTTAAGTTCAGAAAAAATGAAAGAAGAAGTCCTAAAGGCTTCTCGTGTGCTCGAACATGCAACAGTGCTCTCAGCGCCTGCGATGCAAATACTTGAGCATTTCACTTCAATGAATTTGATTTCAACCAAGAATAAAAAATTCTACCATCTCAAACATTTTCATTCTGAACCAAAACTAACTGAACAATCATTCGGTTTTTCTTCGACTAATATTACCGTTGAATACGGCGGAGAAATTTATTTAGATACGGAGCCTTACCTCGAGCAGATGGCAAAAGACCTTACCAAATTGCGCGAGTTCGATCCTGCTCTTTACGAAAGGCTTAACATCAATTTCCATTCGAATAGCTTCGAAAAAATACAATCCATTTTCAAGTATCATCCCTGTGTTCGTATTTCCGATTCAATAGGAAAAAAAATTGAGGACAGAATAGCTCAAGCGCATTGGTGTATCATTCTTCTGGCCGATCACAACAAAGACTTCTTCACGACAAAATACTTCGAGTATCAAACACTAGGAACACCCTACCTTTATATAGGTCCGAAGGGACAAGTACTTCAGAGTATTGAAAATGAAAACAGAGGGACAACTTGGGAGAAATTTTTTCAATCACTCATTAAGAACGACCCTTTAAATCCAAAAGAATTCAATCAAGAGGCTAATGAAAGCAATTCACTTTCACACCGAGTAACCGAAATGCTCGAGCACATGCAATCATTTCAATAATTCATGAAAATTTTATTCTATTCTCCACATCCAACCTTATACATCGAAGCTCCAACAGGCTACGGAAGTCACATGCGCGGAATGGTGAACGGATTCAGAGAAGAAGGACATACCGTTGAAATTTTAGTTCTTGGCAACAAACCACAATCAATAGAATCGGTTGCGCAAAAGAATAGATTCAAATCAATTTTAAAGACAGCACTTCCAAAAATTCTTTGGCGCACACTGAAAGAAATTCAACAAATTCGATTCGACAAATTCGCTGCGGAAGAACTTCATAGGGCTATTCAAAAATTCAATCCAGATCTCTTATACGAGCGTTCAGCATGGATGAGCAACGGCAGTGTTAAAGTGCTTAAGCAATTCAAAATAAAACATATTGTAGAGATAAATGCTCCATTCGAAGAAGAAGTGAAAGAATTTGAAAAGGCGTCTTCCTTCATTTCATTCATTGGTAAAAAGAAACTAAATAATTTACTTCATTCGGCCAATCTTGTTGCACCCATAACAAGTTCACTTCAAAACCACATCGCGAAAAATTACGATATCAAGCCAGAAAAATGCTTCATAGTCCCCAATGCCATAGACAAGTCAGAAATACAAACCAACGTTTCTCGTTTGGAAGAAATTCGAGAGAAATTTGCACTGCGAGACAAAATAGTCGTTGGATTTGTCGGATCTATTTTTCATTATCACAGGGTTGATCGGTTGATTCATGCTCTTTCAGAATTGAATGATTCAAATGTTACATTACTCATTGTTGGGGATGGATATCTGATTCCTGAACTAAAAAAACAAGCGAAAGCACTTGACTTGCAATCATGCATTCATTTTACTGGATCGGTTCCAAAACATGATATATACAACTACATTGATACAATGGATGTTGTTACTCTCCCGAATACGGAATGGTATTGTTCTCCGGTGAAATTGTTTGAGTACGGTGCCTTGGGTAAATTAGTATTATCCGTTAATGAAGCCGGAGTTAGTGACATCATGACTAAAAGCGATGGTGTATTGTTTGAAAACAACGAGCAGAATTTTCAAGAAGCATTCAGCTTTACCATCTCTAATCTTAGTCAATTGAAAGAGCGTGCCTATAACTTTCAACAAAAAATACTTTCGAGCCACACATGGAGCGCAAACGCAAGACAAATTCTTAATCAACTAAAATCTTTGCAATGAAAATTTGTCTACTCACCGACGGCATCACACCCTTCGTCACTGGAGGAATGCAACGTCATAGCTTCAATCTATGTAATGAGTTATTGAAGCTCGGACATGAAGTAACCTTGGTGCATTGCGTCTACGGAAAAAGTTCGCTTCCGAAAAAAGAAGAGGTGAAATTGCTCTTCGAAAATCCTGAAAATTTAGCTCTTTATTCGTTGCGCTTTCCAGCATCAAGTGGAATGCCGGGGCATTACATTAAGGAATCTTATCAATATTCATTTGCCATTACTTCCTTGCTTAAAGAACAACTTCCTTTATTCGATTTGATATACGTGAAAGGATTTAGCGGTTGGGATTTATTACAACAAAAGAAAAAAGGGAAGATCAAGACAGGTCCAATCTTAGTGAATTTTCATGGCCTAGAAATGTTCCAAGAGCCCGCAACGTTCAGCGAGAGACTGAAAACGTATCTCTTAAAGTCACCGGCTAAATGGAATTTAAATCAAGCCGATTTCTGTATTTCTTACGGAGGAAAAATAACCTCTTTGCTCAATCGAATTGGAATTCCCTCATCCAAAATATTGGTAATTCCGGGAGCGGTTAGTAACCACGCATTACTTGAAAAAAAAGCCCTTCCAATTAATTACAAATTTCTGTTCGTAGGAAGATATGAGAGACGCAAGGGCATTGAGGAATTGATGCAAGTGGTTTCGGCAAACACTGAAATGAACATTTCATTTGTTGGAGCAATTCCTGCTTCCAAAAAAATAAAAAGAGGAAACATTCAGTATTACGGAGATATCAAAGACATGAACGAGCTCAACAAAATTTATGACGAGCATACTTTTATCATTTCTCCTTCCCACTCTGAGGGAATGCCGAATGTTTTGCTTGAAGGAATGAGCAGAGGTTTGATACCAATAGCCACAGCAGTTGGTGCAGTGGAAGAATTGGTAAACAACTCTAACGGATTTCTAATTGAACCGAAAAACATTTCAGCAATTGAAAACATTGTCGAAAGAGCTTTGTCCATGCCTTCACATGAGTTGCATACCCTTTCGAATGCAGCAATTCAAACCATTCAGTCGACTTTCGTTTGGTCCAAAATAATTTCTCAATCTGTAGAAAAGTTTCAACGCGTGATTGAAAAGTCTTAATTTCACCGCAAAGAATTTTTTGGTGAAGAAGGAGTATTTCAAAGGATTAGATAGTCTTCGTTTTTTTGCCGCATTAGCGGTCTTCTTCACGCATGTTGAATTAATAAAAAAATTCACAGGTTTCGGAAGTCATTGGATCGATCCAGAAGAGAGAATTACCAAGTTCACCGTGTTTCAATCGGTAATGTCAAAAGAGATTGATCCACTTTCCCCGCTTATAGCATACAGCAGTGCACTTGGGGTGGTATTCTTCTTTGTGTTAAGTGGATTTCTAATTACCTATTTGTTATTAAAGGAGAAGGAATCATTTCAGACCATTCACATTGGGAAATTTTACTTGCGTCGCGCCTTTCGCATTTGGCCCCTGTACTACCTTATTTTCATTCTTGGATTTTTTGTTCTGCCGAACCTAGCACTTTTCGCTGTTCCGGGACAGGATGTTTTCTTCACCCAAAACTTCTGGGGAAATCTTGTGCTATATGCCTTTTTCATGCCGAACCTTGCTTTTTCTATTTATACCACTGCCGTTCCCAACATAGGTCAATCTTGGTCCATTGGTGTTGAAGAGCAATTCTACCTATTATGGCCTTTGCTTATTCGTAAAAGTAAAAACGTTCTAAAATCAATTCTTTGGATAGCAGGTGGCGTAATCACCTTGAAAGGAGTTTTGTTGCTCTCCTTTCCTTTCGTTAAACTCGAAACACTGGTTGTAATAAAAAAATTCTTGGCGATGTCCAAGCTGGAATGCATGGCTATAGGCGGATTGGGTGCCCACATCCTTTTTAATAAAAAAGAAAAATTGCTCCGCATTATCTTCAAACCCACTTCGCAAGTATTGGCAGTTTTATTAATTCCAATGCTCATATATTTTATTCCTACTGCATTTGAAGACATTCTTCATTTGCTCTTCTCTGTCTCATTCCTAGTCATCATCCTAAATGTTGCCGGCAACGAAAAAGTATTGCTCAGATTCGAGAATCGCCTACTTCAGTATTTAGGAAGAATATCTTATGGGTTTTACATGTTTCATGTTATGTGCATTGTATTTACGATTCATACACTTGATAAATACATTGGTTTGAATAACGATGTTACTACACCCCAGCATATCTTACTGTATGGCATTTCATTCTTGCTCAGCGTGGCCGTATCTTCGTTAAGTTATCATATTTTTGAAAAAGCGTTCATTCGTCTGAAAGACAAATTCGCACAACCCAAACTAACAACCGAAATAGCCCAAAAAGATGTTTAGATGGTTTACAGTAATATCCATTTTCATTACCATCTTCATTTCGTCGTATGTTTTTTTTAAAGAGCCCTTCGAGGCATACGTTAGCTACCTTGTATTTTTGTTTTATTTTCCAATTTTCTTCACGAAATATGGGGTTCCGAAATTGCCAGTAATGCTTTTTATACCCTTACTCATTTCGGGAATCGTATCTGTTGCCTCAGGGGAGAATACCCACACTATGTTTATCAAAATTTTCGCAGGTTTTTTTTCCTCTGTACTTTTTTATCATTATGTAATTCAGGTATTCAATTTCAAACTGAAAGAACTCTTCAAGTACTACATGGTGGGTTCGGTTATTGTTTCAATTATTGGACTTTTTCAGATTTTGTCTTACCTAGTTGGATTCACTCCAGGTTTCAATTACACCTGGATTTTCAATAAATGGAGTCTTACTGAAGGAGGGGTTGGGCTGAGATTAAACTCTGTCTTCTCAGAACCTTCCAATTTCGCCACTGTCATTTCTCCAGCCTTCTTTGTCTCATTATACAATATTATCAATCGAAAAACAATGTTTATCGAACTTTGGCAAAGCTTGGTAATTATAATTGCTTTTGCGCTTACGTACTCCAGTATCGGTATTATCGGAATCTTCTTAGCGATTATACTTTTTCTATTGAATCTTGGCTTCATTAAATACTCTATAATATTTATTCCGATATTATTTTTTTCATACGACTACTCATATAAAAATATTTCTGAATTTAGCTCTCGCTTGGACGGAACAATTACTATGTTCCAGACAAAAAATTATAAGAGCTATGATATTCATGGTTCAAGTTTCGTATTGTACAACAATTACCAAATTGCACTCACAAACTTCAAAGAGCATCCCCTCTTTGGAACCGGGCTTGGATCACATCCAATAGCATTCGATAAATACTCCTTGACCAACCTCACGGGAGCAGTTGATATTGAATTCAACAAGATGGACGCAAACTCTATGGCTCTTCGGCTGATGTCGGAAACTGGAATTTACGGATTGTTTGTAATGTTCTTCATCTTATTTAAATGCTGGATTTTTAAGCAGCGCGCTGCCTCAGAAGAGCATTGGGTTATGTCGAATGGAATAGCGCTAATTATCATTCTTTACCTCGCCCGTCAAGGACACTATTTCCTAAATGGGTTTCCTTTCTTCCTTTGGATGTATTTCTATTTGGCGAAAGACAATAAAATAGAACGGGCAGCACAAGAAGAAGCCAAAACTAAGTTAGAAGCTGCCGCATGAACATTCTAATTCTATACAGAGAATTGGCAAGATACACCGTTGAATGTTTGAATAAGCTTTCTTCTCAACACAAGTTGCTCGTAGTTCATTATCCAATCAACAAAGAAGCACCATTCGTTTTTCAATTTCACAACTCGATTCAACTCATATCAAAATCTGATGTTTCATTAAAACTCCTTCATGATTTTCGTCCAAACTTTGTACTTTGCAGCGGTTGGGGAGATAAGCAGTATGTTGAATGGGTTGAGGAATTGAAAAAACCAACTGCACTTGCCTTCGACACTGCTTGGAAGAATTCGTTCAAGTTTATTATTGGAAGTTTGTATTTCAAAGTGAAATACAAAAAATTATTTCAGTTTGCCTTTATCCCGGGCAACGCTCAATCTCTAACCGCGCAAAAACTTGGATTTTTAGAGGAACATACCTACAATGGATTTTACGCTAGTGAAGATGTCTTCCGTCTCAATCGAAAAGACTTAAATGAAAGCAATGAGCTGTGGTGTGTTGCCAGATATATTCAAACGAAAAACATCAACTTCCTTTGCGAAACTTTTCTTTCCATTTCACCGAATGAACGTTCAGAATGGAAATTAAACATTGCTGGGACAGGGGAATTATTTTCTTCCAGAATAGAAAATGAAGACATTATTCACCACGGATTCCTTCAACCAAAAGAACTAAGCGAAAAATTAGAAAATGCATCTGCATTCGTTTTACCCAGCTTCTATGAGCCTTGGGGTGTGGTGGTGCATGAAATGGCTTCATTAGGAAAACCGCTGCTGTTGTCAAATGCAGTTGGTGCAAAACAAGATTTGCTAGAAGAAGGAGTCAATGGCTATTCGTTCAATCCGCATTCATCTGCAGATCTGAAAAGTAGCTTGTTGAAAATAATGCAAACAGACAAAGACAAGCTTCAAACCATGGGTAATATAAGTTTCGAGATGGCTTCGAAGTTTTCTTCCGAAATTTGGGTGAGTCAATTCAATAAAATGATCCAATCATCATGTGCGGAATAAGTGCACTTATTCAATACAACAAAAACCTTCCGGCTAGGAAAGTTCTTGAGCGCATGAATAAAGAAATGGCCCATCGCGGTCCAGACGCATCTGGGTATTACATTAATGAAAACATTGGACTTGGCCATCGCAGGCTATCAATTATTGATACAGACGAAAGTGCAAATCAACCAATGCTTTCCTCAAACAAAAATTGGGCAATCACATTCAATGGAGAGATTTACAATTATGTTGAATTAAAAGCTCAGCAGCTTCCAGGTGTACAATTTCAAACTGAAAGTGATACGGAAGTTCTTCTTGAACTGTTCGAAAAATTTGGTGTTGAAGCCATTTCTAAATTGAGCGGAATGTTTGCCTTTGTTCTGCATCATATTCCATCTAACGAAACCTATGTAGTACGCGATCGTTATGGGATTAAGCCTTTGTATTATTCCATTCAAAAAAACGGTTGTTTCATTGCCTCCGAAATTAGAGCCATTTTGGCAAGCGATCTTGTACCACGTAAAATCAACAGATCAGCGCTAGAGGAATACATAGAGACACAAACCGTATGCGCTCCAAATACCCTCATTGAAAAAGTAAAGTTGTTAGAGGCCGGACACTATTTGCATTTCAAGGGAAACGAAATTTCGAAGCATTGTTATTATCGCTTGTTAAGCGACACAAACTACGAGCTTTCAGATAAGAAATCGGCTCAAGAATTTTTACGTTCAACCTTGAAAGAATCGGTTGCACAGCACATGCGTGCCGATGTTCCTTTCGGAGCATTTTTGAGCGGAGGAATTGACTCGAGTTTGTTGGTTGGACTCATGTCGGAAGTTCGAAACGAAAGAATAAATACCTTTCAAATTTCTTTCGACGAAGAAGCCTTTGATGAAAGAAGGTATGCTCAACTTGTTGCGAAAAAATTTAACACCAATCACCACGAGATCAACCTCAAAGCAAGCGAATTTTTAAAGGATATTCCTTCAGCAATAGCCGCTATTGACTTTCCAAGTGGAGATGGACCAAACACCTACGCTGTTTCAAAAGCAACAAAGGAAGCCGGCATTACTGTGGCAATATCCGGATTAGGCGGAGACGAATTGTTCGCCGGTTATCCTGCCTTTCAGTACATGACCAGCATTGAAAAATCACTCGCGTTAAAACTATCCTACCCACTCAGAAAGTCCGTGTCGCTTTTGCTTTCTTCGTTTTCTTCGAATCGTTCGTTATTGAAAAAAGCTGAATTGCTCGGACTAAAACAAGCAGATCTTGCGCATGCCTTTCCCCTCGTTCGAAAAGTCTGGAACGCCAACGAACTATTGAAACGCAAAACACAACATTTCGAAATTGAGCAAAATTTCAATTTCATTTTTGAAAAGAATGCACCGCTTTTAAATCGGGTTTCTGCCGCGGAAATAGAATCCTACATGCAACATGTCTTGCTTCGCGACAGCGACCAAATGAGTATGGCTCATTCGCTTGAAATTCGAGTTCCCTTTTTAGATCACAACGTTGTTGAATTGGCAACGCATCTATCCAATGACTTGAAGTATCCCACTTCACCCAAAAAATTTCTTACAGAAACATTTGCAGATATTCTTCCAAATGAAGTCGTGAACAGAAAGAAAATGGGATTCACCTTACCTTGGAGCGTTTGGATGAAAAACGAACTGAAAGAGTTTACTGAAGCCGGATTTCAAGAATTATACAATCAAGATGTCGTGAATGAGGTGGTACTTAGAAAGGCATGGAGAAAATTTTTATCAGGTAATGAAGAAAAATCCTTCATCTCATTCTGGCACCTGTCAGTTTTAGGTCATTGGATGAAAAACAATCAAGTTAACTTCGAAGAATGAAAATACTGGTATTCACCGATTGGTTTTATCCTGGATCACAAGCGGGTGGTCCCATCCAATCGCTAATATCATTTATGAAATTCAGTTCAGATCAGTTCTATGTTGTAACCAGGGATACCGACTTGAACAGCACAACGCCATATCCTGGAATTCGCTCCAATACTTGGCAAGAGAGCTTTCAAGAAAATATTCAAGTTTATTATCTGAATGAAAAGTCATTAACCGAAAATTTCATTTTTGAGATATTTAAAGAAATTGAACCCGACCGCATTTATTTGAACTCCATGTGGTCTCCGAAATTCACACTTAAGCCGTTGCGTGTCTGTCGGAAAAATGGGTGGTCGAAAAAAGTAGTTCTTGCTCCACGTGGGATGCTTAAGCTAGCAGCATTCAATCAAAAAGGATTCAAGAAAAAACTTTTTTTGATTTTTGCCAAGGCAAACAAAACATACGGAAATATCTGTTGGCATGCGACCAATGATATTGAGCGCGATGAGATCATTCGCTTATTTCCTAAAGCAAACATTCGAATTGCTCCAAACATTTCCAACACCGCATTCAATGCTGTTATAAAAGAACTTTCGTCACCCTTCCGAATCCTAACTGTAGGAAGAATTAGTCCTGAAAAAGGCTACCTCGAAGCGCTCGAAGCCATTCGCAAATGGAATCCGAAACAGATTATTCAATGGGACATTGTTGGTTTAAGAGAAAATGCTGAACTCGTCAAAACAATTCTTGATGCAGAACTTGATTTTTCTTCAGTTAAAATTCAAATCCACGGACATAAAAATCAGAATGATCTAAAGTTGTTTTATGAAAACGCTCATCTCTTTTTCTTGCCTTCTCGGGGTGAAAATTATGGGCATGTTATAGCTGAAGCCCTTTCCTATGGAATTCCGGTAGTAATATCAGACCAAACGCCATGGAAAAATCTCGAAGAATCCAAAGCTGGAATGGTATCAACTCTGAATCCCTGGAAACTCTCTGAATCGTTAGACTTCTTCCTAAACCTCAACAATGACCAGTACCAACACTGGTCACAGGGCGCCGCGAAATATGCCAGAGCTCACGTCAATTCCCCAGAAGCCTTGGCTCTAAATAGAGCCCTTTTCAAATAATTAATCTTGCGAAGCATCTTGTGTAACACCTAGAATAGTCGTTACTTTGCTTCACACAATCCCACAATGAACTTAGTTGTACTTTCTCGTAACGCGAAGCTTTATAGCACGAAGCGTTTAGTTGAGGCCGCTCAGAAAAGAGGCCACGAAATTCGTGTTATCGATCACTCGAAATGCGACTTAGTTATTGAAAAGAAAAAGCCAAAAGTGCTTTATCGCGGGGAAGAAATAACTGGGGTTAACGCGGTTATTCCGCGTATTGGTGCTTCCGTTACTTTCTACGGAACAGCAGTGGTTCGCCAGTTTGAAATGATGAACGTATTCACCGCTGTAGAATCGCAAGCATTGGTTCGTTCGCGCGACAAACTGCGCAGCTTACAAATCTTATCTCGCGCTGGATTAGGTCTTCCGAAAACCGTTTTCACCAACTATTCAAAAGATGTTGAACGTACATTGAAGGAAGTTGGCGGAGCACCCGTTATCATTAAGCTTCTCGAAGGAACACAAGGATTAGGTGTTGTGCTTGCCGAAAACAAAAAAGCCGCGGTTTCAGTTATCGAAGCGTTCAATGGATTGAAAGCCCGCGTTATTGTTCAAGAATTCATTAAAGAATCACGTGGAGAAGACATTCGCGCGTTCGTGGTAGACGGACATGTAGTTGGCGCAATGGTGCGCACGGCGAAGGAAGGAGAATTTCGAAGTAACCTTCACAGAGGTGGTTCTGCAAAAGTCATTGAACTTACTCCGGAAGAAGAAATAGCAGCGATTAAAGCTGCAAATGCTATGAAGCTCGGTATTGCCGGTGTTGATATGCTTCGTAGCGATAGAGGTCCATTAATTATTGAAGTAAATTCTTCTCCCGGACTTGAAGGAATTGAATCTGCAACCGGTGTCGATATTGCAGCTCAGATCATCAAGTATATTGAAAAGAACGTGTAAATAGTTCTGCTTGTTTGTGAGCGCTTCGGTGTAAATTGCGGAAAAATTTTACCATGCGTTTCGGAACCAAAGCCATTCACGCGGGACAAGAGCCCGATCCAACGACAGGAGCCATCATGACTCCTATTTATCAAACTTCAACATACGTTCAGGAGTCTCCAGGTGTTCACAAGGGCTATGCTTACGCACGTGGTAAAAATCCAACACGCGTTGCTTTGGAACGTTGCTTGGCAGAATTGGAAAACGCAAAACACGGCTTGTGCTTTTCAAGCGGAATGGGTGCTGCCGATGCGATCATTAAACTTCTAGTTCCTGGAAACGAGGTCATTGCAACAGACGATCTCTATGGCGGAAGCTACCGCATGTTCACCAAGGTATTTGCAAAATATGGAATTGTGTTTCACTTCGTAGACATGCACGATTTCGATGCGCTTGAAAGAACCGTTAACGCAAAAACTAAAATGTTGTGGGTGGAAACTCCAACCAACCCTATGATGAAAATCATAGACATTGAAAGGTGCGTAGCGTTTGCAAAAAAACACAATTTGATTTCTGTCATAGACAACACCTTCGCTTCGCCATACCTTCAAAATCCGTTAGACATGAACGCGGATATTGTTATGCACAGCGCAACAAAATATTTGAACGGACACAGCGATGTAGTAATGGGTGCTTTGTGCACGAATGACGACAATCTCTATGAGCAATTGGCTTTTATTGCGAATTCATGCGGTGCTACACCTGGTCCACAAGACAGCTTCTTGGTATTGCGCGGTTTGAAAACCTTGCATGTTCGAATGGAAAGACATTGCGCGAACGGTGTTGTAGTGGCTAACTTCTTGGCGAACCATCCGAAAGTTGAAAAAGTGTATTGGCCCGGTTTCACATCTCATCCAAATCATGAAGTTGCGAAAAAACAAATGCGTGATTTCGGCGGAATGATTTCATTCAGTTTGAAAGGAGATCGTTTCGAAGACGCCTCGAAATTGGCACAAGCGGTTCGTGTATTCTCACTTGCCGAATCTTTAGGCGGAGTCGAATCATTGCTCGGGCACCCTGCATCTATGACTCACGCTTCCATTCCAAAAGAGGAAAGAGAAAGAAGCGGAATTACCGATTCACTTTTACGATTGAGTGTGGGAATTGAAGATGCAGAAGACTTAATTGAAGATTTAACCAATGCATTAAATGCTATCTAATATGAACAAGAAAAACGTTGCCGTTGTTGGGGCAGGATTAGTTGGAAGTTTATGGGCTGTTTACCTCGCGAAACGCGGATACACGGTTTCCGTATTTGATCGTCGTTCAGACATACGCAACGTAAAGGTTGTTCAAGGAAAAAGCATCAATCTCGCTTTAAGCGATCGCGGATGGAAAGGCCTTGAAGGCGCAAATATTCGCAAAGAAATTGAAGAAGTTGCACTTCCGATGTACGGAAGATTAATGCACGCTGTTGATGGCGAGCTTACTTACCAACCATACGGTAAAGAGGGACAAGCCATTTACAGCGTCTCTAGAGGAATACTAAATCAAACATTGGTTCGCTGCGCAGCTGAATTCGAAAACGTATCACTCAACTTCGAACACAAGTGCATAGATGTTGAACTTGACACGAACACCATTATTTTCGAAGGAAAAAATGGCGAACACGTTCGTCAACAATTCGATCAGATTTTCGGTACTGACGGCGCATTCAGCGCTGTTCGTGCGCGCATGACGAAGCTCGACCGCAACGAATATTCTCAGTCTTACTTAGACCATGGTTATAAGGAATTAGAGATTCCAGCAAATGCTGACGGTACCCATCAAATGCGCAAAGACTGTCTTCACATTTGGCCTCGAGGAGAGTTCATGATGATTGCGCTTCCCAATATCGACGGTAGTTTCACATGCACACTCTTCTTCCCTTTTGAAGGCGAAGTTTCTTTCGATAAATTGAAAACAGATCAAGACATTCTCGATTTCTTCGAAAAATATTTTCCAGACGCGAAAGCAATGATGCCTGAATTATTGCTCGATTTCAACACGAATCCAACTGCAAGTTTAGTCATGACCAAATGCAACCCTTGGAACTACAAAAACCAAGTTGCGCTTATGGGAGATGCAGCACATGCGATTGTTCCGTTTTACGGACAAGGTATGAACTGTGGCTTTGAAGATTGTAGCGAATTAAATCGACTCATGAATGAAATGGGTGAAGACCATCCAGATCTTTTAAAAGAATACGGTAAAATCCGCAAACCAAACGGTGATGCGATTTTGGAATTAGCACTTCGCAATTACATTGAGATGCGCGATTTAACTGCCGATAAAGATTTCCTTCTTCAAAAGAAAATTGAAGGTCGTTTTGCAACGAAGTATCCTGAAAAATGGATACCACTATACTCGCAAGTAACCTTCAGTCATATCCCTTACAGCGAAGCATTAAGCAGCGGTATTCGTCAAAATGAAATCATGAAGGAAGTCATGAACAGACCCGACATTGAGGCGGTTTGGGACAGTGAGGAAATAGAAAACGAAATTCTTAAACGAATCTAAAATTGCATGCGCATCTGCAGCGTGCAATCTGTTTTTCGAAATCCGCTAATCATTGAATTTCCCGAAGAGATGAAATCTCGATCGGTGTATGTCCATTGCGCAATTCTAAACCAAACGTCTACGTTTGTTCGAACATCGAACTTGAAGATACCGTAGATTCTTGCACCCTTTCCGTAATAAGCCGGAATACTGTAACTGTAAAGTACGTCGTTCTCGTAGGCGTACAATCGGGCATTCCAGGTATCTGCCTGAAACAAGGCATAACGAAATGTTACGCTGAACGGAACATTCATCTTCTTCCAAATAACATCTTGAAATATCAAATAACCTGTTTCATTAGGAAGTCCTTCTTCATTTGTTTTTACGAATTCAAGTCGACTGTGTAACTTCAAACTTTCAGTCGGACTGAAAATAAAATTCAATCGAATTTGCTGCGAAAGTTTGTCTACTGGAAAGTCAACGCGATTGAGAGCATTCTTATCCGTGGAAGTTCTCCGAATGCGCATTCGCGCATAGAACTCATGTTTTTTATCGGGCCTGTAATTGAATTGAATAAGGTTGTCGCAGAAGCTTGAAGGTGCGGTAACTTGATACTTCAACCAAGGAAATTGAACACCATCTGTGTAAACGTTTAAACTTATTTTCTTCGACAATTGAGCTTGAACACTCGCATACATACCTCTCTCATTCGAAGGAAGAACACTGTTTCCTTCCGCTAGAACATTCGAATACACAGCCTGAAAATCCGTGTCAAAATCGCGAAACAATAATGTTGCAGAAACTCGCGCATGCAAAGCAGATGTCAATCCAAAAACAGAGGCCCAAGCTCCATTCGAACTTCGAGAAACCTCTCCGAAAAGCGAAACGTTTTGCCACACGCCTTCTGCATATGCACCTATGACATGTTGATTCATCCCAGAAAATTTTCCTTGAGCATACCAATCGGTTTTCGCAGAAATTGAATCGCTGAAACTTCTGTGAACCGCAACAGCACCAAGTTTCCACATACCACGTTGAAGCTGTACATTTCCACCATAAATATCTTCAGTTAATGCATTCTCATTCGCACGTTCGCTTTCGGTTCGGTGAAAACCACCTAAAGCGATAGCACTGACCACTTGTTTGTCGTCCGAAAGCACGGTATCGTTTGTGAATGTGGCATCGAGTTTTCTTCGAGACACAAAGAGTGTTGTGCTGAAAAATTTATTTCCAAAAGTTGCGCCTACACCTCGAAAGAAGTTGTTCTCATTCACTGAAGAGTACGGACGAAGGTTTTGCGCGTTTCGTTTCACTTGAACACTAAAGGAAGACTTGCCGAAAGCCATGCTGTTCCAGCAGGTGAGTCCTTGTCCGAACTGAACCTGATAATCGCCAATGGCCAATTGCTTCAGTCCTTTCGCTTCGCGAATGAATAGCGACGCGCTTTTAAAATCGGGTCCCTTGCGAAGTGGTTCTCCTACATCGTTTTCCATCGTTATTCCTAATAAGATATTTCTTCGGTATTGAAAACGATATCTCATGTAAGTACCGTATTCACTTCCCAAATAATTCTTTTTCCCGGTCACCGGATCCGGAATAAACCCGGCTTGTTCTTGAAGGGTTCTTTTCGTTCGAAAAAGAACATCGTGCGTTCCTTCTTCGCAAAGTCTCTGAAATGAAAAATCAGAGAATCCATCTTCGTCATTCACAAAGACAAATGGTTGCAACCAGCGAATGGTAAGCAATTCCATTCCCACAACGCTCTGCAATTCAAAAATGCTCTTCAATTTTCCATATTTGGAAATGTGATGGAACAACGATTGAATCTGAGCGTCGCTCAAAACAACCAAGGCTTGCAAGTCCGCTATTTCCGCTGAATTGAGATTGAGTTTGTGTCGGGCGAAATAATTCAAATCTTCCGTGAGTGCAGAGTAATCAATCTCGCTTCCTTCTTCTGCTATGCTTGAAATGCTTTCGATACGCTGATCAACCACCTGATCCAATTCGAATTCTTCCGAATGCTGAGCAAAAGGACAAATCACCTTCAACCCGAAAAATAAAAACACCAAAATTCTAATTATTCCTTCCATAGATAAAAGAGATTTGCGGAGTAATACCCAATTGCGGATGAATAACCGCAGAAGCATCGATTGAATAATCCTTTAAGTGTGCTCCTACTCCCATAGACCAAGACTGCCAATGGGAATTCATTCCAAAACGAACGGCACAAGATTCTACTGGAAAATACTCCAACCCAAAATTGTAACTAAGCGCAGCAGTTTGGGAAGTAGAGGAAGTTAGTGCGGCCGACAAACTCACATGTTCGCCAAAGGAATAGGCTGTTCCCAAACGAAGGGTAGCCGGTAAGTCTTCATCGTTTTGAATAGATCTCATTGGAAGATCTGCCACTGCAGCCCATTTCCAATCTTTTCGAACCGTGTAAGTAGCCCCAATGTTCGTCCAAAAATTAGAGTCAATTCCGTAGCCGTTTGCTATTCGGGTGGAAGAAAAACCCAGACTTGCAGAAGCACTGAACTTCTGCGACAAAGCAAGGGCGTATCCAAGATTCAATCGTTTCCGATTAAACTCGGTATTCCCATTCGATTGGCATGCTACCCCCATAACTCCAGTTCCCAAACGCTTCGAAAAAGCTACTCCACCGTCGTTTATAACGGTAATTCCGAAAGGAATTTGTCCGTAAAAGGAACAATTCAAACCCTTCAATTCAGAAGAAGCAGACAGGTTGTGAAAACCCGCAAAAGCATCGCTTTGCGCGATTGCACTTCCGCTAAGTGCCGCCATTCTTGCACCTTGTATGTATTGCGCATGAATTCGACCGGAAAAACTCAGCGATAAATAGAATGAAAAAGCGAAATATTTCATCTATTTAAGTTAATCCAGAAGAGAAAAACTTTCATATTCCAAGAAGCATTGTATATTTGCACCGCAACATGCGCATGTGGCGTAATTGGTAGCCGCGCCAGACTTAGGATCTGGTGCCGCGAGGCGTGG
>CAYLOT010000002.1:0-126167 GCA_964385405.1 uncultured Chryseobacterium sp. | reverse complement strand
ATTCGCCCTCGCAACGAAGTTGCCCTCGTTGAAAACCCTCGCGAAGCAATTCGCCCTCGCAACGAAGTTGCCCTCGTTGCTTGCAACCTTCGTCAAAGACCCTCGTGCTTCGCACTTTATTTCTGACGGAAGTACAGCCTCACCGGAACCCCCGTTAAACGGAAGTTCTCGCGGAGTTTGTTCTCTAAGAAGCGTTGGTAAGACGACACGACGTTCTGAGGAGTATTGCAGAAAAACGCAATGGCCGGACTCTTCGTTGGAAGCTGCGTAACGAATTTAATCTTCACCTCTTTTCCTTTTACAATGGGCGGAGGATATGCCTGAATAATAGGCAACATAATATCATTCAGCTTAGAAGTTGGGAAATGTTGCAAACGGTTTTCATAAACCTCTACAGCCGCTTCCAAGGCTTTCAAAATACGCTGCTTTGTTACGTTCGAAGTATATATGATAGGCACATCGGTGAAAGGTGCAATTCGTTTGTGAATCTCTTCGGTCATTAAATCGGCACTCTTGTGGTCTTTTTCCACCATGTCCCATTTATTCACCAATATGACAATTCCTTTATTGGCCTCTGTTACTTCACCAAAAATGGTTAAGTCTTGCTTGGTTATTCCCTCTGTTGCATCTATGAGCAACATGCACACATCTGAATTTCGAATAGACTTGATTGTACGAATGGCACTGAAGAATTCAATGTCGTCTTCAATCTGTTTGCGTTTGCGCAATCCTGCCGTATCAATCAACATCAATTCTTTGTTGAAGGCCTTGAAGTGCGTGTGGACCGCATCTCTGGTGGTTCCTGCAACATCGGAAACAATGCTGCGATCATTTCCCAAAAGTGTATTCAACAACGAAGACTTGCCTACGTTAGGTCTTCCAACAATGGCAATCTTCGGAAGATCTGGCAAATCTGACTCATCGTTCTCAGGCATATCCTGTAGCAACTCATCTAACAAATCTCCTGATCCATACCCGTTGTTGGCACTAATGCTGAACAACTTTTCTCCAAAACCTAACGCGTAAAATTCAGTGGCTAATATTTCTTTATCGGAAGTGTCTACTTTATTACAAACCAATACCACCGGCTTGTTTGCACGACGCAACATATCTGCAATCTCTTCGTCCCACTCGGTTAATCCTTCTTTCACATCTACCATGAACAAGATCTTGTCTGCTTCGGCAATGGCTAAACGTACCTGACTGTTAATGTCTTGTTCGAAGGCATCGTCGCTGTTCGTTACTACCCCACCTGTATCTACAACAATAAATTCTTTGGTTCCCCATTGACCTGTTCCATACTTGCGGTCACGGGTTACGCCTGCCGTTGGTTCAACAATGGCATCTGAAGTTTCAGTAAGACGATTAAATAACGTTGACTTCCCCACATTCGGCCTTCCAACAATAACAATAGTATAACTCATGCGGCAAAGATACGCACGAATGAAGCGTTTCGGAAATTCACAGGCCTACAATGGCTTGTTATTCCTCATCCAGCAGTAGATTTTCTTGATTTGAACGTCTGTTAATTTGGTGCCGTTCTGAGGCATTGCGCTGTAACCGGCGTCGTGTTCTACCGAACCTAAGATGGCGTCGTTGTTTGCTGCCGCCGCTCCACTGTAGGTGCTTAAATCTATTCCCGAAGAATGATATTGCGAATTGTGACAACCCGATGTAGCGCAATTCGCATCGTAAATGGCTTTAATATCGTTGTTGTAAGTTGGTATATTTCCAGTGCAATCATATCCCTTTTGATATTTATCGCAACTCACAAACGCGATTGTTACAAAAGTCAAAACCATTATTGAAGAAACAAACTTATTCATAGAGCACCTATTTTTATTTGGAGGATTCCTTTTCCGTAAAGATAAAAAAAAGAGCTGTCATGTGACAGCTCTTTTCTTCGTAAGGGAATAATCAACCTATTCTTTCACGAATGGAACACGTTGAATTTGATTGCCATTTTGAAGTGACAAGAAATAATATCCGTTGCTCAATTCAGAAACATTCAATTGGAAAGTATTGTTAACCGCTCCGTTACCGAAGTTATTTGCATAAACTTCTTTTCCATCGATTGAATAAATTCGAACAATTGTATTTTCACTTGGGTTCAATTGTGAAGCCTTCACCGCTACATTTCCGTAAGTTGGATTTGGGAACATGCTTACTGAAGTTTGTGCAGAAGTTAACTCGTTCACAGCATTCGGATAAGTTCCTGTTGTGTTCAACCAGAATCCGTTCATTTGAGCTCCGCCCGGGCCAGATACACCGTTTGCGTCCATTGTGAATATTATGCAATCTGTAGCCACACAACCGTTTAAGTAAGTCACATTCACACAAACGGTATATGTTCCAATTGAATCATAGAAATAAACTGGGTAAAAATCATTCGAAGTAATTCCATTTCCAAAGTCCCACATTACTGCTCCGATTTCAGCGTTAGTAATATCTTCATTCCAGAAAATCATAACTGCATTTTCCATTTCAACCAAAGAATCTGGAATCAGCTCAATATCGGTTGAACAAAGCACTGTATCAACAGAACACTCGGTATTGATTCCGAAAACCATCGATTGGTAGTTTCCTGTTGCCATGTCTGTACTCACCAGATTTGCGCCATTCACATTGATTACAATACCGGAAGTAGCACCGCCATCCCATCCGTCTCCGAAAGAATCGAACATATTCAAGGTATAACAATTATCTGTAAGACAACCGTAGGCCATGTTGTTTGCATTGGCCACGTTCACTGTGCTTTGCATAAGCATTGCTCCAGACGCGTCTGTAATGGTGTACATTGATTCATTCGCGAACATTCCGGGGTTGAAAGAAACGACTACTGTGTTACCGGTAGTACAACCTGTGAAACATGAACCATCGTCAACAACAGCTGTCGGATCAAAGTTGTAAGCCGTTGAATCGGTGCAACCATAAGCGAGGATACAAGAACCATCATCAATTGTTGCAGCAGGGTTGTAGTTTGAAGCCAAAGCATTGGTGCAGCCGAAAACCTCACCGCATGTTCCGTCCAAACTGAATAATACCGATTGTGTTGTTTGATTGTCTGCAAGACCTGTGTGTATCACCTGACCCTGACCGTTGTTGATCCAGAAGTACCCATTGTACCAACCGGTTAATCCAGCGCTATTTGTCATTACTGCGGTATAACACTCTCCCGCTTGAAGACAAATATTCGTGTTGTAAATTGCTACATTACCCAAAGTTGGAGAAGTCCAGATAGTTTCTCCAGCAGAATTTTGAATTGACAAAGAAACTTGTGCGCCATTTGAAAACGTGCAGATATACAAAGAAGCGTTTATGCTACCAACCCCATTGCAATAGGTACAAGATCCATCGTCAATCGTCGCTTGTGCGTTGTAATTTGTTGCAGTAACGTCAGTGCAACCTTCATAAGAACAGCCGACATTTACGGTAGCCAACGGATTGTAATTTGAAGCAGATGGATCCATGCAACCAGGAACTGCTACTGTTCCGCATGAATCTACCCCTACGCCGAAATGATCTAGGGCGCTCATTCCTTGCGTGAATGTGAAAATATAAGACTCGGTATTGCTAACCGATACGGTCAATGCAGCTCCGTTCCAACCGTCTCCGAAAGAATCCCACATTTGAACCATGTAGCAGTCATTGGGTAGACACCAAACGCCTGTTGGCGTGGTAGTCGGAGTGCCCGTAGCCACAGTTGCTCCAGCTGAATTTACAATATTGAAGCTTACTTCGCCTGCAAAAGTACCGCCGGTCAATGAAAATGACACTTGGGTGCAAGTGGTATCAATTTGCGCTTTGACAACAAAGCCCGCTGCGAAAAGTAAAGCAACAAAAACAGAACGTAAAATGTGTTTCATAGTTTGGGATTAGTGTTACGAATTTATGTTGACTCGTTGCAAATCAGACATTAATGAGAAGAAAAAAGTTGCCTATTCTTGGAAATGTTGAAAAAGTGCCTATTCGAAGATGGCTCCGCTACCGATTAACTCTTCGCCAATATAGAACGCAGCAAACTGTCCTTTCGCAACCCCATACTGGGTTTCGTGAAAAATAACGTATGTAAATTCACTTCCTACCGAAACAGTAGCTTTGAATAAGGGCTGTCGATAACGTATGCGGCATTCAACCTCTAAAGCATGTCCTTGAGCGGGCTTAAGGTTCTCTTGAATCCAATGCGCCTCTTCGTTTCGAATGGCGAGACCTCTGCGCGCTAAGGCCGGATGGGTCTCGCCTTGAGCAGAATAGACAAGGTTTTTTTCCACATCAATGGCAACCACGAACAACGGAACGGCCTGTCCGCCAATACCCAATCCCCTTCTTTGGCCAACCGTGTAATAGTGAGCTCCGTTGTGTTCACCTACATCGTCGCACATTTCAGGAGAAAACACTTGAGGACGAGAAAGCACTCGAGGATCCACTGAAGTTTCTTCAACCAATTCATTCAACTGTGGAAGGTATTCCTCTTTTATTCGCAAGACTCTACCTTTCTTAGGAGCTAATTGTTGTTGAAGGAAAACAGGAAGTTTTACCTTCCCAATGAAGCATAGTCCTTGAGAATCTTTTTTCTCTGCGTTAGGAAGTTGCAACTCGGCCGCAATTTTTCTTACTTCCGGTTTGGTTAATTCTCCAATTGGAAAAAGGGCTTTGCTCAATTGGGCTTGATTCAATTGACACAAAAAATAGCTTTGGTCCTTGTTTCCATCTGCACCCGATAGCAAATGGTAGTGAGCAATCCCGCTTTCTGTTGTTTCAGATTTACGAACGTAATGTCCGGTAGCTACGAAGTCGGCCTTGAGTTGTTCAGCTGCCTTCAAAAAAACATCGAATTTTATTTCTCTGTTGCAGAGGACATCTGGATTCGGGGTTCTTCCCAACTCGTATTCACGAAACATGTATTCAACAATGCGCTCGCGGTATTCAACGCTAAGATCTAATACGTGGAAGGGAATTCCTAAGTGCTCTGCTACAAGCATCGCGTCGTTCGAATCGGTAATCCAAGGGCATTCGTTGTTAATTACAACAGACTCGTCGTGCCAGTTGCGCATAAACACGCCAATCACCTCGTACCCTTGCTCAATAAGCAAGTGCGCGGTTACTGCAGAATCTACACCGCCAGACAACCCTACTACGACCCTTTTCATTTTGCAAAATTAGTTGAGACAAATCGAAATAGCTTCAATAAAACAAAAAGAAAGAACTACATTTGATTAGGCCCTTTGAGGCAACCCTTGAAATTAATCTCGTCTTAACGCAAATTATTGGTGTCAACAGAACGCTCCCAACAAGAACTGATTGACGGCTGCCTTAAAGGAGACAGCCGAAGCCAACATGCTATTTATAAAATGTATTACGGGAAGATGAAGGCTGTTTGCTTGCGTTATGCAAGTTCTACAGATGAAGCGAAAGACATGGTGCAGGACGGTTTCATAAAAGTTTTCTCCAGCTTGGAAAAATTTGAAGGGAACGGATCTTTAGAGGGATGGATTAGACGTATTATGGTGAATTTATCCATTGACCAATACCGAAAGAAGAAACACCATGTAAATCTTGATTTGGAAAATTCGAAGCACTTTGTAGAAGAAAGCGCAGATGAGGAAGACGAGCAGGAATCAGACATATACGACTTTCAACCCCACCACATTGTGGAAGCCATGCAGCAATTGACACCTGTCTATCGTACAGTTTTCAACTTGTATGTCTTCGAAAACTTTTCTCACCAAGAAATTAGTGAGAAACTAGGCATTAGTTTAGGGACCTCAAAAAGTAACTACGCCAAGGCCAAGAAGAACATGAAAAAGATATTATTAAAAAATAAAATTAACGCGGCGAATGAACATTAACCCGTTGGATAAATTTGAACAAGGAATTCAGGACGCTTATAGAAATTACGAGATTCCTTACAGCTCTTCTGAATATACACAAGTAAGTCGCAGACTTATGCGCAAGCGTCTCTTCAGTAGCTTAGCACTTTGGGGCGGGTTTGCTGCCGTAGTAACGATTGTTGGAGTTTCCGGATACCTTGTAATAGGTAGCGAGAACAAAACGACTGCACAATCGACACCGAATGCAACTGGAGTTGAAAACACTACTTCTTCACCGAATGAAATTAATCTCGATAATAGTTCTGCATCCAACGGACTAACAGGAATAATTTCGGAATTCAATAAGGATGTAATTACATCAAAATCTTCGAGTGCTGATAAGAACCTGAACGCAGAAGGAATATCTACTGCGGACAATAATTCAACTTCTGTCTCAAACCCAGAGAGCAGCAAAAGCAATGCTTCTGACCAAAACACCGATGTTGTAGTAGCCGAGCGTTCGGAGAACAAAAACAAATCGCTACTTATTGAACCGAGTGTTCGCACGGCATGCGCCGGAGCTGAAGTTAATTTCACAGCCAAAAACAGTCCGAAGAACGGAAGTTATTTGTGGAATTTTGGCGACGGTAGTTTCTCAAATCAAGAGAACCCAATACACATATTTAAGAAATCTGGAACTTTTGATGTATCTCTTTCTGTAACGAATCCAAATGACGGTCAAATCTCGACCATCGCAATGCGTGATTTGATTACTATAAACCCGAAGCCTGAAGCCGATTTCGAGTGGTCTTATACCAACAGTCCTGTAGGCGAGCCTACTGCCAAGTTCGTTAATACGAGTGTGAATGCGACAAGCTTCGTATGGAAATTCAGCGAAAACAGAACGTCAACAGAAGTTTCACCTAGTGTTATCTATAATTCTAAAGGCAAGCAACCGGTTATTCTAGAGGTTCAAAACGCCTTCGGTTGTAAGGATGAGCAAGTGAAAATAGTTCACGTGAATGCTGATTTCAACTTAGGTGCTGTTTTAAAAATGAGTGAACATGACATTGCATTCATGCCCGACGCTCTGGAAAAAGTAGGAAATAAGTTCAAGCTTTCCATTTATGATGGCGAAAACATTATCTTCGAATCAACTTCCAAAACAAAAGCGTGGAAGGGTGAAATGAAGAACGGAAAAAAAGCCGCTGCGGGACAACAATTCCCTTGGATTGTTTTAATCTATGGAGAAAACGGCAACGATGCTCGTTACTACAGCGGAACATTGACTATTGTACCTTAACCAAAACCTCAAATACCTAAACTTTAGGGCCTTTTCGAAGGCCCTTTTGTTTGATATAAATCTTGTTGACACTGCCTCTATTTTTGCTAAATTCGCATCGACTAAATTTCAGAATTTTGGAAGCAACCATTTCCTTGTGAAAGATGTCTAAAATCAAACCAAACACAAGAATGAATAAATTCTTACACGCAGCTATTCTTTTTCTTTTTTCTTCAACTGCATTCGCACAGCTTGATTGTAATGTACCTGGGAACTTCTGTATGAGTTCTACAACTATATCAACGTGCACAGGATCTTTATTTGATGCGGGTGGCGGAAATCCATACCCTGATGCGAACTACACCATGACTATCTGTCCGGATACACCTGGTGATGTTATTCAATTGGACTTCTCTGCATTTGCTTTACAAACTTCCCCCAATGCTAACAACAGTGATTACTTCACTATTTTCGACGGTCCCAACACAAGTGCCGCTCAATTGGGTAGTTACACGGGAAATACACTACAAGGGCTTCAAGTAACTGGAACAGTGAATAATCCTTCTGGGTGTTTGACCATAGTTTTTTCAGATAATGGAAACGCGAACAGTACATCGCCTGGGTTCGAAGCTGCTATTTCTTGCACTACGCCTTGTGCCCCTCCAACTCAGAATTCTGTTATTTCCAATCCATCCCCCGATGGGCCAGAACAAACTGTATCGATTTGTATTGGAGACGAAATTGACTTCAGTGGTGTCGGCTCTTTCGCAGAACCCGGTTTTACTCTTGAACAATACTTCTGGAATTTCGACGATGGCACCATTGACAGTTTATCGGGACAGCTTACATCGCATACATTCAATGAACCAGGTGAATATGTTGTAACTCTTACTGTTGAAGATAACAACGGATGTCAGAGTTTAAACACTACCCCACTGCAGGTATTGGTTTCAACGATTCCCACCTTCCCTGAATTGAACAACATTACTGAAACGACTTGTTTCGGTGAACAGGTTATTTTAACGGGGTCAGCTCAAAGCACGCAATGGACAGCACTGCCTCCTCAGGTGGTTGCTGGTACAACCTATTTGGCTGATGGCGCGGGGTTTTCATATTCCACTTCGCTGAACTTCGACTTTTTTGAAGCCGGAGCAACACTGTCTACCTGTGCGGATTTATATAGCATCATGGTTAACATGGAGCACAGCTACATGGGCGACCTTGGAATTTCAATCACCTGTCCAAACGGAACAACGGTCGATCTTGTAACTTGGGGAACCAACGGAGGTGGCGGAACTTTCCTTGGAGAAGCTATCGATGACGGTTCAACGAACCCAGGCGTTGGTTCAGATTATTATTGGGCACCTACTTCCACCAATGGAACGTGGGGCCAAGCTGCTGCTGCCGGATTAACTACTCCGACTGGTGGTCCAACTCCAGGAAACTCATTAACACCGGGAACATACTCTGCTGCAGGAAACATGTGCGATTTGGTTGGTTGTCCGCTCAATGGTGCGTGGACTTTTACCGTAACTGACAACCTCGCAATTGATAATGGTTACATCTTCTATTGGGGAATTAACTTCAATCCAGCTTTATTCCCAGGAATTACAACCTTCACTCCTTCCATTGGAATTGATTCGGATTCGTCTTATTGGACCGGTCCGAATATCGTTGTTATTGATCCCGATGCTGACATTGCAACCATCGATCCTCCGGGACCCGGAACCTACGATTACACTTACCACGTAGTAAACAACTTCGGCTGTTCTTTCGACTCTACCATTCAAATTACTTTCACAGAACCGTTGACCATTACAGCTGGGCCTGATCAGATTTATTCATGTGGGGACTTAACCCTTCAAGGTGGCTTCCAAGGTATTCCGACTCCGAGTTGTGCGCAAGATGGAGGGGTATTCAATTATTGCTACGGCAATGGGGAGAACTTTACTTGGACCTTCTGTCCGGATGTTCAGAATGATGGTGTTTCGTTTATGACCTTCGATTTTATATCGGGACAAATGGAAGGCTTTTTTGAAAACTTCAATGTCTATGATGGGCCAAATACTGCCTCACCACAGATTGGCACTTGGAATACTGGTGATGCTACAGGACAGTCTTGGACTGCAACAAATCCTACAGGATGTATTACAATTACATTCACTTCGGATGGATCAGTCGCTTGTTCAAGCGGTTCTTACCAACCTTGGACGTACGATGTGAATTGCACCAATGGTGGCCCACAATACACCTGGGAATGGACACCCTCTGCGAATTTGAATAATCCAAATATTCCACAGCCAACCATGAGTTCTTTGGATCAACAAACAACTTATACCCTAGTTGGTTATCCCGTTGGACATCCCGATTGTGCCAGCACAGATCAAGTTATCGTAAGTATTGATCCTGTCGGTGATCCAGGAATAGATAACGCGATCAATATTTGCTCAACAGACCCTGCATTCGACATGCTTACTCAATTGGGAGGAACACCAGTAACAACTGGAGTTTGGACCAACCCTAGTAATGCTGTAGTACCATTTGGAATTTTCGATCCGTTAACCATGCCTTCTGGAAATTACACATACACGGTTACACTCGGAACATGCTCTTTGTTCTCTACGCTGAACATTGCTTTTGCTGGCCCAACGACAATGACCATTGCTAACGATACTTCCATTTGCTATATGGGCGACTTAAACTTGGATCAATTGACACAAGCTTCTGGTCAAGCTCCGTTTACTTATGAGTGGACATACAACGGAACTGTGGTAGCGAATACTCCGGACGCAATGATTAATCCAACAGTAAGTGGACAAGCCTGTTTAACAGTTGTAGATGATTGCGGTTACACCATTACGCAGTGCTTCAACGTAGATGTTGCGCCAGATGTAGCGGTTACATTCACTTCTCCAGATCCTTCAAGCTGTTGGCCAGAGACACTTACGTTAATTAACACTACCGATCCAAGTACCTATCAAAATATGGCATGGGAAATTAGTGACGGTACTTACCAATTAAATCAAAATCAACTTGATTTAAACTTTGCTACACCAGGAACCTACGATGTGACTCTCTCAGTAGTAACAGCTATTGGCTGTACCTATAGCACTAGTATTCCTAACTTCCTGACGTCTTTTGATCCTCCGGTAGCAGGCTACATTGCAGATCCACAGCCTACTGACGCGAACAACACCGTTATTAACTTCACGGATCAGTCACTTGGAAACATTGTGACATACGATTGGATTTTCAATATTGGAGCACCGCTTGGCAATTCTTCAGCGCAAAATCCAACCTTCACTTTCCCACAAGGAACCGGTGGAGAGTATCCTGTTCGATTGACTGTTACAGATGTTAACGGATGTACCGACTTCATTGAGGGGTCTATTATCATTCGTAACATTTTCCAATATTACCTTCCAAACACATTCACGCCGAACAATGATGGTTTGAATGATGTGGTTATGATGGTTGGAAGTGACATCGATGAAACCCGTTTCAAGCTAGAAGTCTTTAATCGTTGGGGTGATATCGTCTTCAGCTCAACCAATCCGTCTACGGCTTGGACCGGAAACACATACAATGGCGCATATTACTGCCCTGAAGGAGTCTATAACTGGACAGCAATCGTTGTATCGAAATCTACTGGAGAGCGTTTTGAAATTCAAGGACACTTGAACTTGATTCGCTAATAAAAACTTTTTTCTACAATGCCCTCTAGGTTTATCTTAGAGGGCATTTTTGTTTGAAACAAGAGCAATACTATGGCGGGCAATACTGTATTCGGTTGGGTAATTAAAAAGCGACTTCATCAAATGGAGTTGTTCAAGCAATATCCAATCGAAGTGCAAGAGGAAATTCGACAAAAACTCATTGATGAAGCTGCTTTAACTTCATTTGGAAAAGAACACAAGTTTGAACACATTCATTCGGTGCAAGATTTCCGTAAGGCCATTCCTATTCGTAGTTACGAAGAACACTTCCCCTACATTGAACGAATGATTCACGGGGAAGGAAATGTCTTGTGGCCAGGAAAAACGAAATGGTTCGCTAAAAGTTCAGGCACAACAAACAGTCGCAGCAAATTCATCCCTATTTCAAATGAGAATTTAGAAGAGGGACATTACAAAGGAGGAAAAGACCTGCTTGCAATATTTTATCAGCTTCGTGAAAATGCAGATTTGTTTTCAGGAAAAACATTGATCGTTGGAGGAAGCACAAAGATGAGTGTAGAAGAAGAAAACACCATTGGCGATTTAAGCGGAATAATTATTTCCAACTTACCCTTCTGGGTGGAAATGAAACGCGTTCCTCAACGAGAGATTTCTCTTATGGACAATTGGGAAGAGAAACTCGACGCCATGGCGCTGAACACCATGAACGAAGATGTTCGAGTTCTGTCTGGGGTTCCTAGTTGGACTTTACTCCTACTTCGAAGAATATTAGAACTAAAAAAGGCCAATCACATTCATGAGGTATGGCCAAACCTACAGATGTACATGCACGGAGGAATTAGCTTCGCTCCATATCGCGAGCAATTCAATGCGATTCTTCCGAACGGCACAACAGATTATTTTGAAACATACAACGCGAGCGAAGGATTCTTCGGAATTCAAGACCAATTGAATTCCAATGAAATGTTATTGATGTTGGATTACGGGGTCTATTATGAATTCATTCCGCTTGAAGAATTGAATTATGAAAAACCTCGCGCGCTTTCTCTTGAGGAAGTTGAACTCAACCGTGTTTATGCACTGGTCATTACAACCAATACTGGCCTTTGGAGATATCTCATTGGAGATACCATTCGCTTCACCCACCTCTACCCTTTTCGGTTCCGAATTGTTGGTCGAACGAAGCAGTTCATTAATCTTACCGGAGAAGAACTTATGGTAGAAAACGCAGAAAGCGCATTGCGCAGGACTTGTACACACATGAATATTCACGTAGTAGAATTTACCGTTGCACCTTCATTCCCAACAGAAAATGTAACCGCAGCGCATGAGTGGTTTATTGAATTTGAAAATACTGATTTCGATTTTGATCGTTTTTGTTTTTTGTTAGATGAAAACTTACGCGATGAAAATTCAGATTACGACGCGAAGCGAAACACGAACATGAATTTGGGATTTCCAATCGTTCACAAGGGAAAGAAAGATGTGTTTTATGATTGGCTGAAGCAGAAAAACAAATTAGGCGGCCAGCACAAAATACCGAGATTAGCAACGGATCGTGTGTGGTTAGAAGAATTAATTGAATTGAACAAATGAGAACTTTCCTTTTAATTTCAGTTTACCTATTTGTGCTTGTGTTCAACATACAAGCACAACTTCGCATTCAGTGCGATGCGTTAGGAAACACTTATGAAATATATGCAGACCACATAACAAAACACAGTTCCAACTTCAACATGGATTTTAGATTGAGTACGTTGCAATATGGAACTTCTGCTCAATTAGATTTGACTAATCCGTTGGTTCCGTTTCTTTTTTTTGAAGATCAAGGCTCTCTGGTATTTTTAGACAACACGTTGAATGTTTTAGAAGACCCTATTTTCTTAAACGAACGCTTTCAAGGACAAATAACATGTGTAGGAGGATCTAAAGGCGATGCAATTTGGCTATACAACTCCAATGAAAGCACCCTTATTAGAGCAAATAGAAAATTCGAAATTCAAAGTAAATCAGCCTACCTCTCTCCACTTTCAAAATCATCTCTTCAACCCAAACAAATTATAGAAAATGGACAGCGTGTTTATTTCATTGATTCTGAAAAAGGAATCATCATATTCTCTCTGTTTGGGCAACTGGAAACCATTACTGGATACACGACCTCGGATTTCGTTTATCAATGGAATAACTGTATTTATTTCCGCATGGGAAACATGCTTTTCTCTTGGGAAAACAACCAACCTAAACCGGAGGTTATTCGTTATTTCGACACGCACGAATTGCGGAGAGGAATTGAGTGGATGATGTGCGAAGACAAACCCTTCTATTTCGAGCCAAGCACGGGCTTGAAACGAGAAATACCTATTCTTGAAAACTTAAAGAAATAAGCCTTCGAAAATCCACATTTTTTCTCTACTTTCGAACCTGATTATTACCTAAACGAATTATGCATATAGCTATTGCCGGAAACATCGGTTCAGGAAAAACTACGCTCACAACTTTAATTGCGAAGCACTACAAATACACCGCTCATTTCGAAGAAGTAGATAACAACCCTTATTTAAGCGATTTCTACAAAGACATGCAACGTTGGTCTTTCAACTTGCAGGTGTTCTTCTTAAGAAGTCGTTTCAGACAATTGATTGATATAAAGAAGAAGTCGAAGAAAATTGTGCAAGACCGCACTATTTATGAAGACGCATACATCTTCGCTCCGAATTTGCATGCAATGGGGTTAATGACTACGCGTGATTTCGAAAACTACACTGATTTATTTGGTGTAATGGATGAATTTATAACTCCACCAGATTTGTTAATCTACCTCAGAGCTTCTGTTCCAACCTTGGTTCAAAACATTCAGAAGCGCGGACGTGACTATGAAGAAGCTATTCGCTTAGATTACTTAACTCGCTTGAACGAGCGCTATGAAGCTTGGATTACCACGTACAACAAAGGGAAAATTTTGATTATTGACATCGACAACAATCGCTTTCATGAGAATCCGGAAGATTTAGGTACCATCATCAGCGGTATTGAAGCTCAATTAAACGGCTTGTTCTGATTTAACGAACGAACACCAAGGTATTCTCATCGCTTAATTTTTCATTGAAGGAATAACCTTCTTCGTTGAATTGTTTGAGCGTTTCAATAGAGTTGGCATTGGACTCAATAACGAATCTCGCCATGCTCCCTCTTGCCTGTTTAGAAAATGTCGGAATGCTTTTCATTTCTTTTCCCTTCAATTGAAAAAATTTGAAATGAAGAATCTTGCGATTGAACCTCTTGGTGTCTATGATTTTAAAATACTCGTCTGAAGACAAATTGAGTAAAAACCCGTCGGGAGCAATTTCGCTTTCAAGATTCTTGGTCACAATCTCGCTCCAATAAGAATAGAGTGTTTTACCAGCTGTTGTTTTATAAGGCGTACCAACCATTAATCGGTAAGGAAGAACATTATCTGTTGGCTTCAGAACACCATAAAAACCACTGAGTATTCGGAGCGATTGCTGGGCTGTTTTCCAATTTGGTTTTGAAAATGTTCTAGCATCGAGTGACTTGAATGCTTCTCCGCTGAACAACAAAGCCGCAGGAATACCCTTCGACAAATCTTTCTTATTCCATTTTCGAAACCGTGCTTGTGTATTCAACGCGAGTTCGTCTGTAATCTTCATTTTATGTTTCCACTCCTCTACCGAAACCTTTTTCAATTCTGCACAGAGTATCTCTGTCTCTTTCGTGAACGAGGGTAAGGTGGCCTCTCCATTAAACTCTTGAACTGTTTCGTTCATAAGTTTTGAAGGAGATAGAATAGCTACAAAAAAAGATGACATCAGAAGTTCGGTTTAAGCAAATACTCAGAGTAGAATTTATCAATTTGCTCAACGGCTTCATCGGCGGTATCTACTACAGAGAAGAGCATCATATCCTCCTCGTTGATGTTGTTCTCTGTTTCAAGTAAGACTTTTTGAATCCAATCTACCAATCCTTCCCAAAATGACTTTCCGACAAGAATAATTGGAAAGCGACCTATCTTGTATGTTTGAATTAGTGTTAACGCCTCGAAAAATTCATCGAGTGTACCGAATCCTCCAGGCATAACCACGAATCCCTGGCTATACTTTACAAACATAACCTTTCGAACGAAGAAATAATCGAAGTTTATGCTCTTGTCGTAATCGATATACGGATTTGGGTATTGCTCAAATGGCAGTTTAATATTCAAACCCACGCTAGCTCCTTGACCGTCTTTCGCTCCGATGTTACCAGCCTCCATTATACCGGGACCTCCACCGGTTATAACGCCATACCCTTTCTGTGTTAGCTTGAATGCAATTTCTTTCGCAGTTGAATAATACTTATTGTCTGGCTTGGTTCGGGCAGAACCGAAAATAGAAACGCACGGACCAATGGCCGCCAAGCGTTCGTAACCTTCAACAAATTCTGATAGGATCTTAAATATACTCCAACTGTCGTTCGATTTTAACTCGTTCCAAGAGCGCGGGGTAAACTTCCGTTTTACACGATCATCTTTTTCCATAACTCTATTTATTAATGTTCACTCTCTACTACGAATTGGAAACCCACTCCGTGAAGATTTATTATCTGAATTCGGCTATCCTCTGCAAAGAATTTCCTGAGCTTCGCAATGTATACATCCATTGTTCGAGCAACAAAATAAGACTCTTCACCCCAAACTAAATTAGCCAAGTTTTCACGAGTCATTACATTTCCCTTTCCCTCACAAAATGCCTTCAGCAAACTAGCCTCCTTCTTTGTCAGATGTTGACGCATTCCGCTTGGCCAGATAAGGTAATTATTTAGGTTATCAAAAGAATAGCTGCCTATTGAATAAAGTTCTGTAAAATTCTTCGTCTCATCCTTTCTGGTTCTGCGAATGATATTCTGAATCCTTAAATTTAGTTCCTGAATAATAAAAGGCTTTGTAATATAATCATCGGCACCGATTGAAAGTCCTTTGAGTCGATCCGACAACTGTTGCTTCGCCGTCAGAAAAACAAACGGCATCTCGGGGAAAAGTTTCTTGATATCTTCAGCTAAAGCAAAACCACTTTTCACAGGCATCATGACATCCAAAAGGCATATATCTACCATCTCCTTTCCAAGAGCAAGTAATCCCTCTCTTGCTGATCTGCAACGAATGACCTCATGACCCAAAACAGTCAATTGGTCTTGGATTACGAAACCCAAATTTTCATCGTCTTCAACCAAAAGAATCTTACTCATTGTCTGTTTTTGCTCGAGGAATTCTCAGTGTGATTATCGTCCCTTCGTTTTCAATACTCGACACGAATATAGAAGATTTATGAGCATCCATCAACTGTTTTACAAGGTATAACCCCAACCCAAATCCTTTGATATGATGCCTCTCGCCCAAAGGCACACGAAAGAACCGATGAAAGAGTTGATTCTGGTATATTTCCTCTATACCAATTCCATTGTCTTCAACTGTAATAACAAGATTATTCTCAAGAACCTTTCCCCGAATAACTACATGTGGTTCAGCAATGTTGTACTTCAAAGCATTATCTATCAAATTGGTTAAAATGAGATCGAACGATTTCTTATCGAAAAAAATTTCCGCCTCTCCAGATTCCCAAATGACTTCCGATGTGGCGTTGTAATTTCGAAACTGTAATTCCATTCGCTTAATTACATCAATTGCCTGACTCTCGGGAGAAAACCGTTCTTTTGTTAAATGTACTGCTGCACCCGACATACGAGAGACATCTAACACTCGATCCAACTGCTCTCGGAGGTTATCTCCCTCGTTGCGAATAATTGAAATATATTGATCTCTTCGAAAAGGTTTGCTATGAATGTTTTCCTCTACCAACACTTCAGCGGCCATTAGAATTGTAGATAAAGGGGTTTTAATCTCATGCGTAACGTTATTTACAAACTCCTGCTGCATGAGAGTCATTTTACGTTCATTATAAAATGTGTTCAAGATTACTATTACAACTGTTTTGTATACCAACAATTGTACAACAAAGAAAAACCAAAAGGCACTGGAGCATATCACCTGATGCACAGCATCCCAATAGATAAGCTTTGGATTTACGTATTTAAGTACGAAAAATGCCCCTGAAAATAAGTATGCTAAAAAAAGAAAGACAAAAGCCAATGAAAGCAAACTTGCAAGTTTTATTCGATGATACCTGTAAATAGATTTATCCATACTTCTTTGGGAATAATTGCCAATGACTTGGTTTTGGCTCGAAAGAGATTTACTTACTTTCGTATCAAATTTACTACAATAATGAAAGCTTACGTTTTTCCTGGACAAGGTTCTCAATTTCCCGGCATGGGCAAGGACCTTTATGAAAATTCTGCAGTAGCGAAAGAGTTAATGGATTCTGCCAATGAAATTTTAGGATTCCGTTTAACCGACGCCATGTTCAATGGTACTGAAGAAGAGTTAAAACAAACCAATATAACGCAACCAGCCATATTCTTGCACAGTGTTGCTATGGCGAAAGCAATGGGCGATTCTTTTCAACCTTCAATGGTTGCAGGGCATAGCTTAGGGGAATTCAGTGCGCTAGTAGCTAATGGAACACTTGAGTTTGCCGATGCTTTGAAATTGGTTTATGCACGCGCAATGGCAATGCAAAAAGCTTGTGAAGCAAACCCTTCAACCATGGCCGCCATTTTAAATTTAGAAGATGAAGTGGTGGAAAAAGTTTGTGCAGAAACTCCCGGAGTTGTGGTTGCCGCGAATTACAACTGTCCTGGGCAATTGGTAATATCAGGAGAGAATGAGGCTATTGATAAAGCATGCGCAGCCCTTCTTGCCGCTGGTGCAAAGCGCGCATTGAAACTTCCAGTTGGCGGCGCGTTTCACAGTCCGCTAATGGAACCTGCTCGCGTAGAATTGGAAGCTGCAATTGCTGCTACTCCTTTCCACACACCTATCTGTCCGGTTTACCAAAACGTTACTGCTTCGGCCGTTTCAGATCCGGAAGAAATTAAAAAGAATTTAATTGTTCAATTGACCGCACCTGTGCGTTGGACCCAAACCATGAACGCAATGATTGCAGACAATTGCAGCGAAGTTGTTGAAGTCGGTCCCGGCAAAGTATTGCAAGGACTGTTCAGAAAAGTGAGTCGCGATCTACCACTAAGCAGTGGCGCAATATCCTAATCAGAAGAATTTATTTCTTCCAACCAAAGTGTTCTTCGGCCATTTGTAGAATATCTCCACCAATGGCCAAACATGCGGTTGCTGCAGGAGAAGGAGCATTCAGAACATGAATGCTCCTTTTTGTATATTCTATTCTGAAGTCGTCACGCGTATCTCCATCTTCACGAAGTAACAAGGCGCGAACGCCAGCTCTTCCTGGTTTGATATCATCCATTTGAAGATCGGGAACCATTCTTTGCAACGTTTTAAGAAACAACCGTTTACTAAAGGCTCTTCTGTATTCGTCGATACCAAATTTGATATTCGAGAAAAACAACTTCCAGGTCCCCTTGTATGTGAGCGCATCCCAAGTATCGCGCAGGCTAAAATCGGTTTTACCGTACCCTTCTCTTTTGAAAGTGAATACCGCATTCGGACCGCACTCCACAGAGCCGTCAACCATTCTTGTAAAGTGAACACCTAAAAAAGGGAAATCAGGATTCGGGACAGGATAAATAAGATTTTTTACTTTGTGCTTCGCTTGTTCAGTTAACTCATAATAATCTCCTCTAAATCCGACCACCTGTTCCTTCAACTTAACTCCGTCTTTTCTTGCTAGACGATCAGCTTGCAAACCTCCGCAGACAATTAAATAAGAACATTCGTAACTCCCTTTGCTTGTAACAACGGTAGTTGAATTTGAATTATGAATGAACTCCAAAGCCTCCTCCGAAGTATGTATCTCAGAGCTAGAATTCACCTTAATTGCAAGTTCTGCCATTTTATTAGTGGCTCCTCTAAAATCAATTATACCGGTACATCCAATGAAAAGACCATCAATACCTTTACAATGCGGTTCAATCTCACTTATTTCCTTTGATGTAACTCTACGAACATTTTCAATACCGTTCTTGATGCCATGTTCTTCAATTTTATTCAAGAATGGAAGTTCGGACTCCTCAACTGCAACAATCAGCTTTCCGCATATGTCATGTTTTATACCATGTTCTTTTGCAAAAGCTACCAACTCTCTTCTTCCATTCACACAGTTAACTGCTTTCTTTGATCCGGGTTTATAATAAATACCCGAGTGAATGACTCCACTGTTATTTCCTGTTTGGTGATCAGCTAAACTCTTTTCCTTCTCTAACAAAAGAATGCGCTTTCCTGGATAGGCAGATTGTATCTTGTACATAGCAGCTGCACCAACAACACCCCCACCAATGATTATTACATCAAAATTGCTCATATCAACACTTCATTTAATGACAAAAATAAACCTCGGTGAAATACCGAGGTTTAAACATTTCGTTTTTTTCAAACTTTATTTATCTCCGGCCTTTTTGCAACAATCCTTCTTCTCTCCTTCTTTACAGCCTTCTTTTTGCTCGCCTTTTGTAGCAGCATCTTTAGAGCAACATTCTTTTCCTTTTTTCTTTCCTTTCTTAGCATCGGCTGCTGCGCTCTTGGTGCAACACTCTGACTTGCCTTCAGTTTTAGTAGCAGAACACTCTTTCTTTTCAGCGCTTTGAGTAGCGGCTGACTTACTGCAACACTCTTTTGATTTAGCACACTCTGTTTTCTTTTCAGTTGTTGTAGTTGTATTCTCAACTTGGGCAGACGCTACTCCTGCGAAGAAGAACGATACTGCGACGAACGCGATAAACTTTTTCATAGTACTTAATATTTGACTCAAATATAGTGAAGCATGGAATTAACGCAAGAGAAAATAATAAAAGTCTTATTTTCGTTGCTGAAACATGATAAAACTTCATCCGAAACAATCGAACACCTGGACTTCGTCAATAATCATTGGCCTGCTTGGCTATGCGTTCGTGATGTTGTTCGGATATTTTATTAGTTCTACTCCAGACAAACTCATTGTGAAGCCTATTGTCCCTGTTGTTCAAGAGATGGAAGTTGAGTTAGAGGCACCACCAGAGGAAGCCGGCGGAGGTGAAGATGTGGGCAATTCCAAAATGAGTGACGCTGTTCGAAACCTTATTGCATCGACCGAATCTGCTCGGGTGAATGAGGAAGTGAATTACACCGGGAATGAAAACCGAACGGGTAATGCGGGAGCTCAAGGCTCACAAAGTGCCATGAATTACGCGAAGCAGATGAGTGAACAGCTTCTGACAAATCATACGGACCATTCAGCTGGCTTTGCAAATCCTACCGAACGTTCAACTTCTTCTAACAACTCAAACAGTTCAACTGAGCAAGGTGGAAACACCAGTTATTCCGGTCCTGTTACTGCAACATTTACTTTGAGCGGCAGAAGCGTTAAGCAGGCACCTAAGCCTACTTATAAATGCAAAGGAGCGGGAACAGTAGTAATAAACATTACCGTTGATGAATGGGGAAAAGTCGTGAACGCTAAATTGGACGAAACACGTTCTTCCAAAGACGCCTGCCTATCTTCAGAATCGGTTGCCTATGCGCTGCGTTGGCTCTTCAGCGGTTCTTCCAGCAAAGCACAATCGGGAACCATTTCCTTCACCTTTAGCGCGCAGTAGCCACGTAATCTGAAAGGTATTCGAAATGAGGAGTTAGGGTTCCTTCAAAAGTTGTTTCTGTCCCCTTCCACAAAATGCCTTCGGCATCGTTATTCACCAATGCGGGTAATATGCTATTCATGATTTCATTTCCGAAATCTTCACTTGCATCTTTTGGAAGTTCACAAGGAAGGTTGTCGATTGACATGACTGCGACAGCATTTTCATTTCGAAAGTCAACTTCCAATCCGGTTATTGGATCGTATCCGAAAACTGAATCGCTCACTTTGCTTGCTTTAATGGTACAGGCAATGGGACCATTCAAATCGCACGATACGTCGGCAACTACTTTGCATCGCGTGTTTTGTTGAAAGAAAGACTGGTCGAGTAAAATTGGGTTTTTCGCGTTCCACAAGTGGCAAGCGAAGTATATGTCTGCGTGCTTCACGTATTCTCCTAAAGTACTCGCATACAAATGGGGGTTTGAATAAAAGTCTGATTTATGGAAAGGTGTTCCGTCGATTCGCGCATACATCTCGGGAGTGTCTATGTGCGTGTAAACACCAATCTCATTTGGGTTTTGAAGGAACTCTTGAGGAGAAACTCTTTTTAGATTAAGCAGGTCCATCATTTCTTGCGCTCCGTTCCCTACTCTACCCCATCCGGAAAGAACGGCGCGTACGTTTCCAAGATCGGCACTTTTTAAAATGGCATCAAACTCCGCCCTTCCACTCAGCGTGATTGGTGAAGGAATGTTGAAGCGGTTGTGCTTCAATCCGAATGTTCTTACTCCTTCATACACCCCTACAATGCCTGCGTATCTTCCGAAACCGATGATTCGTTTTCCGTCGGCTCCCTTCAGAGCTTCGTAATCTACCAACGAAATCTTCTTATCTAAAATAGCAGCAAGGAGCTTTGCATTGTACGGCTGCTTCTTCAGTGTATGAGAAAAGAAGAAATATTTTTTACTTGGAATAAGAGCGTCAACAGGAACTTCCTTCACACCAAACAAAACATCACAGTGTGACACATCTGAGTGAATTGAAACTCCTTGCTCAATGTATTCTTTATCTGCAAAGCAGCGGTGCGGGCTTGATTCCACAATTATTTCAATCTGAGGAAATTGATCCATGACCAGCTTGCATTGAGCTGGAGTCAGTGGCACTCTGAAATCGGGTGGTGATTTCCTTTCTTGAATAATACCAATTTTAATTGTCGTCATTGAATTGAAAATGGGTTTGCGAAGATAAGTTGCAAGTTCCTTGCAATCGCCTTTCAAATAGACTAATTTTGCAGTGCAATTCTGTGCTACAGTTTAGGGCCCGACCTTGGATTTGACAGCAAGAAGAAGCAACTAGCAAGCATGCAGAGCGCTTGGTATTCTCGCTCTTTAATCTCGGGGTATCAGTCATAACTGACAACAATTCATACGCACTTGCTGCCTAATCACAGGATGTGATTACGCTTAATCTAGCTCAAGGAGTTAGACAAGTAAGTCTCGCCAACGACCCCGCTCCTGGTAGTTGGTAATGAGGCTTCATCAAAGGGAGATCGCCAAAGACAAATTCTGTAGTCGGAGGTTAAACACACAGGATAAGCCAGAACTTGGATGTTATTTTCCTGGTTCTTGTCGAAAACCAACAAATAACTAAGCATGTAGAAACCTCTTTGATTCCTTGTTTGGACGCGGGTTCGAACCCCGCCGGGTCCACAAAAAAAAGTCTCGAGAAATCGAGGCTTTTTCTTTATTCTTATTTCGCGAATTCGACTTTCTTGAGTTTGTTCCAACTGCCTCTGGTGAAGTCTGGAATTTCAACGAGAACAGAATTGTTGTTCAATGAAATTTCTGTGAGTGGACTTAGGCAGGACCATTCCGCTAAGCCCTATACACCTGCATCCAAGCGTATATTTCTTTATCTGAAATTTCATTTTTTCGATTTGATTTAGCATTTCAACCCCAAGGATTTCAAGGTTAATTTTTCTACTGTTGAATCGGGAAGGAAACGCTTGATAAATCGGAACATCCTTCCCCTCCTCTCTGAAACATAAATCCCCTTCGGTTTTTTCGTGCTAATGATTTTATTAATGGTTTGAACCAACTCTTCCGGACTCACAGCCGAATTCATCTTTTCGTTTCTTCTGCGATAGACGTGATCTGCAGTTGCTTTGTAAGCTGAGCCTTCTGGACAAATGAATTCCAATTGAATACCACTGTTGATGTAAAATGGTTCAACCATCGTGATGTGCACACCGAAGGGCTTCATTTCCTTTCGCAAACAAAGCGACCAAGTTGTTAAAGCTATTTTGGAAGATCCATAAGTCGATTGAAATGGCATTGCGAAAGAGCCTGACAACGTTCCAATATTAATGATTCTCCCCGCTCCTCTTTCGCGCATTCGCTGCGCAAACTTCTTTGCCAAGAGAATTGTTCCAAAGAAATTCACTTCGAAAATTTCTCGAACCTTATCATTCGAAATATTCTCTGCCGGCCCCATCTGACTTTGACCTGCATTGTTAATCAGGACATCCATCTCTGGAAGACTTTCAAAACAGGCTACTATGGATTCTTCACTACTCAAATTCAATTCGCGGTAGTGAACCCCTTCAATCTTGTCTTGAATTTTTTCAACATTCCTTGAAGTCCCATAAACTTCAAAGCCCTTTCTATTTAGGTCCTCTGCTATGGCTCTTCCTATTCCCTTTGAAATACCCGTGATTAAAATACGCTGCTTCATTTCACAAATGAATTCAATAATTTTTCATAAGCCATTACATACTTATCGTTGTCTTCAACTGTTTGCGCACAACTCACAAAATCTCGTCCATTACGAGAAAGCACCCCAGCAGAAGAAACTATTGCTGAATAGCTCGACAATATTTTTCTGCGTTGAACCACTTCGTTCAAGGCCTCTGCTGAAGTGAGCGGAACGGCATGCGGCGCCGTTAATTCAACACGAAGTATGTTTCCATAGTTGTATGCAAAGAAGTCTGAATCGTATGAGGCAAATAGCGCATTCAGCTTCTTGGTTAAATCACTCGCAGTTGCTTCAGCATGCTCAAGCAGATTGGTTGTGGCAAGCCTGTTCACCACATAATTACAAGCGGCCATTGACAGCGTATTACCCGAGAGCGTTCCTGCTATATAGGTATATGGATGAGCATATGGAATGCTAATGTTGGCGGCATCCATAAGTTCTTTTCTTCCACCAATGGCCCCGCAAGAAGGAAATCCATTCATGAGCCCCTTTCCGAGTGTGGTTAAATCTGGAGTTACATTCAAACGCTGTTGCGCACCGCCTTTTCCTAAACGAAATCCGGTTACCACTTCATCGAAAATATACAACGCTCCATATTTATGAGTCAATGCTATTGCTTGTGCATTAAAGTCTTCATCAATGGGCACAAGACCTGATTCTGCGCCATAAGGCTCGATAATAACTGCGGCTATTCCACCCGAATGTTCGTTCGCCTTGAAGGCTTCTTCCAACGCATTCAAATCGTTTGGAGGAACCAAAACTGTTTGATCCATATGCTCGTCTGGAATTCCATTCGTTACGAATTTCCCAGACCCCGGAACCTCAACGTCCATGAGGTATTCACTAGCCCATCCGTGATAATGCCCAAGAAATTTAATGAGCTTCTTCTTCCCTGTAACGGCGCGTGCAATCTTAATGGCTCCAGAATTGGCTTCACTTCCGCTCGAAGTAAATCTCACTTTTTCAATCGAAGGAAAAAAGTCAATGACCTTCTCCGCCGCTTCAATTTCAAGCTCATCGAAATGACCGTGAAAATTTGTTTTGTTCTGAAGTAAATCTTGAATGGTGTTGGTCAAACCTTCGTCGTTGTGCCCAAGAATTATAGCACCCCCACTTAGAATATAATCTACATATTCATTTCCGTCTACATCTTGTAAACGACTTCCGGTTCCCTTATTCATGAAGAACGGATAAGGATTTGATAGCGGCAAGGTATGTTGAGAACCATTTGGCAAAACGTGCTTCGCCCTTTCGGTTAATTGAAAAGATCTCGGAGTTCTTCTTCTCAATTCGTCGAAGACTTCGTTCAACTTGAAGCTGTCTATTTCCTTGAGCGGTTCAGCAGCTATTGCGCTCGCCCTTGAGAAGATTTCACTCGTTTTCATTCGATAAAATTAAATCGTGTTCATGTTGTAATACTCGTTGAAGCGCTTAACATAAAGTTTCCGCACATCACTGATGTGAGCATCCAAATTCTCGAGTTGCCAATCTTTTGTTTGAATAACACCCAATGACTCAATTACCAAAGTTCCACTTTTGAAAGGCCGAAAGTTCGCATATGGATTCGATTCAACCGGCGTATAAATAAACAATGGAACGACGGGCATTTCAGAAATCAAAGCCATATGATAAACGCCTCGATTAAACTTTGCTATTCGTTCTCCATATCTATGCACTCCCTCTGAAGAGCCCATAATGCTTATTCGCTCTCTTTCAATTCTTTGCTCTACGCGATAAAAACAATCCATTCGACGCTCTTTATTCTTCTTTTGCGGGATGTACAATAGTCCAATAGAAAATGAAATCAGAATTACAGGTACGAAAACCAACATCTTCTCACTCATCAAAATCCTAGTGTTTTTGAGACCAAGACTCATCAAGACAAATCCATCTAAATACGAATTGTGATTGAATGTAAAGAAATGAGGGGTATCTATTTTTGGAAGTTGTACGCGATTATCAATTCGAATACCCAATGCCGCAAGAGTGAGTTTGCAGAATGTAGGAATAACAAAGGATCGATTGAAATTCGTTAGCATACCGAGAGAAATAACTCGCAGAATTGAACCTATTGTCCCAAACAGAATGATGAGAGCAAATGCTAAAATAACTTTATAAATATTAATTGCTTTTTCTACCATGCGATTTAACCAAGTCGAAATTCATAATGACTTGAATAAAAGTAAGAACGATTGCTGCGACTCCAATAAAAAAAGAGCTCGGAAGTTTCCGAGCTCTTTCGATAATTTACATTTCTATTATTAGCTGGCTGCTTTGGTCAATCCATTCACAATTAATGCATACACCAAAATCACAATCCCATTTACTATAACGTAAAGTGGTACCGACGAACTAAAAACAGAAAAAACAAAATGACTTACAAGTACAATTACAAAGAAAATGGAAGACAAAACTCTTACATTGGTAGATACACCGGCTGTTTCAAATCGAATTCCAATTGTGCAACCGAGTGTTATTGCAAAAAACACAAAACCACCAATTGTTATAAGTAACTTATTACTTTCAATGTCCATAGAATAGAATCCAAAACTTATCAATGCACTTAGAGCAATTGCAACGATTAACTGGAAAAATTTCACTTGAGTTTTCATAAAAAAAATATTAATTACTTGGTGAGAAAGGTGGTGGTGTTAAAGCGACCAATTTCAAAACTTCTGGAAGCTTTTCAGCAAATTGCCAACCAGCCATTCCAGGTTTCCAGACGTAAGTATCTTTAACAATTTTCTTTTCAGTTATTAAACGAGAGAACTCCTTTTCAGAAAACGGGCCCGCCGGATTTCCGTCGAGCACGGCATAATACATAGGAGCAACGGGAGCATTAAACGGTTGGGAAACTCCACTCATCTTCATATTTTCCATTGCCGAATTCATCGTATTAACCATTTGCTGTGCAACGGCCATACTCATACCGAACTCTACCAATCGATTCATTGAAAAAAAGCTATCGTCGTTCATAATCTAAATTATTTACAGATATAAGATGCCAAGGTTTTTTGAAGTCCTATAACATCGATTCCTTTTTTAAGCTCTTTCTTTAAAGATGTTGGAGAACCAGAAACCCAAATTTCAATTTCACAATCTGCGTCGAATGATCCGGCAGTTTCTACTAAGAAGTGCGTAATTGATTTGTAAGGCACGGAGTGGTACTCTTTTTTAGAACCAGTCATACCTTGCACGTCTTGCATGATTAAACGCTTGTTTGTGAATACCCATTTATCTCTAAAGATTTTGAATGCAGCTTCAATATTTTCTCCGTCAAACAAAACATTTGCAAATTCTGATTGCAATTCTGCAGGATTCAATTCCGTTGCATTACCCATTAGGTTCGATAAAAAACTCATTTTTCTATTTTTTTTATGTTTCTCCTACTCGTACGGCTTTTCGGATTCCGCCATTGTATTTTATAATAATCGATTCAAGATTAAGGCATTGGTGGTGGAGGTGGTGGTGGCATTGATCCAAATAAACTTGACAGTTCATTTACGCTTCCTGCCGCTTCCCAGCCGGCCATTCCTTGCTTCCAAACATGAGTCGTTGTTGTCAGCTGTCCGCTTTGAACCATTTGCTGCAATTGCTGCATGTTAAATGGCCCCATGGTTTGTCCGTTTACAGCTACATTGTATTGAATTTGTGGAGGCGGTGGTGGAACATTCTGTTGGTTCTGTATTTGCTGTCCCATGTTGTTCATCATGCCAGCCATTTGCGTTCCCATTGCTCCGCCCATCATCATTCCGGTCATGACTCCGGCAGGATTCATTCCTCCCCCTCCGCCTATAGCCCCCATGTTTCCGAGATTGGCGGCAGCGGTTTTTAAGACATCGGTTTGTTGATTCAGGCCGTGTGCACCAATGAAGTTAGTTTCAGTTTGAAGTTTTTGAGCACGCTGAGCTTCCTCACGCTGAATACGGAGAGTCTCTTCCATATTCACAGCGTTAATGTTCTGCATGTCATTCAAATTCTTGATATTCACATCGGTTTGAGCCACTATGGTTTTCTCCTGCTGCTCGCGAGTGACTTTTAATAGTTTTTTGAAACCTTCACTCTCTTGATCGAGTTCCAAAGAATCTATATCGAAGCGCTTGAGATTCACACCAAAGTCTTCAGAGAATACATCTTTCAACTTAGCTTTTAAAGTTTCATTGATGAAGTCGAGGTTTTCTTCAATTTGAACCAAATTCAATGGATTGGTTCTGTTTATTCCCATTACTCCTGTCTTAACGCTGCTTGTAACAGCTGACTTTATCAAATTTTTAAAGTCGTCTAATTCAAAATTGATAAGGCGAGTATTCTTGATGAATAGCTTGTAATCAGTAATATTGAAAATTATCTGACCTCTAACAGACATCGGCACAGGAAAATCAGGCAAACGACTGTCTGTGATATTAAAGTAAGGCACCCCGAACTTAATCGGAACATTCCCTGCTAGGTTTATAAAGTAAATTTCGGCCTGAAAAGGTGAAGCTCCTCCGAATGCGGCGCCGACTATACTCGAAAGAACGGGGAAGTTCGCAGTTTTAATTGTTTGATCGTACGGACCAACAATATAATCCTGCATAGCACCATCCTTCTGCTTGTAAACGAAGACAGCCAACTCACCATCTTTTACTCGTAGACTGCTACCGTAGCGAATCGCATTTTCTTTATTTGTTGAATTTGCAGCTCCCGAAGGTCTCCATTTCCAAACTAAATATTCTTGTTCGTCACAGCGAATGACATCCATCATTCCGCCTTCTGACTTACTTCCAAAAAGTCCCATACTTAATGTTTTATTTTTTTGTTAATTCTATTTAATTCCGAGCTCTTTTCCGTAATGCATAATCTCCTCAAGCGTTTTCTTATCATCTTTCATCGAGAACTTTGCCTTCATAATTATTTGCTCACACTTCGAATGCCAAGTTGGTGCTAAATCATTGTGTGACTTATTCTCTGGCTGCTGCCTAGTTAAGAAATTTCCTTTTGTTTTGGCATTTGGAATTGCCGTGGATAAAAACTCTAATATATCATCTTTGGTGTTCGGAACTGGAAAACCCGAAATAATTGCCTTCTTCTTTTCTAAAACCTTGTCTCCAGTTTGAAGCCCTTCCATCATCAATTTGCCAAATGCACTGCTAATAGAGGTAGAAGACTCCTCCTTCCGCTCGTTTTCGCAGGCATTGAGCATTTCGAACAATTTACCAATCGAAACATTTGCTCCAATATTGCTAAACTCATGACTGCAATCTGAACATCTCGTTTGAAATGATTGGACCATCGCCCCGCAAGCAGGACATTTCTTGATGTCGCCAAATTTTTCTGACTTTGGAGCCGCTGCGTTCGTTGAAGCCAAAGTGGCATTTTCTATATTCTGCAATTTCTGTCTTTCATAGAGACGAGCATCTAACACCATTTCAAATTCATCCAAATCAATACCAGCGGCTTCCGCTTTCTTGAATAAAATTTGCTTTTCTTTCTCTGTTAACTCACCGTCGGCCAAAGCCATATTGATGAGGTTTTCAATTTGTTCGTTGTACATATAGGTATCGATTTGAGTATTTAATGTAACAAATATACAGATAAATTCATTTTGAAAAACGAGTTGAAAACCAACGGACATTAAAAATAAATCAAACAATATGAATGATCAATTCTCTCGTTACTTGTACATTCAGCACATCTAAAGATGTGAAAAAAAATTCTAACAATTTAGAAAATGAAATACATTCTTTTTCATTACTTTAAGACCGATTTGTTGATTTTTTTTTCAAAAAAAAAAAAAAAAAAAAAATTAAAATCAGTATAAAGAAAAACCAAACTTAAACTACTACCTACCGCGTTATTGATACTTTGTATAACGGAGGTACGAACCTACTAAACTCCAAACTTTCTTTAAAGAAATTCAATTATAGTCTAAAACAACCCCGTGAATCACGTTCTACATTTGAATTAAGCTTTCGATTTTCTGAAAATAAAAGTTGAACGAAAAACAAACACTTAACGACAATCCGTGCAGAATTCTTCAGCGTACACACGAAATTTGTAACAAATAATAACATTTTGATGAATAGTCTCCTCATTCCATGAAAATTTTCGACGAGATAATTCAGAAGCTCAAGAACCAACAAAAAAATAGTACGCTTATCTTTGAAGCTTAAAGCCCTTTTAAACAAAACAGGACAGCAATTGTCTTTATGAATCATGAACTTCGAACATCACATTCAATCCATAGAACAATCGCTTGGTAAGTGGGAGATACCTCTAGAGTCCAAAAACCTTGTTGATCCAATTCATTATTTATTGACTCTTGGAGGAAAACGTATTCGTCCAGTATTGACCTTAATGGGTCATGAACTTTTCAACGGAAAGGCAGAAGACGTCTTATCTCAAGCACTCGCTGTGGAAGTATTTCACAATTTCACTCTCATGCACGACGATATTATGGATAACGCTCCTCTTCGTCGCGGAAAGCAGACTGTTCATGAAAAGTGGAATGTGAATGCCGCAGTTTTAAGCGGAGATGGCATGATGATACAGTCTTACGAACTACTTCTAAAAAATCAGGAGGATAAGTTTGTGGAATTGTTCCGTTGCTTCAATCAGACAGCTTGGGAAGTGTGTGTTGGTCAGCAGATGGACATGGACTTTGAAAAGCGAGAAGATGTAAGTCTAGATGAATATCTTGAAATGATCCGTTTAAAAACTGCGGTATTGTTAGGATGTGCGCTGAGACTCGGTGCCATTGCTGCCAATGCCTCTGCTGAAGACCAAGAACATTTGAGATTGTTCGGAGAGCACCTTGGGCTTTCGTTCCAACTTCGCGACGACTATTTAGACGCTTATGGCGATCCTGAAAAATTTGGAAAACAAGTGGGCGGAGATATTCTTTCCGACAAGAAAACATATTTGTATTTGCACACCGCCAACCACACCGATGAAGACATTCGAGCTGAATTGAAATCTTTGCATGGCAACTCTAAAAATCCAAATGCAAAAATCAATTCTACACTTCATCTCTTTTCTAAGTCGAAAGCAGATGAAGTGACCTTGGCAAAGAGCGAAGCCTACTACACAAGCGCGTTGAATCACTTGAATGCTATTGCTGTTCCTGAAGAAAAGAAATTGGCGCTGCGTCATCTAGCCTCCTATCTCTTAGAGCGCGAGTCGTGAATCTTCCTTCCAAACAAATAACGGAAGATGTATTTCTTCAAATGCTGAAAGACCTGACATTAGCGGGATATCAGTTGAGCGATGTACCAGGATTCGAGGACGGATACGACTACCTTTTTAACTTCTTTCAAGTACAGTTGAAATTGGCTCCTTCCAATTTGAGAAGATTTTTGTACACAGCAGACATTACTGAAAGTACAATTGCCAATAACGTTACTTCGCATATTCCAGCAGAAGCAGCGGCTCAATTACTCGGGCTTGCGCTTGAACGCATGCAAATAAAAATTGACCTCCGAAAGAAATACAGTTAGTTGATTTCTCCGGTAATGTAGATATCGAGCATTCCCCATACAATCTGAGTGAAGAAAGCTACCAATAATACCACAGTGTAAAATGAAAGAATAGTGCGCTTTGGCTTTTTAATTTTATCGTATTTCACGATGTGATCTACCGTAATGGATGCAACACCCAAGAAATTCAAGAACATGAATAAAGCCCAATGTGCCCTGATTTCAGCATAAGCATTCAGCCAAAACGTGCTTGTTTCACTTAAAAACTTCGAAACGTAAAAGTAGCTGTTGAAGAGCGTACAAGCTAAGAATGCAACCGGAATTAATACTTTACCTGGGATATCGTTCATGGCGCTAAATTAATCACGCTGTCAAGAACAAAGCAATAAAACTTTCCGCTGCGCGATGAGCAGATAATTCTTTTGAGACCACGCGATTCAATGTTGCTTCGTACTTCTCTCTGAAGTTCGGTTTGTTTTGAAATTGATGCAAAAGTACATTCTGAATCTGCTCCTCGAAACTGCTGATTAATTGACGCTTTCGATTCTCTTCCTTCCATCCGTTTGAAATACTCCAACGATTGAATTTGTCTATTTCCTTCCAAACAGAATCAATTCCCCTCGCCTCAATTGACGATGTCGTAAAAACCTGTGGCATCCAATTGTTTTCGCGTTGCGGAAATAAATGCAAAGCGGAAGTGTATTCGCCCTTGGCTCGATCTGCCTTCAACTCATTTCCTCCATCTGCCTTGGTAATAACCATAGCGTCTGTCAATTCCATGATGCCGCGCTTAATGCCTTGCAACTGATCTCCAGCGCCAGCCAACATGAGTAGCAAAAAGAAATCGGTCATGGCGTGCACAGCCGTTTCGCTCTGCCCCACTCCTACCGTCTCGACCAACACAAGGTTGTATCCGGCGGCTTCGCAAAGCAAGATACTCTCACGTGTGCTTCTGTTCACGCCGCCGAGGTGTGAACTCGACGGTGAGGGGCGAACAAACGCATTCGGATGCAACGACAATTCGTTCATGCGTGTTTTGTCGCCCAGAATGCTCCCTTTAGAAATGGGACTTGAAGGATCTATTGAAAGTACGGCTAATTTATTTTCTTCATTTTGAAAAACCTCGCGCGCAAGCGCTTCAATAAAGGTGGATTTACCCACCCCAGGAACTCCAGTAATTCCAATGCGTAAAGAGTTTCCTGTATGCGGAAGAATCTGTTCGATGACTTCGTCCATGAGTTGCATATGCTCGGCTTTGTTGCTTTCCAGTAATGTTAAAGCTGAGGCCAACGCCAACCGGTCATGCGCCAAAATTCCGCGAACCAACTCTTCCGATTGAAAAGATGCCTGTCGATCTCTTAATCGATTTTTATATTGAAGTTGGGCGTTGTTCTTGGCGTTCATGAGCACCTCAAAGAAAAGAAAAAATATGCACACGATGAACATTATTTTTGTGGAATGGAATACGTTTTCATATTACTTGTGGCAACACTCGGCTCTGGACTGAGCTTCTTTAGTGGATTTGGATTCGGAACTATGCTTCTTCCTGTAATGGCGTTGTTTTTTGATCTGCAAACGGCAGTATTCGCAACGGCCATTGTGCACTTCTTAAACAATGTATTCAAATTGACTTTAGTTGGAAGACATGCGCATTGGAAAACTGTTATCCAATTCGGAATCCCATCCGCTGTCGGAGCATTCCTTGGTGCTGAAGCGCTGAACTACTTAGCGCATTTGCAACAACCCTTGCATGTAAAATTCTGGATCATTGAAACGAACACAACCTTCCTTGGAGTGGTCATGGGATTAGTTCTCATACTTCTAGCTGCCATGGAATATTCGAATGCCCTGGTTCGTGTGAATAAAGCACAGCGTATACTGTGGCTTGGCGGAATGTTTAGTGGATTCTTCGGCGGGTTAAGCGGACAGCAAGGAGCTATTCGAAGTGCGTTCCTCATGAATCATTTTGAAGACAAGCAAGTTTTCATTGGAACGCGTGCAGCATTGGCTTTCATTGTGGATACCGTGCGCATATTTACCTATGCCGCTTCTTTCCAGCTATTCCTTCAACATGAAATTTATTTACCTATGGCTGTTGCGCTTTTGGGCGGCATGAGCGGTGCACTAATTGGGAATAAATTCCTTAAGAAAACCAGTATCGAATGGATTCGAAAAACGGTCATGGTGTTCCTATTCATTATGGGGACACTCATGATTGCTGGGTTGGTTTAACTTTATTCGAAGCGCATGTGTTTAACAGATTCACCTGAATCTCGTAATTCATTCAAGGCTTGAATACCTATTGAAAGTTGAAGCGCAACGTAATTCACGGTCACATTCTCATCGCTTTTGGAAGTCTTCACTCCTTCAGGAACCATAGGATTGTCGGACACCAACAACAATGCACCTCGCGGAATTTTATTTGCAAAACCTACGGTAAACAAAGTAGCCGTTTCCATATCAATGGCCGTTGACTTAATGTCTGTTAAATACTGTTTGAATTTCTCGTCGTGCTCCCAAACTCTTCTGTTGGTGCTGTAAACAGAGCCTGTCCAATAGTCACATTCATGCGCCCGAATCGCAGCTGAAACAGCCATTTGTAACCTGAACGAAGGAAGAGCAGGTACCTCAGGTGGCATGTATTCGTTGCTTGTACCTTCCCCCCGAATAGCGGCTATCGGAAGTATCAAATCTCCGATTTTTGTTTTTTTCAGGCCTCCACACTTCCCTAAAAACAAAACCGCCTTGGGCTGAATGGCCGAGAGTAAATCCATGATAGTAGCACACATAGCGCTTCCCATACCGAAGTTTATGAGGGTAATGTTGTTGGCGGTTACCGTTTGCATGGGTTTATCTTCGCCAATTATGGGCGCATTGTTTTCTTTCGAAAAAATATCGAGGTATTTGTGGAAGTTCACTAACAAAATGTACTCTCCGAATGCTTCCAATGGTGTTCCCGTATACCGGGGTAGCCAATCTTTTACTATTTCTTCTTTTGTGACCATTGTATTAAATTTAGTTTAAAAAAGTTTAGATACGACAAACGCCCGAAATCGGGCGTTTGTCTAAACTTATTTGAATAATTTTATCCGTTCAACATAACTGGCATAACCAACATTAAGATGTCTTCGTTGTCGAATGACTTTTCAACTTCAGTAATGATACCTGCTCTGTTTGGAGCGCTCATTTCCACATGAACGTTATTTGCATCTAGGTTATTCAACATGTCTTGCAAGAAGCGCGAGTTGAAACCAATTTCCATGTTATCTCCAACGAAAGTACAAGCCAACTGTTCGTGTGCTTCGTTTGCGAAGTCTAAGTCTTCCGCAGACAATTGAATTTCACTTCCTGTTAATTTCAATCGCACCTGATTGGTAGAGCGGTTCGCGAAGATGCTCACACGCTTGATTGAATTCAAGAAATCTAAACGATCAATGGTCAATTTGAATGGATTCTCTTTCGGAATTACTGCTTCGTAGTTTGGGTATTTCCCTTCAATTAAGCGACACATCAATGTTACGTTTTCGAACGTGAACATGGCATTGTTGTCGGTGTATTGCAAATTCACTTCAGACTTAATTGAAGACAACGCTCCTTTTAACAGGTTCAAAGGTTTGCGCGGAACAATGAATGCCGCCGATTCACCTCCGATATCGGAGCGTGTCATGCGAACCAATTTGTGCGCATCTGTTGCAACGAAACGAACGCTATCGGGTTCAATTTCGAAGAATACACCTGACATAATCGGGCGCATATCGTCGTTACCTGCAGCGAACAAAGTCTTAGAAATTGCACGGTTCAGAACATCTGCACCAATGAGAAGTGCCTTTGAAGCACCCATGGCCGGGGCCTTTGGAAACTCATCGCCGTTTTGTCCGGTTAGTTTATATTTCCCGTTGTCGCTTGTGATTTCAATTCCGAATGTTTTCCCATCAACATCGAAAGTCAACGGTTGGTCTGGTAGACTCTTCAAGATATCGAGTAACAATTTCGCTGGTACGGCAATCATTCCCTCTTCCTTACACTGAATAGCCATACGCGTGGTCATGCTTGTTTCCAAGTCAGACGCTGAAAGCGTAAGTTCGTCTTGCTTCATTTCAAACAAGAAGTTATCGAGAATAGGAAGGGTATTGTTAGAGTTCAATACTCCGTTTAACAATTGCAATTGTTTTAAAAGGCCAATGCTGTTGACAATGAATTTCATGTGTTGTCTTGATTCTAGTTTTCCTGACAAATATAAAGCAGTCCGATTCGAAATAAATTAGGGATCGGAGATGAACTTATTCACTATTCAAATCTGATAAGCTCTCATTTTGCGGTTTCCCTTTATAGTTTTCTAACCAAAACGGGTCTTCATCACTAAGTTCTGGCTCTACCTCGTGGCGGTATATGGGCTCTGGCGGGCCTTGTTTTCTGAAGTACCAGGCCAGCATAATTCCGCATAGGAATCCGCTAATATGCCCTTCCCACGAAACTTGCTCTTCAATGGGAAACATATACCAAACAGTGTAGCCATATACAAAACCCACTGCCATAGAGATTCGCTTTGTATTGAGGTTCCTTCTAAATATCCCACTAAAGAAGAGGAAAGCGAATTCAGCATAAATGAGCACACTTGCGCCGACGTGAACGCTATTCCTTCCAATTACAAAAAGTATAATTGGAGAGAACAGCCACATAATTAAAAAAACGGGGATGGCTATTTCGTAATAGAAGAAAAAAATGGTGGTTGTTAAAATGAAGAATGCTAAGACGTTATTCCAAAGGTGTTCCGGAGAAGCGTGAACAAAAAGCATCGTTGGCATATTTAGCAGTCCTTTCCATGTGCGTGGTTCAACACCCAGCTTTGAGAGAGATACATTCAAATAATGCGAACCGTAAAATGAGATAACAAAGAGTAAAATAAAAATACTAGACCACAAGATAGCATCTAATAATTTTTGTTTGTCTTGCGGTAAAATCATTCTTCAATATTACAACAGCCATTCCAATGTAGCGATTCTCTTAGGAATTAGACAAGCTGTCAGTACTGTTGGCACTTACTAAAAATTCAGTGTGAATAAAGAGTGAAATGATATGTCCAAAAGATTAAAGCGTAAAATAGATTTGGCTCTGTCAATTAAACACCCAACATGAGTCGAACAGACATTCACGCTTTGATACAATTGCTCGAAGATCCGGATGAAGTTATCTTCAATACGGTTCGCGAGGCTATTACTGAGAAGGGCGAAGAAGTATTGCACACGCTTGAAGACCACTTCATTATTGGTAATGGAGATCCCCTTGCACTGCAGCGCTTATCGGAGATCATTGCGAATATCCAATACAAGACTACTTATGTTGCTATTAAAGATTGGCAAAACGGTGAGCAAGATTTGTTAGAGGGTATGTTAATCTTGAATAAGTACTATCAACGCAATGTTCCGAGCGAAGAGATTACCTATTTGTTCTCTAGACTGCGTCAGGATGTTTGGTTGGAATTAAACGACCGATTGACCGCGCTGGAAACAGTGAATGTAATGAATCACATTTTATTCAAGCTCTGCGGTTATACCAGTGTTTCGGGGGAAATTCAAAATGCCCCGCATTCGTTGTTCGATGTTTTGAATACAAAAACAGGAACATCTCTGAGTATTGGAACTTTATATCTTCTGTTGGCTCGTAGTTTAGACTTGCCTATTTACGGTGTGAATTTACCCGGACATTTCTTGTTGTGTTATGTTGAACAAATGCCTGAATGGTTGCTTCCTGAAGGAGAGACAGCTACGGATGAAATATTGTTTTACATTAACCCGGCAGCAGGAGGGTCCATCCTCGATCGTGAAGAAATAGAACAGTTTATCTCTAGTCAACATTTACCCTTGGATCCACGTTTCTTCGAACCGTGTTCAAACGCTGATGTTGTAACACGTAACATTAACGCGTTAAGTCACCATTACATCGCTCAAAACAACGCCGATAAGGTAAGGGAGTTGCAGGTGTTGTTGAGTGTTCTGTTGGAAATTGAGGAATAATACTCACCTGCGGTGATTGATTGCGTAGCAATTGATCAGACGAAGTCTGATTGATCTGTAGACTTACAGATAGTAATCCCCCGCAAACTCCGAATACTCCTTCGTGCACGTTCCATCTTCATGCATGAGGACAAGAGACGTTTCTTCCAACGGCTGTTCAATACGATAAAATTCTAAGATGAAACGAATGGCGGGTTTGTCTGGACGAGAGAAGATTTCGCACCTCTTTACTAAGAAAAAATTCGCCAATTCACTTTCGCGTTTCCATTCGTCGACGACTACCACAGGGATAATCACATTCACCCTTCCGGTTAACTTGTGCGCGCGTTCCCAAAAACGTTTCACCCAATCATTCAACGCATGGCGCGCAGCGTTGCGTGCCTCGTCGGGAGCTTGTAAACTGTTTTGAAAAAAAGGTGGATTCGAAACGATACGATCGAATTTCACTGGAGCCTGAAGTTTGAAAAAATCAATCTCGTCGGCAATGAGCAATGGAGCGAAAACCGATTTACTGAAATTCTGTTGCGATTCTTCCACCGATGGCCCGTGAATGTCGATTGCCAAAACGCGATTTCCCTTCTGCGCCAACATAAGCGCAACAACGCCACACCCGGTTCCTACTTCCAAAATTTTTTCTTGTTTTTCTGTTTGAATGAAAGCCCCCAACAACACAGCGTCTGTTCCCACTTTCATGGAAGACGCTTCATGCGAGACCGAAAATTGTTTGAACTGAAAACTCATGACTTCCGCTCGTGCCAAGCTTCGTAGCCCTTCGTATCTTGAACCTTTCGGTCGGATGGAATTTCACGAAGCGGTTCAACCTCGCGCAGGGTATTGCGACATTCCTCTGGCAAACGCTGATACCATCCCGTTCCTTCCGTCTTCCATTCGAGCATCTGATCGCTCACCTCTTTCACTTTCTTGGCCGGATTTCCAACCATAACACTTCTTCTTTCCACAACCGTTTTCGCTGGAACAAAGCACAACGCGCCAATGATGCACTCTTCTTCCACAATTACATCGTCCATTAACACCGCATTCATTCCCACCAACGTGTTCGCGCCAATCTGCGCGCCGTGCACAATGGCTCCGTGACCAATGTGCGCGTTTTCACCCAATACAACCGTGGTTCCAGGAAACATATGAATGGTACAATTCTCTTGAACATTGCATCCGTCTGAAATAATAATCTGTCCCCAGTCGCCACGAATAGCTGCGCCCGGACCAATGTAAACGTTCTTTCCAATGATCACATTGCCCGTTACCGTTGCATTCGGATGAATGAACGCCGACTCGTGAATGACAGGAATATATCCGTTGAATTCAAAAATATTCGCCATGGTTACACGCGTTCTAAAATCACTGCATACCCCTGCCCTACGCCAATGCACATGGTGCACAACGCGTACTTCTTGTTTGAACGCGCCAACTGCATGGAGGCTGTTTGAACCAAACGCGCACCGCTCATTCCAAGTGGGTGGCCCAAGGCAATGGCTCCCCCTTGTGGATTGATGCGCGCGTCGTTGTCTTCCAATCCAAGCTGACGTGTGCACGCCAAAACCTGCGCGGCGAAGGCTTCATTCAATTCTAAAATATCCATTTGATCCAACGTCAACCCCGCACGCTTCAACGCTAACTTAGACGCTTCAACTGGACCAATGCCCATGATGCGCGGCTCTACTCCGCTTACGGCAGAGGATACTACACGCGTCAACGGAGTTAACCCGTTTGCATGCAAACCGTTTTCACTCGCCATCAATAACGCCGCTGCTCCGTCGTTTAATCCAGATGCGTTACCAGCCGTAACAGTACCATTGCTTCTGAACGAAGCGCGTAGTTTTGCAAGGCCTTCTATGGTTGTTCCTGCTTTCGCAAATTCATCTGTATTGAAAACTATGGGATCTCCTTTCTTCATTGGAATACTCACCGCAACAATTTCTTCTTTCAACAATTCAAGAGAAGCTGCTGCTTTTTGCTGCGACCAAAGTGCGAAAGCGTCCTGATCTTCACGCGATATCTTGAACATCTCTGCTAAGTTCTCTGCCGTTTCTCCCATGGCATCTACGCCATACATTTCCTTCATTTTCGGATTCACAAACCGCCATCCGAATGAAGAGTCGAACATTTGCGCATCTCTTCCAAAAGCCGAACTGGTTTTCGAAATCACCCACGGTCCGCGTGTCATGTGCTCTACTCCACCTGCTATAAACACATCACCCTCATTCGCATGTGCAGCACGCGCCGCAGTTGCAACCGCGCTCATACCTGAAGCACACAAGCGATTTAAGGTTTCAGCAGGAACCGTATACGGAAGTCCTGCTAGCAATACAGCCATACGCGCAACGTTGCGGTTGTCTTCACCCGCCTGATTCGCGCATCCCATGAATACGTCAGAGATAACAGCCGGATCAAGACTTGGAAACTTCTTCATCAATTCGGCCAACACAACGGCTGCCAAATCATCTGCTCTTACAGGACCAAGTGTTCCACCAAAACTTCCAATTGCGGTGCGGACACCACCTACTACGAATGCATTCATATGTTTATAAATCTTGGGCAAAGATGAAGAAATATTCACGAATCTGTGGCAACTGAAGCTACTTTTCAAGCTTATGTTTGCAGTATGGATTTAGAACCTTTGATTTTAGTTGTGAACGACGATGGCATTACAGCCAAAGGCATTCGTTCGTTGGTGGAAGTGGCGAAGAAATTCGGACAGGTAGTTGTGGTAGCTCCCGACAAGCCGCAAAGCGGCATGGGACATGCGGTAACCATCAACGGTATTATTCGTGTTCACGAACAACACATCTTTGGTGAAGGGGTTCGTGCCTATTCTTGCACGGGAACACCAGCCGATGGTGTAAAGTTCGGAATCTCGCAGATCATTAAAAAGAAGCCAACGCTTATTCTCAGCGGTGTGAATCACGGGAACAATTCCGCCACCAATGTTCTTTACAGTGGAACCATGTCGGCTGCATTAGAAGGTGCTATGGAAGGCATTCCTTCTATTGGTTTTTCATTGCTCGATTACTCTACAGATGCCGACTTCAGCGCGTCTATGCATTTCGCTGAAATTATCGTTCGTAATGTTCTGAACGACGAGCACCTTCCACAAAATTTCTGTCTGAATGTGAACATTCCGAAAGGAAGCATTGAAGAGATTAAAGGTATTCGTTTCTGTCGTCAGGCTGAGGCCTTCTGGGACGATTGGTTCGAACATAGAAAAGATCCGGGTGGAAGAGATTACTACTGGTTAACGGGGACCTTCCACAATCACGACAAAGGTGAAGACACCGATGAATACGCATTAGCGAACATGTATGTCTCTGCGGTTCCGGTTCAATACGATTTAACAGCTTATCATACGCTTAAACATTTGCAACAATGGCCACAGTAAAAAAAGGGAAGTTCGATACGTTCGCCTATGGTCTTGCTGCTGGAATTCTAGGGGCAGGATTGGGCTTTCTCGTATTCGGATTTATCATTGCCCAACTAAATGGACAAACTTTCTCAAGGTTTATTGAAACATTGGTTCAAGGAAGCGACATTTTTCACGATAAGCTTGTGACAGTGAGTATTCTGTTCGACGTAATCTTATTCTTCGTTATGATTCGTCAAGAATATTACAACTTCTGCAAAGGCCTTTTGGCTGTTGTTATTGTGAGCGTTCCTGTAGCCATCTATCTGTACTAATGACAAGCGGAAAGAAATTCTTTTTCATTGCCGGAGAAGCTTCTGGAGATTTGCACGCCAGCAATTTGGCCATGGCCTTGTTGAAGCAAGACCCTACCCTTCAACTTGTGGGTTGGGGCGGAGATTTAATGCAACGTGAGGGCGTCAGAATTTCAACGCACTTCAAAGATTTAGCGTTCATGGGTTTTTGGGAAGTACTGAAAAACATTCGTACCATTTTCAAAAACTTACAACGCTGCAAGGACGAAATTTTAAGCGAGCGTCCAGATGCACTTATTTTAATTGACTACCCCGGCTTTAACTTACGCATTGCTGCATGGGCAAAGGTACAAGTCATTCCTGTGTATTATTACATCGCACCTCAAATATGGGCTTGGAAAGAAAATCGTGTTCACAAGATTAAACGCGACGTTACCGAACTATACGCAGTGCTTCCTTTCGAAAAAGATTTTTATGCGAGGAAGGGAATGGATGTTCAGTTTGTGGGGCATCCGCTACTCGATGAAGTGAACAAGCGTAAGAGTGTCTCTATGGAAGAGTTTCGAAAGAAATATTTTTTAGATGAACGTCCTATTATTGCTCTTCTTCCAGGAAGTCGCAAGCAAGAGGTTACACGTATGTTGAATGTGATGTTGGAAATGAAATACAAATTTCCGCGGCATCAGTTTATCATTGCAGGAGCTCCTTCCCTTCCAGAAAACATTTATAAGAAAATTATTGGCAAGCACAAAGTTAGTTTGTTTTACAACGTTACCTACGATTTGTTGGAAGCCAGCGAAGCGGCATTGGTAACTAGTGGAACGGCAACACTTGAAACAGCACTGCTGAACACCCCTCAAGTGGTTTGTTACAAAGCGAACGCCATTTCTTTTGCTATTGCGAAGCGCTTGGTGAAAATTAAATTCATCTCATTAGTGAATTTATTGTTGAATCGGGAAGCCGTTCGCGAGCTTATTCAACACGAGTGGAATGTAACACAAGCGGAAGAAGAATTGCGTGCTGTTCTGATTGGAGGAAGCAAACGTGATTCTGTTTTAAATTCTTATGCCGAATTGAAAACGTCTCTCGGTAATGGCGGAGCATCGGAGTTAACGGCAAGCTTGCTGTTGAAAAATATTGAAGGTCGATCAAAAGCCTAATCTTTACGCGTGTAGTTTAGCATTCGTGAAAACGAGCATGCTATTCTTCTGCACAATACTTCTGTCTCTGCAACTGTACGGACAAGATGTTCGCTTGGAATTGCTTTCACAAAAACAATGGACTTACCTCTATGTGCAGTGCACAGATAGCTTCCATATTCAGTGCGACACCATAAACCTTCACGTACCCAGCAAGCATACCGTCGTGTTTATGTTGAATGAAAAAAAGATTCAAGTAAAAACAGATCCATACAAATCCATTCAAACATCGAAAGTTAGTTTTTCTTCCTTGAGAAACGATGCGCTTTTCGCTTTGATGCAAAATTCAAAAACATTTATTTTCAAATACGAAGGGGAATTCTTACTTCAACCAAAAGATCAAAAAATTCAAGTGATTAATTCACTTCCGCTTGAGAAATATGTAGCCGGTGTTGTTGAAGCTGAAGGCGGAGCAAACAAGCCTCTAGAATATTATAAAGTGCAAGCAATACTTAGTAGGACCTATGCCTTAAGAAATCATGAAAGACATACCGATAGCGATGTTTGCGACGGAACACATTGTCAAGTTTATCATGGTATTTCGAAGAAAGACATTGGAATCTTCAAAGCAGTGCATCAGACAGAGAAATTGGTAATTGTAGACAGTTCAGCGCAGCTCATCACTGCCTTTTTCCACAGCAATTGTGGCGGTCAGACGTTAAGTGCTCAAGATGTTTGGAAAGAAAACCTTTCGTACTGCATCGGTAAAAAAGACCCTTATTGCACAAGCATGTCGAACAGCACTTGGGAAAAACGAATGAGTGCAAACGAATGGACAACTTATTTAAAAAACAAGAACATTTCATTGAACGACTCTGACAACTGTATTGCTGGAAGTATGAATTGCAGTGCCAACAGGAGGCCACTGTACTACATTCACAACAACACTTCTCTTTCTACGAAAGATATGCGCGCCGACCTCAAATTGAAGTCGGCTTATTTTCACATTGAAGAATTAGATAACGAAATTATTCTTCACGGAAGAGGCTTCGGACATGGCGTAGGACTTTGTCAAGAAGGCGCCATGAATATGGCGAAGAAAGGAAAGTCAGCAGAAGAAATAATCCATTTCTATTATTCTGGGGTGTACATTGTACCGTTCGATAACCAGTGGTTTTTCAATGAAAATTTACCTGTTCCGGCTCCTTAACTCTTTTTGATTTCGAGCGAATTCATGCGAAGATCTTTCAAGACGCTTAAAAGTTGTGCTTCTATTTCTTCATTAATGGAAATTTCAATGGTGAAATTCATTTCAACACGAGTATTCAATTTTCGAAATGAAAGTCTATTCAACGCGTTCATGAGTGCAGGTGTTTCTTCGTGACTAACAGAAAGCGAATACTGGACCTCAACATCGCATTCCTCAACACCACTAGCGTCCAAGGCTAGTTTTGCGGCATTTTTATATGCGTCTATCAATCCGGAAACACCCAACTTCGTTCCGCCGTAATAGCGAATTACAGCAACCAAGACTTCGGTGAGTTTCGCCGATTTAATTTGATTCAAGATTGGCTTCCCAGCAGTACCACCGGGCTCTCCGTCATCTGAACTTCGTTCCAACTTTTCATAAACCGTTAAGACATAAGCGAAGCATATGTGCGTGGCTTGTGGATGTTCTTCCCAAAGATTTTGAATGATTTGTTTGGCTTCCTTTTCTGAATGAAGACGAAAGGTTTTTCCAATGTGTTTGCTTCCGCTTACTTTGTATAATGAATCGGCCGATGAAGAAACGGTTCTATAACTCGCCATCTTTTTTAATTGTCGAGCAACGAAAACTCAGAGTTATTGCTCTTGAATTCCGGCACAATTTCCTTCATTACGCGAACCATCTCCTGGTTGTTTTGAAGATTCATTTGCTTCTCGAGGCGAGCTAATTTTTCTTTCAACTCGGCAGCTTCTACGTTTCGAACTTTCGCAGAAAGAATTTTTTCGTGGTGAGTTGGAACGGTATTTTCTTCTGTTGCCAGCACTTCTTCGTACAATTTCTCTCCAGGACGCAGACCGGTATATTGTATTTCAATATCACGTCCAGGCTCCAATCCGCTCAGGCGAATCATCTGTTCCGCCAAATCAGAAATTCGCACTTGCTGTCCCATATCGAAAGCGAAGATGTCGTTACCTTTCCCCATAGCGCCTGCTTCTAAAACCAACTGCACAGCTTCGGGAATGGTCATGAAGAATCGAGTAATATCTCTGTGAGTTACAGTCACTGGTCCGCCCTCTTCAATCTGCTTTCTGAATACTGGAATAACAGAACCGTTACTTCCCAAAACATTTCCAAATCGTGTGGTTACGCATATAAGCGAAGAGTCTTTCGACTGGACAATCATTTCAGCAATACGCTTGCTAGCCCCCATCACATTGGTCGGATTCACCGCCTTGTCAGTACTTACCATAACGAAACGTTCAGCGCCAAATTCCGATGCTATTTCTAGCACCTTCATTGAACCGAACACATTCGTTGCAACGGCCTCTGCGGGGTTGTCTTCCATAAGCGGAACATGCTTGTAAGCCGCAGCATGAAATACTATTTTTGGTTGGAACGCTTCAAACATGCGTCGCATGCGCAATTCGTTGCGCACGTCGCCAATGACCATTTCCAATTTCCCTTCATCGAAATATTTCGACAATTCATTTCCCAATAAAAACATGGGAGTCTCTGCAATATCGCATGCAATAACTTTCGCCGGATTTAACAATAAACACTGACGAACCAATTCGCTACCAATGCTTCCTGCTGCACCGGTTACAAGAACTATTTTGTTTTGAATAATATTTTTCACCTCATTCGAACTCATCTGAATCACGTCTCTTCCAAGAAGATCTTCAAACTTCACTTCGCGTAATTGCTTTGCACTAAGTTCTCCGTTTATCCAATTGTTTGCATGTGGCAAATGTTTCAAAGTCACCTTGTACTTCAAAGCTAAATCAACCAACTCACGCTTTCGCAAAATGGAAATTTCCGGAATGGAGATAATAAGTTCCTCGATTGGATTGGAAGCCAAGAAATCGTCTAGTTTTTTTGAACTCAAAATGCCTACACCTTCCAACTTCTTTCCAACTTTTTGCTGATTGTCGTCGAAGAAAGCCACTACCTCCAAAGCAGAATTGCGATCTCTGTCAAGCGTTCTTTTCAACAACAATCCGCCTTCCCCCGCACCGAACACGACTACTTTCGTTTTACTTCCTCTTGGATTTTTCAATTCCATGTAAAAGAATTTTATTGAAAGTCTAAAGAATATAAGGAGAGCTGCGCTTACAAGAAATTCAAGAATAACAATGGAAATCGGAACTAGATATGCCCCGTTAATTCCCTTGCGAATGAAGTTAATGAGTATGAAAGCTAAGCTTCCTTGCAACAATACAAAACCAAGACGAATGGCATCTTGGGTGCTTGTAAAACGTATGATACCGGAGTATGATTTTCCAACATAGAACAACGCTGCTCTCACTACAAAATAAATCGGAGCGAAGATCAGCATTAGGTCTAGTTCATTCTTCGGGATAGCAAATTCGAATCGAATAAGGTATGCCGCAATGAAAGCAAAAGCACACAGCGCAAGGTCTATAGAAAAGATCAGCCAGCGCGGTGTGATTTGCTTTGGAAATACTAATTTCATTTATTCGACTTATACCGCTTCAACTACAACAGCGCTCGCGCCGCCGCCGCCATTACAGATACCGGCTCCACCTAATTTCTGATTGCGATTTTTCAATGCGTGAACCAACGATACAACAATACGCGCACCGCTGCATCCGAGTGGGTGACCCAATGAAACAGCACCGCCGTTCACGTTCACCTTTGCTGGATCAAGGTTCATTTTCTGTGTGTTCACAATACCAACAACACTGAAGGCTTCGTTCAATTCAACTAAATCTAGATCCTCTAGCTTTACCCCTGCCTTTGCAGCAGCTTTAGGTAAAGCCAATGAAGGTGTGGTTGTGAACCACTCTGGCGCTTGTTCCGCATCTGCATAACCTGTAAGCTTCGCTAATGGGGTAAGTCCGAGGGCTTCCATTTTCTCTCTGCTCATTAAGATCAATGCCGCCGCACCGTCGTTCATGGTTGAAGCATTCGCTGCTGTAACTGTACCGTCCTTAGCGAATACTGGACGAAGTCCTGGGATTTTATCGAAACTAACGTTTTTATATTCTTCATCTTCAGCAAAAAGAACCAAATCTCCTTTTCTTCCAACAACTTCCACCGGAACAATTTCATTGTTGAAATTTCCTGCAGCCCAAGCAGCGGCGGAACGTTTGTACGATTCAATAGCAAAGTCATCTTGAGCTTCGCGAGAGATGTTGCACTCTTTCGCGCAAAGCTCTGCCGCATTTCCCATTGGATAATTGTGATACACATCTGTTAAACCGTCTTTCGCCAGACCATCAATCATGGCTACATTTCCGTATTTATTTCCCCACCGTAAATTCTCTGAATAGAAAGGAACGCGGCTCATACTCTCCATACCACCGGCAACCACTACATCTGCATCTCCGCATTGAATGCTTTGTGCAGCCATCATAATTGCTTTCATACCCGAAGCACAAACTTTATTCACAGTGGTGCATTGCACATTATCTGAAAGTCCTGCAAATTTTGCGGCTTGACGAGCTGGCGCTTGACCAAGGTTGGCCTGAAGAACCGACCCCATAATTACCTCTTGAACCTCTTCCGGGTTTAAGTTGATTTTGTTCAGTGCTCCCTTTATTGCAGTAGCACCCAATTGTGTAGCGGAAACGCTAGCTAGTGACCCGCCGAAACTTCCCATTGGAGTGCGCACGGCTGAAACGATAAATACCTCTTTGTTCATTGCAAAAATGATTAGGGTACAAAGGTACGAAGTCTCCTAGCAATTTGGCACGATAATCAGGAGTGGGTTTGTTGAAAATATGCGCCTTTTTCGAACCTTTCAAAAAATGAATCGAAGAAAAAATGCGTTAACCTTGTAATGGAACTAGAACTGCGACAATGAAGAAATTAATTTTCCTGTTTTTTACAATTTTAATTAGCCTTGCTGTATCTGCTCAAAAAGGAGAGAAATTGCCAGATGAAGATGAGAAAATGTTGGGGTATTTAACTAAGCTATTTGAAGATCAGCGAAAAGACTATGGCAAAGAACAGATTGAAAAAAAGCTTTCCAAAATGTGGTTGGAAGAAAATGTCTATTCCGAAGCTCAAAAGAAACAATTTCGCGAAACGCTCAATCTTTTCATTGACATTAAAGGGAAAATATTTCCCGATTATGACAATTACATTCAGTCCTTTATATACTTCCCTAATTCAGGAAAAAGCGAATCTGAATTGAAGGAATGGAACGACATGGTCATTAAAATCTATTCCGATAAAAAATTAAAAAAATACGGAGCTGAGTTTGTTGAGTCGAGTTTGGGACTATTTCGAGATTTAACTTTTTACAAGAACGAATCACTTCAATGGAAGACGAACAACAATTCCTACCGCTTCGTCTTCGACTCTCTTCCTCATATTACTTTCGAAGAAATGAACTTGAAATGTCTCAGCAGAGGCGATAGTTCTGTTATCTACAAAACAACAGGAAACTATTTTCCCACCCTTGAAAAGTTTTACGGCAATGCCGGTCGGGTAACTTGGCAGCGTGCAGGATACGACCCTGAAAAGACCTATGTATCTTTCAATAAATACAATATCCGAATCAAAGAATCTCGATATATCATAGACAGCGTAATGTTTTACAACGAATTCTTCGACAAGCCGTTATCTGGAAAACTGACTGAAAAAATCATTGGGAACAAAACGGAAGAAACTGCATCTTACCCCATGTTTGAATCCTATTACCAGCGCCTAGAGATTAAAAATATTGTTCCCAATGTTGACTACGAGGGCGGGTTCACGATGTCTGGAAAGAAACTGGAAGGGACGGGAACAATGGATACCCCTGCGAGTCTTATTTTCTACAGAGAGAAAAAAGCTTTTTTAACCGCTCAAAGTTTACTTTTCGAGATTCGGCCTGATCGAATTCAAAGCAGCAGCGCATCGATAAAAATGAAATTGGATTCTGACAGTATTTATCATCCCGAGTTGTTTTTTATGTTCACTAAAAAAACTAGAAATCTCGAATTATCTCGAACTGAGAATGGTATCTCACCTTCTCCATTTGAGAATACTTATCATGAAGTTGAAATGTATTTTGAATCGGTTCAATGGAATATTGATGCTCCGTACATGAACTTCGGAACTTTCGGTTCAGTTCCCGGTGGATATGCCGATTTTGAATCGGTAGATTACTTTAAAGAAAAACGATTTACAACACTTGCTGGAATCTCAAACGACCACCCTGTTTATATCTTGTATAGAACAGGTAAAGCAATGCAGTCTGACTATTTCAATGCAGTAGACTTCGCTCGGCAAGCTAGAACGGGTGTTGAACAATGGATACCAATTTTAATTGACCTAACTAACAAAGGATACATACAATACGACATTGAATCACGCAACATCATTCTGCTCCAAAAATTATATAAACACATTGAAAACAACAGAGGAAATGCAGATTATGATGCTATTCAGTTCATTTCGGAAGTAAATCGCTCTGAGAATGCACGATTAAGCTTGCTCACAAGAGACATCATTATCAAAGGTGTTAACAGTGTTCTTTTGAGTGACTCCCAGAAAGTAATGATCTATCCCACGGGTGGCGAAATTATTCTTCACAAAGATCGCGACTTCAGTTTCAGTGGAAGAATAAATACAGGAAATTTCGAGCTAATGGGCGCGAAATATAATTTCATATACGACCAGTTTAAATTCGAGATGGCTGAAATTGATTCTTGCGTAATTTACGTTGATGACTACACTCGCGCTCCGGACAACTTTGGAAACTATCCGAAAGTACGCGTAAAGAATGTCCTTTCGGGATTATCTGGAACTTTAGAAATTGATCATCCCACAAACAAAAGCGGTTATCACTCGAAAGACTATCCCCAATATCCCATTCTAACATGTACAAAAACATCGAACGTATTTTATGATTCTTATTCAATTCAAAATGGAAAATATAAACGCGATGGATTTTACTATGAAGTTGAACCTTTCCAAATAGATTCTCTTGACAATTTCAACAAAAAGAATTTGAAGTTCCAAGGAACTTTGGTCAGTGGCGGGATTTTTCCAGATATCAAAGAACCTCTCGTTTTAATGGACGACAATAGCTTAGGGTTCCATATAAACACTACCGAATCTGGTTTCCAAGCATATGGAGGAAAAGCAAAAGTTACAGGAGACTTGACCTTGAATTTTTCCGGATTAAAGGGAAAAGGAAAGCTCGATTACTTAACTTCTACTTCTCTTTCAAATTCCTTCACATATGTTCCTGAAGAGGTATTTGGATTAGCATCGTCATTCACCAACAAGAGTGATAAAAAAGCCAATGTACCCGATGCTCAAGCCAGCAAAATGGATTTGCAATACTTCCCAAAAAAAGACAAGTTAGAAGTCACTACGAACGAAGACTTAGTTGAATGTTTCAATCAAGAGGCGAAGTTTAAGGGCACCATGCGTTTAGAGCCCTTAGGCATGTCTGGAAGCGGTTCAGCAGATTTTGTGGGTGCAAAACTCTCGTCTAAACATTTCAAATTCCGCAACAGAAAAATACTAGCCGACACCTCTGCATTTGAGTTAAAATCAAATTCTGGTGATGTTGGGCTTGCATTTAAAACTGATAACGTGGCAGCCGATGTAGATTTCGACGCGCGAAAAGGTCAATTCAAGAGTAACAGCGGTGAAACAAAAATTGAATTCCCATCCAATTTGTACGTATGCTTCATGGATCAATTCACTTGGTTCATGGACAAATCTGAAATGGAACTTTCCTCTTCTCGCAAAGCGGACAATGACCTTGTTATCGATACCGACGCAGAAAAGAAACGAAGTAACTTCTATTCAATTGATCCAAATCAAGACAGTTTAAACTTTCTATCTCCTTACGCCAAGTACGACGTAAAAAACAACCGCATTACTTGTAAAAAAATAGACTACATTATTGTTGCCGATTCTAAAGTTCAGCCAGATAGTAATTACGTAGTTATTGAGAAATGGGCAAATATGCGCAAACTTGAGCGAGCTCAGGTGATAAGTAATTTTGTTACACAGTATCATAAAATATTCAATGCCAGCCTCAAAATTGAAGGACGCAAGAAATATGAAGGAAGTGGCGATATCATTTATAAAGACGAGAATAAGAAAGAGCAGAAGATTCACATTAACACATTCAAATTAGACTCTACTTACCAAACTGTTGCTTATGGTGAAATAAAAGAAACAGACCAATTCTTTTTATCTCCAGCATTTGAATATTATGGGAAATTTGAACTGTATGCAAGCAATCCAAATTTAACCTTTACTGGAGGCGTTCGTATTCTCCATAATTGCGGGAGTATTGCACGCACATTCTTCAAATTTAAATCTGAAATTAATCCGCTTGAAATTTATATACCTGTAGATAGTACATTGCGAGACATGACCATGTCTAAGCTCGGGGTTGGTGTTATTGTGAAAGATGAACCTCCGATGAAAATATACCCCGGGTTCCTAAGTGCCAAACCAAACAAAAAAGATCATGGACTTATAGAATCTACTGGATTTCTATACTACGATAAGGGAAAGAAGACTTACTTCATTGGTTCTAAAGAAAAAATCCGTCAACCAAAGTTACCAGGTCAGTTACTTGGTTTAAATACAACAAACTGCCAGTTAACTGGAGATGGAGTTATGGACTTTAATGTCGACTACGGCATGATGACGATGCGGTCCGTTGGAACCGTTCGTTTCCAATCAAACGACTCTACACTAAATGCACAAAGCACAACCTTGTTGAACTTTCCATTTGACGAAGGGGCTCAAAAGCATTTGACAGAGAAATTCATCAACGCTTCTAACTTGGATCCAATTGATTTAACGAAGACTCAGTTTGAAAAGAGTTTAATTGAATTCCTTGGAACTGAGAAATCTGACAAAATCATTGCCGACATGGCACTCGATGGAACCTTAAAAAGACTTCCTGAGGAACTTCAGCAGTTCTTTTATTTCGGCGATTTAAAGTGGGTTTGGAATGAAGAGCTTGAGACCTTCTCAACAACTGGTCCGTTAGGTGTTGCGAGTATGGGCAAAAAACAAATTTTCAAATACACCAAAGGGTTAATAGAAATCGAAAAGCGAAGGAGTGGTGATATTTTCAGATTGTATTTAGAAATAGATGGAGCCACTTGGTACATGTTTGAGTACAAATTGAATATACTCACTGTAATCAGCTCCGACGCGGCATTCTTGGAAATTCTTACTGCCGTAAAAGATGAAAACCGAAGATTCGAGGACGGCAAAAAGAAATTCTCTTGGTCAATGCTCGCTTCAAAGAAAAAGCGTGACGATTTACTGGATCGCTACCCTGAATTAAATCAATAAACAAAAAAGGGCCTTTCGGCCCTTTTTTGTTATCGCAAGATACTCTTTCCCGGATAATACGCCATTTTACCAAGCTCCTCCTCTATGCGCAGAAGCTGGTTGTATTTCGCAATCCGATCAGATCTTGAAGCCGAACCTGTCTTTATTTGTCCTGTATTTAAAGCTACAGCCAAATCTGCAATGGTTGTATCTTCCGTTTCACCACTTCTGTGTGACATAACGGAAGTATATCCAGCTCTGTGAGCCATATTCACTGCATCTATGGTTTCGGTTAATGATCCAATTTGATTTACCTTAACCAGAATGCTATTTGCAATTCCTTCTTCTATACCTCTTGAAAGACGATTCACATTCGTTACGAATAAATCATCTCCAACCAACTGAATCGTATCTCCCAACTTCTCGGTCATCAATTTCCATCCATCCCAATCGTCTTCTGAACATCCGTCTTCAATTGAAACAATTGGATAGCGCTTACACCAATCTGCCCAATAATCTACCATTTGCGCACTTGTTAAATGCTCACCTGTAGATTCCAAATGATACAACTTCGTTTCAGGGTTGTAAAACTCTGTAGAGGCACAATCCAATCCCAACATAATGTCCTCTCCTGCCTTGTATCCAGAAGCTTCAATCGCTTGCATAATCGTTTGAAGTGCCTCTTCGTTGCTGTTGAAGTTTGGAGCGAATCCTCCTTCGTCCCCAACATTTGTCATGTGACCTTGCTTTTTCAATACAGCCTTCAAATGATGAAAAACTTCAGCTCCCATGCGTAAGGCTTGGCTGAATGATTCAGCACCAACAGGAAGAATCATAAATTCCTGAACATCTACTTTATTGTCGGCATGCGCCCCGCCATTGATAATGTTCATCATTGGAACTGGAAGTGTATTTGCACTCACTCCGCCAATGTATCTGTATAGACTTAATCCAGATGTCTCTGCTGCTGCTTTCGCCACGGCCAACGAAACACCTAAGATTGCGTTCGCTCCTAAAACACTTTTATTCTCAGTGCCGTCAATTCCGCACATAGCCATATCTATAAGGTTCTGTTCGAAAATCGAAGCGCCCTCCAATTCCTTATTCAAAACTTCATTTACATTCTGAACCGCACGCATCACTCCTTTACCAAGATATTGCGATTTATCACCGTCGCGAAGCTCAACCGCTTCGTGCATTCCCGTACTTGCTCCAGATGGAACCGCAGCGCGACCAACGGTGCCTTGGTCTGTAATTACATCTACTTCAATCGTTGGATTTCCTCTTGAATCGAGAATTTGTCTTGCATGAATGTGCGCAATGTTTGCCATAGTCAATTGTATTTGAGGCAAAGATAAACAAGACTATTCAAATACTTAGTGTATTTTTTACACTAAGCCTGTCTTCCGGTTCTTTTGGCACCCCCTCGACTGCTCTTTCCGGAGCTACCACGGCTGCTGCTTCCTTTACTTGGACCATTTCTAAAGGTGCGCTCCCCGGGCTTTGCATGCGACTTACTTCCTGATTTAAATCGGGGTTTTGAAGATGAAGAAGCACCGCCCGCTTTCGGTTTTGGCTTTGACTTCACTGGAGATTTTTCCGATTGATTGGTCGACTTTTTTTCAGGCGCTTCCGATTTCGATTTCTCCAATTGCTTGTTCAGCATTTTCATTTCATCCTCTTCTAGATTTCTGAACTCGCCAAGTGCCAAACCTTGCAATCCAATGTGCATGATACGAATTCGCTCGAGCTTGGTCACATTGTAACCAAAGTGTTCACACATCCTGCGAATTTGTCTATTCAGTCCTTGAATTAAAGTTATTCGAAACACAAAAGGCGTTTCCACGACCACTTTGCATCTGCGCGTTTGCACACCCAATATTGGAACACCTTGGCTCATCTTTTCTGCGAAGTCCGCAAACAACGGACGGTCTACAGTAACGACATATTCCTTTTCGTTTTTATTTCCTGCTCGAAGAATTTTATTTACCAGATCACCATTATTCGTTAATAGAATCAATCCTTGCGAATCCTTATCCAATCTTCCAATTGGAAAAATTCGTTCACTGTAATTAATGTAATCCACAATGTTATTCTTCTCCATCTTATCTGTAGTGGATACTACTCCAGTGGGCTTATTGAATACAAGCACGACAGCTTGTTTGTCTTCCATACGATCTAACGAACGACCATTAACTTTTACCTCATCTCCGGGACGCACCTCAGCACCAAGTCCTACTTTTTTCCCATTAATAGTAACAACTCCGCGCTCGATATACTTATCGGCCTCTCGTCGACTGCAAAGTCCTGATTCACTAATGAATTTGTTTACACGCATGGGTTCAGATTAGGAAGCGAAGTTAGTTATGGCATAAACAAATTCACCGCATTCCTTTTCTTTTCTTATTTTTATACTCTTATTAAAATTTGTATGCCAACACTTAGCGAAAGAAAAATTGTAGAAGTCTGTTACGCCCCTAGTCATTTTCCATTGTACAACAGTGGATTCGATATTGTGGTAGTTATAGATGTGTTGCGTGCAACAAGTGCTATTACCACAGGACTTCATTGTGGAATAAAAGAGATTATTCCCATTAACTCAGTAGAGAAAGCTGTTGACTACAAATCGAAAGGATACATAACCGCAGCGGAGCGCGACGGACAAGTGGTTGAAGGATTCGACTTTGGCAATTCTCCATACGCATTCATGAATCCAGATTTAATAGGAAAGACTGTTGTGCTGACCACCACAAATGGCACTAACGCCATAGAAGTTGCTAAAGAAAAGAGCATTGTCGTAATTGGTTGTTTGAACAACCTCACCTACTTAAGTAAATGGCTCATTGAACAAAACAAAAATGTACTTCTGCTCGCTTCAGGTTGGAAAGAAAAAATGAATTTAGAGGATACCATCTGCGCAGGTGCCCTTGCGGACATTCTATTGGAAAGTCGCAAATTCATTTCGAACGAAGACAGCACCATTTCAGCTAAATTTCTTTACCGTTCAGCACGTGACAACTTTTATAGCTTCCTTCGCGCTAGCTCTCATCGCAAACGACTTATGAAATTAAAAATTCAGAAAGACGTAAAGTATTGCCTAACGCTAGACACCGTTCCGTGCATACCTATTCTTCGCGATGGTAAGTTGGTGAAGTTGGAACTCGACAACGCATAAATCCTTCCACATGAGAACGAAGTCCTTTCTCCTTTGGATACTTTGTTTTCCTCTTTACTCATTAGCCCGAGAACCTAAGCCTCCTGTCTGTCTAGATTGGGGATTTTTTGGACACAAGAAAATTAATGAGTTGGCAATTTATACCCTTCCTCCGGACCTTTTCGGATTCTACAAATACAACATGAACTACTTGATAGAACATAGCGTAGATCCAGACAAAAGAAGGTACAGCGTGAAAGGTGAAGCGGAATGTCATTTTTTAGATGTTGACCGTTATGTAACCGCAACTACTTCCTCTCCTTTTGAAAATTTACCCGAGCGGTGGAGCGATGCTGTTACGAAATACGGCGAAGACAGCTTGCGCGCACATGGCATAGTTCCTTGGCATTTATATTTTGTTTATTCAAAACTCGTGAAGGCCTTTGAAGAAAAAGACGTGAACAAAGTTTTGCGACTTTCAGCGGAAATGGGCCATTACGTGGGTGATGTGCATGTGCCTCTTCATTCCACTTCGAACTACAACGGCCAAAAAACCAATCAGAAAGGAATACACGGATTTTGGGAAAGTCGCATTCCTGAAATTCAATTTCCTCAATACGATTTTTTTGTAGGACAAGCTGAGTACATTTCCGCTCCGCAGCATTTTATTTGGGAACGACTGAAAGAGAGCTACGCTGCTGTTGATTCTGTTCTGAAGTTTGAAGAGCAGTTAACAGCGAAATTTCCTTCCAACAAAAAATACGCTTACGAAATGCGCAACAACCTAGAGGTGCGCACCTACTCCAAAGAATTCTCTGAAGCGTATAGTGCACTTTTAAACGGCCAGATTGAACGAAGAATGCGTTCGGCTGTTTATTCTTTAGGATGCTTGTGGTTAAGTGCTTGGTCAGATGCCGGACAACCGAATTTACAAGATTGGTATGTGAAAGAAGAAGAGATATCTGACGAACCAACCGAACACGAAACGAAGAGCATTCGCGAACACGAATAATATACAGCCATGAATTACACTGAAATATTTGAACTGCAAAAAAAACACGCCTTACTCTACAAGAACAGTTCCGCAACAGACCGTGTTGAGGTTCTGAATAGATTTGAAAAGGGATTGCTTAAGCACGAGGCGAACCTCACGCATGCGCTAAAATTAGACTTGAACAAGCATGCATTCGAATCGTCTATCACAGAGTTCTCGCTCATTTTCGCTGAGTTAAAAGCAGTGCGAAAGGAATTGCACGAATGGATCTCCCCTATTCGTCCCGGAATCAATTGGGCCAATCCTCTCGCTTCAAACAAAATTCATGTCGAGTCAAAGGGCGTGTGCCTGATTCTTGCGCCGTGGAATTATCCTGTGCAATTAACACTTACTCCGCTTATTTCTTGTCTTGCGGCGGGCAATACTGCAATCGTTAAACCCTCTGAATTCACAGCGCATGTAAGCAAGGCAATTAAAGACTTTATCGAAGATACTTTCCTTCCGAAAGAGGTAGCTGTTTTTCTCGGTGATGGTTCTGTTGCAGCTGAATTAACAGCCTTGCCCTTTAATCACATCTTCTTTACCGGATCACCAACAGTGGGAAAATTGGTTATGGGTGCCGCCGCGAAAAACCTAACCAGCGTTACGCTCGAACTTGGCGGGAAATCTCCCGTTGTTATAGGAAAAGAATATAACCTCGAAGATGCTGCAAAGAAAATCCTATGGGGGAAATACACCAACGCTGGACAAACCTGCATTGCTCCCGATTATGTATTACTTCCAAAAGGAAAATCGGAAGAATTTGTAAGGCATATTAAAACGAATTACCATGCAAACTACACACTCGAAGGAAAATTGAATTCCGATGAGGTGGTAAGTGTTGTGTCTGAAAAACATTTTCATAGACTTGTTGGTATGGTGGAAGAAATACGAAACTCAGGAGGTAAAATTCTCTTTGCGGGTGAGCACAAACCAACCGAACGCCTGTTCGGCTTAACTGTGGTTGGAAATGTTTCGAAGGACACAAAAGTGTACCAAGAAGAAATTTTCGGACCTATACTTCCTGTATTTGAATATGAAAATATTGAGGAAGCGGTGGATTTCATTCGGGAAAAAGAAAAGCCCTTGGCGCTGTATGTATTTTCAAACAGCAGTCGCGAAACCAAATTTATTACCCGCAACACGTGGTCTGGCGGTGTAACCATTAACGATGTCTTCTTGCACATTAGCGATGTGCGCATGCCCTTCGGCGGAAGTAATTTTTCAGGAATGGGTTACTCGCACGGCTACCATGGATTCCTTGAATTCTGTCATTTAAAATCAGAAGTTCATGTCAGCCGAATTTTCAATACAACCTCGCTCATTTATCCGCCTTATAAAGGGAAAGAATGGTTGGCGAAAATTTTAAGCCGCTTTATGTAATTACCAAAACTTGGGTAAGAAACGTGGTGTGCTTTTGATGTAATCTTTGTACGAATCGTATTTCGAATTCGAGATTCCTTCACTGAAATCTGCGCTTCCTTGAAACAACAAAACAAGCAAGACCGCTCCTACCAGACTTCCATTCAACCAATTTCCACTTCCGCTTCCGCTGAAGAAAAAGAAGGTAATCCAAATGGCTTGCTCACAAGCGTAGTTTGGGTGACGCATAAGTTTCCACAACCCTGAATGAACGAATCCTCTAGAATAAGGTAATTCTGTATTCGTCCCAGCTTTTATACGTCTGTGTTTTTCATTTTGAAAATTCCATTGCTGCTGGTCAGCGGTTGTTTCAACAATTAAAAAGAAAAGCAAAATTGCTGCAATAAGGTAATCAGTAGTTCCAAGCGGGGCAATAGAGCTCTTGTGCGCGTAAATTGCAGGAACCGTAATTAGCCAAATGAGAATATTTTGATAAAATGAAATGAAGAATAAGTTGAACAACGTCCATTTCCATCGCGCATTAAACATAGGCATTTTACGAAGCACCTCCCAACGATAGTCTTCTTCCCCACTCCAGAATTTCCACGAGTAAGCACCTCTACGCGAGAAGTTGTAAGTCAGACGTGCTCCCCAAAGGGTTACTAAAATCGCCATTAATACAAAGCGCGGATGATAGTTTGTGAGATGCGCATACTCCCACACATAGATAATTGGAACAACACTCCATATTTTATCAACTTGACTGCAGTTGCCTGTGAGCTCGGCTAACAAGAAACAAATCGTCGCAACAATTAGTGCGGAACCCCCACCAACCTTAATGAGATGCCACTGTGTTTCTGTTAGACTTGGGTCGAGATAATAGGCCACCAATGGAAGTCCGACTAGGGCAAGAATGAGTAGGATAATTGTTTTTAGCATGATAGAATTTCTTGGTAATTATTGAAGATAGGAAATTGTATTGAATGCCAAAAAAAATTATTGAATCTCTACCAAATGAATATCGTAAACAACCGATGCGTTCATCGGAATTTTGCCCTCACCTGTTAAACCAAAGGCTCGATATGACGGAAGTACAAACTTAGCGCGGTCTCCTTTTCGAAGTAACAACATTGCCTCGTGCAAACCACTCTCTACATTATCGTGTCCAATTTTCACCGGTACTTTTTCACCTGGTTTACTTTTATATACAACAGTTCCGTCGAGCAAAGAAACCTCATATTCTACCAAGGCTACTTGCTCAGACTTCACGGTCTCTCCCGCCCCTTGCTGATAGATCCAATAGTGTATTCCCGTTCCCGTAATGGTTGTTGGCCATTGCTTATCTGTTACAAATTTTTGAATACGCTCTTTCTCTTGCGCGTGAAAATTTCTGTTCTGCGCTATGAGCATGGAGTCTATTTGCGCCTGCGTCATTTGCTGCACCGATTTCTTCTCTTGTGAACAGCTGTCGCAACTCATTAAAATAGCCGTGAATGCGAAAAGTAAATACGCGTATTTCATCAAATTTCTCCTTTTTGTAACAACTCCTTAAATTTCGAAATCGTATGTTCCAGCGATTCGTGCAAGCGCGCACCTGCCGCGTTTTTGTGTCCGCCGCCATTGAAGTGTTCGCGCGCCATTTGATTCACATCACGGGCTCCTTTGCTTCTAAAGCTTATTCGAACGCAATCATCATCTTCTCTGAAAAAAGCTGCAATGGTTGTTCCTTCAACGCTCAGCGCCATATTCACCAAACCCTCGGTATCGCCCGATTGCGGCTGAAACTGATCTAACTTCTCTTTTGTTATAGCAATGAAAGCCGCCTTGTATTCGGGTAGTATAGTCATGCATTCCGATAACGCATAACCCATAAGACGCAAGCGATCTACGCGCTGCGAGTCGAGCACATTTTCATGTACCACATGTGGCCTCAATCCTTTGCGCATAAGCCAAGCCGCAATTTCATGCGTTTCAGGACTCACACTTGGAAAACGAAACGACATGGTGTCGGTCATTATTCCACAATAAATGGCTTCTGCCGTTGGTACATCTATGAGGTCTAACCAATTCATTGCGCCTGCGAAATGAAAAACCATTTCGCATGTGCTACAAATACGAGTGTCTGAATAAATTACATCTGGAAATGTTGCAGGTTGCTCGTGATGATCAATAAGTATGAATGGTTTGTTTCCAACCTGAGCATCTAACATCTTCTTTACGTGCTCTCCTATTCTTCCCAAATGATTGTAATCTAGGATAAAAATTGCATCGGCTTCCTGAATGCGCTTGGCTGTTTCTTCCAATTGATCTTTGCAAACGACCACGTATTCATTGCCCGCAATCCACCCCAAATAAGACGGTGCTGAATCTGGAAGTACAACAGTAACTTCCTTACCCAATTTTACAAGCATTTGCGCCATAGCGCAAGAAGAGCCAACGGCATCGCCGTCGGGAGAGATATGTGTAGAGATTACAATTCTGCGCGCGCTGTCTACAATAGACTTCGCCTTTGCAAGTTCATCACTATTCAGTGTGCATTTTAACATGCTTCAAAGGTAAGGCCTAAAGAAGAATTCGTTGTATTTTGGCATTATGAAATCTGTTGTCTTGCTTTTCTTCGCATTTATTTCAATGACTCTTCAGGCCCATGCTCCTGCTTTTCACAAGTTTTACTTGAGCAACACTACCATTGAATTTAATGCTCAAAATAGAGCCATCGAAATCACCTCGAAGATTTTTACCGATGATTTAGAACATGCCATTGAGGCTCAATGCTACAGATACTATTCGCTTTATCCGCAAACACCCGAAGTATTCGAACTCGTAAAAAAGTATATTGGTGAAAAACTAAGCCTTCAAGTCGCTGGGAGAAATGTTGTTTTGAATTTCCTTGGTTACAGCGTGGATAATGACATGACTACCCTTTTCTTGGAAGGAAATTATTTCGATCCCAACCAAGTGGTGGTAACGAACACCATACTTCTCGAACTTTTTGCCGACCAGCAAAACATTGTAGAAGTAAGATGGAGTGGACAATCAAAAAGAGAGTACTTAACGAACAGTAAATCACAATTTCAATTTACACCCTGATGCGAAAGAAAGAGGCGGCCGAATTTGTGCGTATCGAACTTGAAAAACTTTATCCAGAAACTCCCATCCCTCTGGACCATTCCGATGCCTTTACTCTGTTGATTGCGGTTCTGCTTTCGGCGCAATGCACCGACGCTCGAGTGAACATTGTAACTCCCCATCTCTTCAAACGAGCGAACAATCCGTTCGACATGATAAAACTCAGCATTGAAGAAATTCGTGAGATTATAAAACCTTGTGGCCTATCTCCTGCAAAGAGTAAAGCCATTTTCAATCTTTCACACATCCTAATTAATGAACACAACGGAGAAGTGCCAGCTTCTTTTGAAGCATTAGAAGCGCTTCCCGGTGTTGGACATAAAACTGCAAGCGTTGTTATGTCTCAAGCTTTTGGAGTTCCTGCATTTCCTGTTGACACGCACATTCACCGACTTATGACCCGTTGGAAACTTACCAATGGTAAATCCGTAGAACAAACAGAACGTGATGCAAAAAAAATATTTCCTGAGGAAAGTTGGAACAAACTTCACCTTCAAATTATTTTTTACGGAAGAGAATATTCTCCCGCTCGTGGATCACTCAAAAACGATTTCATTACAGAAACATTGAATCCTAAATTATTTAGAACATGGGATTAAGGAACAACTACCGCAAGGGTATGCCATTCTTTGAGGTAATTGCAAAAGACATTGCATGTCTTATTCGAGAGGGAATCTATTTCATTCAAAACGGAGGCAAATTACCCGTATGGGTGGCGGCCCCTACCTATCCGAGCAAGAAAACAACGCTTTCAAAGATTGCTCGCATGAATAAGGTACGCCTAACAAACAAACTCGTATCTAACCCAGATGTGATTATCTATTTCGAAAATGTAACATACGGTAGTTCCGAAGCGCTGCAATTGAAATATCCCGACTCGGAAGTTATAAATACAAACTGCTCAGACATTTCGAAAGAACATGTTCACTTGGTTCATTTGAAAGCGTTAGGATATTCGATGAACATTGACCCGAAAACTCACGTGGGTCTTGCGGTTGAAAAGAGTGATGAGAATGCCGTTCATGACGGTCAAGAAGTCATGTGTCCTATTGAAACCCTAAAAGAAAACGCTGTTTATCAAATCGTTCTCGACAACGCCAATGATAACTCTGAATACGTAGATATACGTGTGCCCATTATCGGAGGGAAAATCCCATTGGTATACCTGAAGTTCAAAACACTAAATAACAGGTTCACCAACAAGGCTCATGCGGCTACACTTCACCAACCCGAAGAAATTTTTTCTGAAGAAGAAATCTTGCAAATCGAAAAATATGCAGCTGCTATGAAAGTTGACTTTTGTGAATTCGATGTTCTTCGACACAATGGGAATAATAAGATATACATCATTGATGTGAATAAGACTCCTTATGGCCCACCAGAACCTTTGAACAGTGGCGACAAAGCAATTGCTCTTCAAAAGTTATCTTCAGCTTTTAAGGAACTGATTTCAATTAAATAATAACGGTAGTTATACTGTTCGAGAGCGCTTCTTCCAACGGAACTTCAACCTTAATGTAATTTTCAGTAAAACCTGAAATTTTCCCTTCATCGTTCACAGTCTCCCACAAAACTTTTGCCTCGGTACCTTTAAACGAAGCGTCGAACGCTGAGCGCTTCTTGGCACTTAGCAATCGCAGAATCTTATTTCGCTCGTTGCGAACTTCCATGGGAACAACATCCTCAATACGTAAAGCAGTGGTATTCGAGCGTTCACTGTAAGTGAAGATATGTAAATAAGAAATGTCCAAATCCTTCAGAAACTCTAACGTCTCATTGAAATACTCATTGGTTTCCCCCGGGAAGCCAACAATCACATCTACACCTATACACGCATGTGGCATAGCAGATTTAATTGAAGATATTCTTTCACGATACAAGTCAGTTCTATACCTGCGACGCATGCCTTTCAATATTTCATCGCTACCACTTTGCAAGGGAATATGAAAATGCGGCATGAAATGTTTAGATGTTGCTACAAATGAAATGATTTCATTCGTTAATAAATTCGGCTCTATACTGCTAATTCGGTATCGCTCAATTCCTTCCAACTCATCGAGCTTTTGAATTAAATCCAATAACGTTTCGTTGTGAGCTGTTCCAAAATCCCCGATGTTCACGCCTGTTAAAACAATTTCCTTTGCACCTCCAGCTATCGCCTTCTTCGCCTCTTCCACGGTAGCTTCCACATTCGCACTGCGCGATCTACCACGTGCCAGTGGTATAGTGCAGAACGCACAGAAATAATTACATCCGTCTTGAACCTTCAAAAAGGTTCTCGTTCTGTCTCCAGATGAAAATGAAGGAACGAATACCTTCACATCCTTAATCTCTCCAGCAAACACTTTCCCTTCTGATTCGTCAAAGGCCTTAATTCGATCAATCAAATTGAATTTTTCGTTCGCTCCTAATACAACATTCACTCCTTCAATCTTTGAAATCTCCTCAGGTTTCAACTGCGCATAGCAACCAATTACAGCAATGAACACATTCGGATTGGAACGCTTTGCTCTTCGAACGGTATAGCGACATTTTTGATCTGCTTCGTCGGTTACGCTGCAGGTGTTAATGACCAAGACATCTGGACCTTCCTCCAACTCTACTCTTCCGTATCCGTGTTCTTGAAAGTCGCGTGCCAACGTGCTCGACTCAGAAAAGTTCAGTTTACATCCGAGCGTATGAAATGAAAATGTCTTAAAGTCTCTCATGATTTCTTCTCCTTCGGAACCGCGCGCAATCGAAGTTCCATTATTCCCAACAAAATATCTACCGGGTGATTGAACGAAATTTCATACGTGTAAACACCATGATCCTCGTATTGCTTGTTCGAATCCAATAAACGCTCTATGTCACCTATATCTCCACTAATGTCTCCCAAGAATCCGTTCTGATTTTTAATCTCAATGGTCACATCGCGCGGAACAACTATTCCATGCTCTGAAACTTCTTTAATGTGTAATTGTAATTTATCGAAAGGAAAAAGTGTCGTGTAGCGAACATCGAGGTATAACTCGCAGGGCTCGGCATTTTCTCGAATGTCTAATTTCAACGAAACGGGCTCGCTCTTTTTCCATTGAAGGCTTTCATCGAATTCGAAGTTGGCTTCAGCAATGGGCGTTGGCTTACAGCCAAGCATTCCAATTGAAGTAAGTAAAACGAATAAAAGCGCCTTTCTATACATGCCGCAAATTTACAAGAAGAATCGCAGTGTTATTCCCGAATAAAAATTTCTTCTCGGCATAGGATTGAAGAACCTTCCGCCTACACCATTCAATTGATAAAATGTCGTGTAGGTTGTATTCAATAAATTGTTAACCCCTGCATTGAAGTTGATTGAACCAACGGATCGAACTCTTTTCACCAAGTCAAAATCCCCGGCCACTTCATCAATCTTAGTGAAGCCATGGCCATACGTGAATTCGGAATTCAGTACGTTTCGTGCAGGAGACCATTCGGTCTGAGCCGTGTTCAAAGGCGCTCTATCTGTCCATTGATTGGTAACCGCCAAACCAAAACCATAAAACTCATTTAAGCTTATACCACTGTTACACTGTGCCAAAGGCATACCAGGCATTCGACCAGATCCACTTTCATCTTTCAATTGATAGTTCGTCCAAGAACCGCAAGCCCATGCATTCAAATTGAACTCTTCGAAATTCCAAGTCCTTCTTGCCAACACCTCTAAGCCCTGTTGAACGAGCTTTCCACCATTTATATAAGTTGCGTAATATCCGTTATACAAAGTCGCTTTTGGAACAATGGCATCTGTAATTTGTTGATCGTACAAACTCAATTCAACAAACCACAACTTGCCCGCTCCCTTCACTCCGAATTCTACATTGCGCGCGAATTCATTTCTCAAACGGGTATTCAAAAGCTGATTGGAATAATCGTATTGCTCGAACACAGTTGGCGCGCTGCTTCCTGTGCTGTAATTACCGAAGACATTCCAATCTCCTGATTTTTCATTTCTTGAAAGAGCATAACTGATTCCTACATTCGGATAAAGCCTTGCTTGCGGATTTGCGTTTGTGTATGCGTCAATTAAAACTAATTCCTGTGCCGCATTTAGAGAAGTTCCCGAAATACGCGCTTGGGTATTGTTCAATCCAACCGAAGTAGTTGCGAACAAGCGTTTCACTACTTCCGCCTCCACCTGAAAAAAATAATTTGAAGTAATGTAATCTACGTTGAAGTTGTATTTCGAAACACCATTCGACTCCCCATTCAGCAATCCAGATTCATATATCTGAAATGCTTCAAACTGAACTTCTTCTCCAATTGAAGATTTCAACTTAATCGGAAAACTTCCTTTTTTATTTAAATCGAACGCCTTAGACAACACCGCACGCTGTCCTTTTCCAACGGCCGACTCATCTTTATATCCACTTGTGAATGCCGATGTTCCGTAAGGATTTATTTTTTCAGTTTGAAAGAGATTCGCTGAAAGCTCAAGCAGAAAATTCTTCTTCGAAATAAACTCGCCAGCATATCCCACCATGTCTCTTGTACGATCGACGCGCGCGTTATTTGCCATACTGAAGGCATTGGCTTGTCGAGGGTTTACGGCAATCTGCGCTGCAGAAATTGCACCGGGCAATTCCCAATAGCCACTATAGCGTGTAGCCATGATGTAATGTTTCCAGCGCTTCGAATTATAAGAAAGCTCTAAAAGTGTTTGCTCCTTATTATTTGCTTCTTGATCACGATAACCATTTGTTTCTTGGTTAATCTGACTAACCAGTATACTGAATCCATTCTTACATACACCGGCTTGAAAAACAGATTTATTATACCCGAATTCTCCTTGCTCATAACTGGCTCTGGCGTATACAGACTGATTTAACGTATAAGGATTAAATAGAATAACACCACCCGTTCCATTGCCCCAAACACCGCTACCAGGCCCTTTCAAAATATTGGCACTCGCAATACTTGATGGATCAACCAATTCAATTGGGGACTGTCCGTCTGCGCTCGTCAATGCAATACCCTTCCAATACATTTTCACATTTCGAATTGTTGTTGGCGCGCGATAAAAACTTCCACGAATATTTAGTCGCGTACTTCCGCCATATCCTCTTGAATCGTAAGACACTCCACTCACCGAATTGAAAGCATTTTGCAAAGAAGAACCATCGCCATAGTGTTGCGCTATTTTCGCAATACCCACACTTGCGGGAGTGCTCAAATTGTTTCGCTTGTTGCTGTACCCTACAACAGTTAGAGCTTCCATCTGTTTTGAAATAGGATACATGTCTAAACGAAAAACTTTGTTCTTCGCTGCCATTTGATCTTTACCAAAATAAAATCCCCTATCAAAAAATCCATCCGCTGTAAAATCAACGGACTCGCGACTCTTACAGTAGAGAGAAACCCTTCCTAATTCATTGCAACGAAAACTATAAGTTCCTCTTTTCCCATAGGCTTGAACGGGGTATCCGGAATAACTATCATACACTTCAATCGTAATCAACACCGAATCTTCGTGTAATTCACCAAACTCAGGGCGCTGAATGATTTGAGCAAATAATTCGCTACTCATTAAAAAAAAACAGCAAAGTGAAATCCACTTTGCTGTCTTCCAAATAAAAATATTCTTCATTTATTATTGAACAATAAACGTCTTGGAAGTTGTTCCAATTGAAGATTCAGACACTATAAAATAGTTTCCTTTTGACCACTCCGAAACATTCAATTCATTTTTCAAAGTTGAAATTTTTCCTTCAGCCATAACGGCTCCCGAGAAAGAATAAACCGAATAATTTCCACCTAATTGATTTGAAGAGAATTCAACTGTAACTCTTTCCGAGGCTGGATTTGGATAAACATTTAAGTTCTGAGAAACACCTTCGTTTTGAATTCCTGCCCATACTAAGTTTTGAAATTTCTTAATGGTATTCGGTCCAGATCCTGGGTATTGAGAACCATTTAAAGCAACGTATACCGAACCATCGTGTGGATTCACACAAATGTCGCGAAGGCGTTTGTTGAAGCTTTGGAAAAACGCATCAGAATTGGTATTTGAACCACTCACATCGGCAGTTGTCACAGATTGTCCATCGGCACTCAAATGCAACACAGTCATACGCTCATAAGAACTGTTCAATCCGCCCAACACTGCCATTAAAATGCAATTGTTCCATTCTGGAATTGCAGGGTGATTGTAATATTCTATTCCATTTACAGCGCGACATGGAGACCATTCAATCAACGGCTCTTTTACATTGTTCGCTGTACAATAATTAATCTCCGCAGTTGTGTTGCATGCTCCTTGCACCGTAGGCCAACCGTAGTTTCTTCCAGCTTCAATGATGTTAAACTCGTCGCTGTTATTCTGACCGTGCTCAGATGCGTAAATAATTCCTGTTGGACCAACTGCCAAGCCTTGACAATTGCGGTGCCCAAATGAATAAACGTATGAGGCCGGATCTGGATTATCTGAAGGAATAGAACCGTCTAAATTGATACGCAAGATTTTCCCATTCAAAGAATTCAGATTTTGTGAACTCACTCCTCCGTCACCGGTATCTCCCGTTGACATAATTATTTTTTGATCTTGGCTAATCACCAAACGAGAGCCGTTGTGAATTGAATTTCCACCAATCGCGTTAATCAATTGCACTTCGTTTACCAACGCTGCTCCGTCCCAATCAAACATCGACAAGCGCTCTTTCACGTTATTCCCTTGTGTGTAATTATAAACGATGTAAACCTTTGGTGTATTGAGAAAATCAGGATGTAATGCCATACCCAGCATCCCAGGCTCGCTGCTTCCACTATACGGAATTACGGAAGTCTTATCTAAAACAGAGGTATATGTCCCCGTTGAAGGATCTATGCGTAAAACCTTACCTACGCGCGTTGTGCACCAGATGAAATCGTCAGGCCCCCAAACCATTTCCCATGGTAAGTTTAATCCTGTTACCAAATCACTTTCAGTAAGAGTTGTATTTCCAACTTGCCAAGTTTGTGCATTCATTTGAACGGCACACATAAGAGATAGGAAGAATGCTATTTTTTTCATAGCCACGAATATAATTCTTGAGTGCCTAACAAAAAGGCAAATCGCAAAAAAAATAACACGGTAAATTGAAATGACTAAAGCGTAAGTAGACCTCTTTTCTGCGTTAACGTTTTCTGACCATTCATTAGCGATAAAACTAGAGCAGGAAAACTCAATACGAAAGGACTTTATCCAATGTTGTTCTCAATCGATTGTTAGCCATGAAATTGATTTCAAGACCTGCGTTGAAAGGTATTGGAGTATCCAAACTCGCACATCGCGTTACAGGAGCGTCAAGATATTCGAAGCATTCTTCCGTAATTCGTGAAGCCAACTCTCCTCCTATTCCGCCAGTAAGTGAATCTTCGTGCAAGACCACCACTCTTCCTGTTTTCTTTACTGAAGTCATTACAGTCTCGTAATCAAGAGGCGCCAACGTTCGAAGATCAATCAATTCAATACCTGCATACTTTTCTTCCTTCAACACTTCCAATCCCCAATGAACGCCAAGTCCGTACGTAACCAAGGTTAATTTATCTCCAGGCGAAACCACTCTTGCCTTTCCGAAAGGAAGCGTGTAATAACCTTCAGAAACATCTTCTTCAATACTACGGTAAAGCATTTTGTGCTCGAAAAACATAACAGGGTTTGGGTCTTCAAAGGCTTGACACAACAAACCTTTAGCGTCTGAAGGGAATGCCGGATAAGCAATTTTCAATCCAGGTGTATGGAAGAACCAAGCCTCGTTGCTTTGACTGTGGAAAGGTCCTGCCGCAGCACCACCGCCTGTTGGCATGCGAACAACAACGTCTGCATTCTCTGCCCAACGGTAATGAAGTTTTGCCAAGTTGTTTACAATCTGATTGAATCCGCAAGTAACAAAATCAGCGAATTGCATTTCAACCATGGCCTTGTGTCCTTTCATACTTAAACCGAGACCTGCACCCACAATTGCGGATTCGCACAAAGGAGTGTTACGAACGCGACCTTTACCGAATTCCTCAACGAATCCCTCCGTTACTTTAAACACGCCTCCGTATTCAGCAATGTCTTGTCCCATTAACACCAAACGCTCATGCTTGCGCATGCTTTCACGCAATCCGTCTTGAATGGCATCAATGAAACGCATTTTCTTTCTAGAGCCTGAGGCCTCTATTTCTGCATTTGAAAAAGGAGCGAATAAATCTTCAAATTCTTCCTCCGTATTCGGTACAATGTCGGGTTCTGCGTATGCTGCCTTTAGATTTGTGTTGATTTTATCTTTCAACTTTAAATTCATAGCCTCTACATCTCCAGGAGTAATTATTTTCTCTGACAATAAAAACTCCTCATACAAAGCCACCGGATCTTTCTTCGACCATTCATCAATAATTCCCTCGGGATAATACTTGGTTCCGCTTGCTTCTTCGTGACCTCGAATGCGGAAAGTCATGCACTCCAAAATAATAGGACGTGGATTCTTACGAATACTCTCTGCAATTTGTTTTACTGTTGAATAAACCTCGAGAATATTGTTTCCGTCAATTTGAATTGCATCTTCTTTTGGCATTCCATATCCAATAGCTTTATCTATAAACTGCTTGCATCTGAATTGTTCGCGACTTGGAGTAGACAAACCCCAGGCATTGTTTTCAATGCAAAAAATTACTGGAAGGTCCCATACAGTTGCAACATTCAGTGCTTCATGAAAATCTCCTTCACTCGCACCGCCATCGCCACTGAACACAACGGTAGCCTTTGGAGACCCCTCTAGTTTATTCGCTAAAGCAATTCCATCTGCAATTCCTAGCTGAGGACCCAAATGAGAAATCATTCCCACCACATGATGCTTTTTCGTACCGAAATGAAATGAACGATCACGTCCCTTTGTAAATCCATCTTTTTTTCCCTGAAATTGAAGGAACAATTGCTTAAGGTCGAGGTTTCGAGAAGTGAAAATACCCAAGTTTCTGTGCATCGGCAAGATGAACTCATCTTCTTCCAATGCCAATCCTACACCCACTGAAATTGCTTCTTGTCCGTACGAAGAGAACCATTTCGATATCATACCTAAACGCAACTGGCTCAACATCTTATCCTCAATCAAACGAGGCAATTTAATTGCCTCGTACAGCGCCAATAATTCTTGCTTCGAAATATTCTTCTTGTTGAATTTCATATCATCTAAATTGTGCCGCTAAAGTAAGTCGAATGGCCGCTTCTTAAAATTTTCATAACATTTTTTAACATTCCATTAAGAATTAAAATTAAATTCACGAATAATTTAGCGCTCACAAATAAATAAAAATTCATTTTTATGAAACTATTAAACGAGATAAAAAAAGAGATTGCACGTCGTGAGAAAGAATTGAACTCATTGGTAGATGCAGCTAATCTGATCGCTTCGCTTCAAACTGGTCGCGGAAGAAAAGTTAAAATAACTGCGAACATTGCATCCTTTTTAAATAAAACTGGAAACACGAAATCACCTTCAGGGTCTGGTCGTCGTGGACGTCCAAAAGGTTCTAAAAACAAACCAGGCGCAAAAAAAACGGGACCTAAAAAAGAAGCAGCTGTATCATCGACAGCTCCAGCAATTGCTTCAGCAGCGACTAAGGCTTTGAGGAAACGAGGCAGAAAGCCAGGGTCAGGAAAAGCGATAGCACCGAAAGCATAATTTTTTTAATCATATTTTTTTGGTTGAATAGACCAACAGCATGAAAACAATAGAACTTAAGGTTAGTCCTGCACAATCGGCAGATACCCAATATTTAGAGGAGAAAATTCAACAGCAGTTGAATTTATCTCCTCTTTCTTTTAAATGGCGAATTGACAAAAAATCAATTGACGCTCGAAAAAGAAACCCAATTGTCATTTTAAGAATTTCTGTAATAGGATTCAATGAAGAGTTTCCTGCAGTTCACCAACGTTCGTTTCAACATCAAACAAAAGGATCTGCAATTATTATTGGAGCTGGTCCAGCGGGATTATTCGCAGCGCTGAGGCTTCTAGAACTTGGAGTTAAGCCCATAGTCATTGAACGAGGAAAAGACGTTCGGTCAAGACGAAGAGATTTAGTTGAAATCACTCGAAATGGAAAAGTGAACGAAAATTCAAACTACTGTTTTGGTGAAGGCGGAGCTGGAACGTATAGCGACGGCAAACTCTATACACGAAGTACAAAAAAAGGAAGCGTGGTACGAATTCTTGAAACCTTGGTTCAATTCGGGGCCAATGAAAACATTCTTACCGAAAGCCATCCTCATGTGGGAACAAACAAACTCCCTCAAATAATTGCCAATATGCGAAACAGTATATTGGATCACGGAGGCGAAATACACTTCGACGAAAGAGTGATTGATTTTAATCTTTCGATAAATGAAATTCAAGAATTAAAAACTTCAAAAGGAAATACCTTTCAAGCCGACTGCATATTATTAGCTACCGGTCATAGTGCTCGGGATATTTTCGAATTGCTTCATGAAAAGAACATCACCATTGAAGCCAAGCCGTTTGCAATAGGTGTGCGTATTGAGCACGACCAGCGCACCATTGACAGACTTCAATACAAGTGCGATGACCGCGGCGAGTTTCTTCCGCCTGCGAGCTACTCGATTGTAACGCAAGTCAACGATCATGGTGTTTATTCATTTTGCATGTGTCCCGGGGGCATTATAGCACCTTGCGCAACATCGCAAGATGAGATTGTTACAAACGGTTGGTCACCAAGCAAACGCAACAATCCCTGGGCAAACTCTGGTATTGTCGTTGAAGTTAAATTAAGCGACCTCGCTCATTTGAACTTCACAGGACCGCTCGCTGGAATGCACCTTCAACAAGAAATAGAAAAAAAGGCCTACGAGCTTGGAGGAAAAAATCAATTCGCGCCTGCGCAACGTGCAACCGATTTTATTTACAACAAGAAAAGCACGTCTCTTCCAAACTCTTCGTATAGCCCTGGAATTACCTCGACAAACTTGCGGGATTTATTTCCGAAGTTTATTTCGGAATGTCTAATGGGTGCTCTTCAACATTTCAATTCAAAAATGCCAAATTTTGCGGGTCCAAATGCGTTGTTAATTGCTCCAGAAACACGGACCTCCTCTCCTGTAAGAATCCCACGTGACAGAGAACTATTGAGTCACCCTGAAATAATAAACATGTTTCCATGCGGGGAAGGAGCGGGGTACGCGGGCGGTATAGTCTCAGCAGCAATAGACGGAGAGCGCTGCGCAGAAGCTGCCTGGGCATTTATTTCTAAAAAGATGAATGAATAAGTTCTGCCAACTCCTCTCCAATTAAAGAGCCAATGGCAACACCAATTCCACCTAAACAGACGCCGACAAAAACATTCTCTTGAACCTCCCGAACAACAGGTCGTTCATCTTTTCCCACGCCTAAAATACCACTCCAAACCATATCAATTTCTATTTCGGAAGTTGTATGAATTTTATTTTGAAGAAATTGCTTTAAAGCTTCAACAACCTCCTCTGTATTGCCCTGCATACTTGTTGATTCAGTTCTTGGAAACTGATGACGCATCCCCCCCATTAAAATTCTTCCATCAATATTTCTAAAATAATTGAAACCTTGTTGGTGATGAAAAGTACCATATAATTTCAAATCGGGAATGAGTTTTGTAATGACCACCTGATTTCTTTTCGAACTCATTTCAAGATCTTCAAACAATTCTGAATGAAAGGAACTCGTGCAAAAAGCAACTCGATTTGCTTTCCATATTCCGACTGAAGTTTCAACAATCACCTCATTTCGCAACGCAGAATAACTCTTCACTTCAATGCCATTGAATATACTTACGCCCAAGCTCAAAGCACGATTTCGCATGGCATTGAGCATAGCACCTGCATTTAAACCGCCTTCGTATTTATTCGAAATGACACCCACTAAATTCTTTACCCCTTGAAATTCTTGGACAGTTAAAACAGTGTATGGACGAATATTCAACGTCTTTTCAAATGCATCATTGAATCGATCTACAAAAGCGCGGCATTCGTTGAAACTTGATTCATCTTCCTGAAAGAAAACTTCATATCCCCCATTCCATTCCAACTTCAAAACATCTTCAGAATACTCCTTCACTAATTTTTCAATTCCACGAAAACGAAGAATAGCAAGGCTTACAACATCTTCAAAGGACATGTCCTTCATGTCATCTAGAAATTCAGAAACACTTCCAAAACAAGCGTAACCAGCATTTTTTGAACTCGCACCATCGCTCAGCCAACTTCTTTCTAGCAACGCTACACGAAAATCAGGTCGCCTTTTTCTTAATTCAATAGCTGTTGAAAGTCCAGCTATTCCGGCTCCTACAACGATTACATCGCAGTTCTCTAAAAACGTTTCTCTTTCCCAAAAACTCGTATTCATAAAACAAATCTGCAAAAAAAATTATGGTCCACACAATAAAAAAATATTTGCTGAAGGGCAATTAATAAAAAATAAGTCGCGTTACGAAATAAGAACCTCAAAAACTCCAACGCTATGAAAAAATTAATTGCTGTTTTATTTTGCGCTGGTTACTTACTTCAAGCTCAGGCGAATTCTGTCATTACCATTGAATTTGAAAAAGACTCTGAGAAATTTACTGAAGGAACTGTGCGCGCACTTTCTATCTATGCTGAAGAACTTTATTTAGCTAAGGGCATTAAAGTTACCCTTCAGGAACCGAGCAGAAATGCCGAAACGAAGAAGCAGGCATTATTCTACAAAAGAGAAAAAGAATTAAAAGAATTTTTCAAAGAAGAACATTTGAATTTTGATCGTATTTCTTTCAATTACGAACAAGAAGGAAAAAAGAAAGCTCCAGTTATTTCAATTGAAATTGTTCCGCATGCGGTGGTTGCTGAAATCATTCGTCCAGATAGCACCTTCGTTAATAAGAATAGGATTTCTTTAACCTGCAAATACAACGATTTGGAGTTGGCTAACAACATGAAAGTTGAACACCTGGCTTCACAAGAAGACTTGTACAATTCAAATGTATCCTCATTTTTCGAGAATAAAATAATCTTTATTAAAGAACTGCTTCGAATTGAATTTGCAAACGGAGAAGTCCCTTCAAGCGCAGTAACCGCTGAAATTACTCAAAACGCTGAAAACGCAAAAAAGCAATTCACCCTGCTTCATTGGAACAACATCAATAAGGAATGGACAAAAGTTGGCTCAACCAAAAAACCAACTAAAGGTGCACACGGATATGTATTTCTTGCAAGTTTTGAAGAATCTGGAATATACGCCATCGTTGAAAACAAATCGATCAGTGTAATTCCGGTTGTAGCTGAAGCGAAAAAAAACGTTGCAATAACCTACATTGAAATCTTATCGTCAGAGCCCTTCATTCGTATAGAAGGTGAGATCTCAGACAACCAATCCGAGGCGGAATTCAAAGCTCCGAGAACGGTTGAAGATTATGTTATTCGTGCCGTGTGCAGAGATGCTCAAGGAAATGAATGGATTGAAGAAACGAAGGTTTCAAAAAAGAACATCTGGCGTTTTTTCAGGAAAAGAAAAAACATTAACGCATACTTCAACAATTAAATTAAGCCATGAAAACAATTACCACCACCCTCTGTCTGTTTGGCTTTTTGCTGGGAGCATCTGCCACCGACACACCCGATGTACGTTACTTAAAGTTCGACGAACTAGCGGCTAACTTCAATACCATAAATGCCAAAGGTCAAGTGCTCCAGTGCCATTCAGCTTTTGATGTCTTTCTTCCGGAAGGAAAATTCGCCGCCGAAGGAATAGACATTTTAGTACCTGAAACGCCGAATGTTCGCGGTGAGAAATTACTTTTCCTCAAGTGGAATTACTCCGAAAAAAAATGGAACACAATCAAAGGAAAAAAAGTTAGTTCAAAAACCATTAACAAAAAGAAATACCATCTGGTACACGTAAATGAAACTGGCGTCTACGGGCTATTCAATGACGATCGCTCTTCTGGAGAAATAAAATTGTTCCTCGCCCCTACCCTTCGTTTTTCAAGCGTTGAATTTTCACAAGAAAATGTTCAAGTGAATTATGAAAAACAACTGTTTGACAAGCCGCGAACCGCAACAATTCCTTTTGGATCGGCATCCATTCTCGCCGAACTTAAGATGAATGTGAATTCCAAACGCGAAAACAAATCTGAATTTTACCGATTCCGACTTGGTGAAATCCCTTCCTATCATAGGATTTCGCTCAAAGACAACCATACGCTTGTGTATATCACTCGCAAAGATTTAGCTCGAATCAGTCGTTCATCAACCCCTCAAACCCCAGCACCATGAAAAACAAAATCTTAATCATCGGCCTTTTGTTTCTCGGATTTGAAACAATTGCGCAAAACCAAATTCAACGCTGTTCTTTCGAAAAAGCGAAAAAGGAAAAGAAAATTTCGTTCAGTGGAATTGTAGAACATATTCGCAATAACGGCTACTTCCAACTTAAAGTAAAAAACACCACAAAAGATTCGCTTGCCTTGCACGTCGAGACTGGGCGCGTCTTTTATACAGCCACCAATGATTATCAACCATTTGTTGTCCTCCGCTCTAGAGAAATCTATTTGGCACCAGGAGAAGAGAAAACCACTCTCCTCAATACCGCATGTGGAAATGCATCTGCAAAATCAACACTCGATGGATTTCAAGATCTTGGAAAGACCGAAATGGCAGATGCAGCATTGGTAGCAGCATTGGAAGAGGTTGAAGCGCGGCATTTGGGAAATTGCACGGGAATTCAGCAGTTAGTTTGGTCTTTTACGAATGGACACAGCGTTGCTTCAATTGTGAAATATGAAAATGGAAAAATGAAGCCCAGCGAACTCCAGGCGATTGCAGCTAAATACAAACACGTTGAAATTCCAAAATATCAAGTCGACTATGAAGAGTCAAATGACAACAGTGGGCTCGCTTTTTCTGGAATTCCAAAACACGTTGAAAGTAGCCTTCAGTTCATTCTAGCAGACCAAGAAGACGTGCGTGTTGTATTAAGAGATGCTAACGGTGAAATTGTGAAATTCGTAGAGCTAATACATGGACAAAAGGCCGGACAATTCAGCTTACCCGTGGACCTCGACATGACCGGAATTGACCGCGGACTTTATTCTCTTGCTGCAGAAAACAACCAAGGAAAAGCACTCAGTCAAATGACCATTGAAATCTAACTCCCTTCGGGGAGTTATTTTTCTTTTAATTTATCGCATTTCGAATTATCTTTACTTGTGATTTAGGAATCTTATTTTTATTATTATGAAGGCTACTCGTATAGTTTTACTAGGGTTGTTTTTTCTCGGGCTTCTCGCTCCGAATGAAACCCTTTTTGCTCAAAACGAAGTCATTCGCATCAAAAGTCAAGGTTCGATAATAGACAAGGACTCCGAAAAAAAACTCGACGGTGTTCAGGTTATCGTGTTTAAAAACGGAGCTCAGGAAAAAGTCTACGACGCTGGATCATCGGGTAAATTCGACTTCACTTTACCTCTTGGATATTCGTATGATCTAAAATTTTCGAGAGCTGACTACGTGACCAAAATTATTCGTATCGATACGCGCAACATTCCCGCTGAAGATCGCGCTGGTGGATTCCTAATGGAATTTGAATCTTCACTTTTCAAATATGTTGAAGGCTTCAATACGGATATTCTAAAAGAGCCTATGGGGAAGGCTGCATTCGATTCTCAGACCAATTATGTAATTTTCGATTTCGAATACACCGCTGAGATGAATAAGAAAATCGAGGCTGAGTTCAAACGATTGGCTGACCTTGCGAAAAACGGCGACAAGCTCCGTAAAGATTACGAAAAACTAATGCTTGAAGGGGACGATCGCATGGCTGGAACTAAATTTGAAGAGGCCATGTCGAAGTATAAAAGTGCTTTAAACCTTTTCCCTAATGACAAGCCTGCCAAAGAGAAATATGACGAGGCTGAAAGAAGATTCAAAGAGCAACAAGCGAACAAAAACATTGAACTTCGCTATGCGCAATTGATTAAAGATGGAGATGCGCAATTTAAAAATCAAGCGTGGGAAAGTGCGCAAACCAATTACAAAGATGCTCTCGACATTAAACCCAACGAGGCACATCCGAAAGCTCAGCTCGATGAAATTAAAAAGAAACTTGACGCTCTTGAATTAGAAAAGCAGTTCCGTGCACTTGTCGCTCAAGCCGACAGCGAATTCAACGAAGAAAACTTTACAACCTGCATAAACACATTCAAAGAAGCGCTCAAAATTAAGAGCAACGATGTCTATTGTAAGAAGCAAATTGACATAGCGCAAGCTGCTCTTGACGCTATTGCGAACGACAAAAACAAGCAGGAAGAAATTGAGAAAAGATACAAAGCCCTTATAGCATCGGCCGATGATTTATTCGCCAAAAAGCAATACCAAGAGTCTATTGAGAAATATGAAAGTGCCTCTGACGTTAAACCGGAAGAGGGCTATCCAATTTCGCAAATCGACAAAGCGCGCAAAGCAATTGAGGCTGCCGCACCTGTGGTGCGCGACACCCGTCCTGCTGAAGACCCTCTGGTCGCTCAATACAAAAAGCTAATTGCTGAGGGGGATAAATTGTTCGAGGAGAGTTCGCTAACAAACGAACAAACAATGGTAGCTGCAAAAAACAAATATGTAGCGGCATTAAATATTAAAATTGGAGAACGTTACCCAGCGAAACAGATTGAGACTATTGATGCCGCAATTCTTGAATTACACAATACCGAAAGCCAGGGAGACATTGACTGGAGAGAAAAAAGAATAAAGCAAGAACAAGAATTTGAAGAAATTCGCAGGCAGAAGGAGAAAGAAGCAGAAGAAAACCGACTCGCTAGAATTCGCGAAGCAGAAGAGGGTGAAGCAAAAAGATTAGAAGAAGAGGAGAACAGAATTCGCGAACGTGAGAGAAATAGACAAAGCGATGTTGATGCCGATGCTGAAAAAGCAGTGGACGATTTTTACCGGGACGCACAAAAGAAGGCTGAAAAAAGAAAAATGCTCGACATTTTTCAGGAGAAGTCCCAAGATAGTACAGATCAAGCAGGATTTCGAGCGCGTCACCGTAAAAAAATCGAAGAGGCTGAAGATGAAATTGAGATTAAAGAAAATCAGTTGATTGAAATCACACGAAAGTCTGAACCCTACCTCACTTCTAACGAGACGGCCATTGACTCTGTCAAAAATGACCTTGACACTCGAAAAGAAAATTATACTCGCCGACAAAGAAGAGAGATTGAGAAGGCATCTGAATTCAACGACGACAATAAAACACTCATTGTAGAATTCTCAAAAAACGATCGTGAACGAAAAAGAAACGAGAGAGAGATTCAAACAACCTATTCCGAGCAAAACAATCAAACAGACAATTACACTGAACGCTCAAGACGCAGTCGAAATAAAAATGGAAACAGAATCGAAGAGCAAAAAGATGGCACAAACGAAATTGCAATTAAGGGGAACGAAGACTTAAGCACTGAGGTTGCAGATGTTCAACACGAAAAAGAACATTACGCTGAGGTTGAAGCAAGTATAAAAGCAGCAGGACAATCGGGTATTGTCACTCACGGAAAAGAAATAGAGAGAAACAAAGCTTTTCAAGAAGAGCTAAATGATGAGAGTCCGAATCTTCTAGAAAAGCAACGCATGGAGGTAAATGCTAATGCCCATATTTTGGAGATCAAAATTTTGGACGACAAAGAAAAAGCAGAAAAAACCAAAAACAACAATGCTAAGATTCGTCCTGAATACCCTACTGGACCGAAAGACCCTTCAGAACTCAATCCTAAACCAGGCACCGAATCGCTTGCCGAAGGAGTAACAGAAAAATCTTACGAGACCAGTCGCCCAAGTCAAAAGGTTATTGAACGAACGGTTAAAATTGGAGCCAAGGTAGATGTCTACCAAAAGGTAATTTCCAAAACAGGCACCTACTACTTCAAGAATGATATCAGTATCACGGAAGATCAATGGACATTAGATACAACCGTTCGTAAATAATGCGCATTCTAATTCTCAACGGCCCTAATTTGAATTTGCTCGGCACGCGTGAGCCTTCTATATATGGTTCTGAAAATTTAGATTCTTTGATGAATCTGTTGTTTGAGAAATTTCCAAACGTAATTTTTTCGCATCTTCAATCAAATCACGAAGGAGTGCTCATAGACGCAATTCAAGATTCGGAAAAATACGACGCCATTGTATTTAATGCTGGCGGATACACACATACGAGTATTGCTATTGCAGACGCATTATCAGCGGTGAGGCCCCGAGTAATTGAAGTGCATTTGAGTAATATTTTGGCAAGAGAAAAGGAGCGACACACATCGCTCCTTGCTCAACATTGTTTGGGGACAATCTCTGGATTTGGTTTTGATTCTTATGTATTAGCTGTTGAACAGTTAATACGATAAGTTCTACCCCCCTACTTCCGCCAATTTCACTTTTAGACCATCGAAATTTGTAGAGATGTGCAACTGACATCCCAATCTACTGTTTCCTTTCACGAAAAACGCCTGATCTAACATAGCCTCTTCGTCGTCGTTTCTTTCACCTAAGTCATGGTCTGAAAGAATGTACATGTGACAGCTCGCGCACATGGCCATTCCACCACACGTTCCCTCAACAGGCAATTCATACGACTTGCAAAGCTCCATCATATTCATACCCATGTCCGTTGGAGCATCTAACACATGTTCCTTGTCCTCTCTGTCTACAACTGTAATCTGTACTGTATTTTCCATTCTAAAATCCGTTTACTCCATTAACTGTGGTGTACTTCAAAACATAATTCTTATCGGGGTAAATGCGCTTGAAAGCACTCTGAACCATCAAGGTTGTTTCATGGAAACCACAAAGAATTAACTTCAATTTTCCAGGATACGTATTTATATCTCCAACAGCGTACAGCCCGGGAACATTTGTCTGATAGTCGAAGGTATTGACTTCAATACTGTTCTTGTCAATATTCAATCCCCACTCAGATAATGGCCCCAACTTCGGACTTAGACCAAAAAGAGGCAACCAATGATCTGTTGTCAACACAGTTCTTGATTCATCGTTGTGTTGAAGGGTAATATTGCGGAGAGCATCATCCCCGGCAACTTCAACCACCTCTGCATCGGTGTGTAAATTAATTTTTCCCGAAGCGGCCATATCCAATACTTTCTGAACTGAATCTGGATGACCACGGAAACTCTTACTTCTGTGAACAAGGGTTACTTCTTTTGCAACACCGTTAGCCAAGAATACTGCCCAGTCTAATGCGGAGTCTCCTCCACCACTAATGATGACTGACTTTCCTCTGTAAAATTCTGGATCACGAACAATGTATTCAATTCCTTTGTCTTCAAAATCTGAAATATTCGAAATTGGAGGTTTTCGTGGTTCGAAACAACCTAAACCACCTGCAATCGCTACAACCGGAGCTATATGCTTGGTTCCTCTTGATGTGGTTACAATGAACTTTCCATCTTCCGTTTTCTCAAACGATTCCGCACGTTCCCCAAGGGTAAAGCCAGGTTTGAACGGCTCCGCTTGCTTCATTAAATTCTCGATTAATTCTCCCGCCAAAACTTCAGGAAATCCAGGAATATCATAGATTGGTTTCTTCGGATAAATTTCAGTGAGTTGTCCTCCCGCCTGAGGAAGTGCATCAATCAAATGGCATCGTAATTTTAGAAGTCCAGCTTCAAAAACGGTAAACAAACCACACGGGCCGGCACCGACAATAAGAATATCAGTTTCAATCATAATTGTGAAGTCGAGCAAAATTAGTTCTTTAACAAGACATAACGCCCAAACTTATAAAAGTCATTAACATTTGAAAGGGAATAATGTTTTTTGACTATTGAAAAAGAATAAATCCTAAATTAGACTAACTAAAACCTTCCAAATGAAAAAATTAGCACTTGCCTTAGTTTTATTGTATGAAACAAACGCAATAGCCCAGTGCGATGGGAATCGTTATTTGAACTATATTTTCAACGATGTTCAAGTAACTTCTGATGTGCAATATGGCGAAAACCTGAAATTCGATGGGAGCAATCAAACCCTGTCATGCGATATCTACGAACCTGTTGGCGACAACGCAACAAACAGAGCTGCGGTCATTGTAGCGCACGGAGGCTTTTTCTTGTCCGGATCAAAAACCGGAGCAGATGTGGTTCCAATATGCGAGAGACTTGCCAAAATGGGTTATGTGGCAATTTCAATACAGTACCGGTTAGGAATTACCGTAACAGCAAACCTTGCTGGCCCCATGACTGAAGCGGTAATGCGTGGAGTTCAAGACGGAAAAGCCGCTGTGCGTTTCTTGAGAAAATCTGCAGAAACAGATGGTAATCCGTTTAAGATTGATCCAAATGAAATCTACATTGCGGGATCTAGCGCGGGTGGATACATTGCTTTGCATATGGCATATCTCGATGACATTGCAGAACTTCCTTCTTTTGTGAATACGAGTAACCCTGGCTTAGCTGGCGGATTAGAAGGCGAAAGTGGCAACCCAGGATACAGCTCCGACGTTAAAGCTATCGTTAATATTTGCGGAGCAATTGGAGATACAGCATGGATTCAACCTGGTGATGAGCCTGCACTGCTTTTTCACGGAACAGAGGACGGTACTGTACCATTTGGCTCCGCAATGCAATATGCTTTTGGAATTGCACCAGTTCTGGAAGTGGATGGAAGCGAGAGTATAAATGAAAAAATGAATCAAATTGGTTTAGAGCATTGCTTTGAGATTTACGAAAATCAAGATCATGTGCCTCACGTCACGAACACGGCAATTTTAGATACAACAATAAGTATAATGTCAAATTTTTTAGCGCATCACATTTGTTCAGTTCCGCTTGATTGCAGTTATAGAACAATATCTGTTGGTACTGAAGAGTTAACACAGTCAGATGAGAACTTGGTGGTATACCCTAATCCTGCCAACGCTACACTATTCATTTCAAGTAACGATTTAAAGCAAATTGAAGTTTACAACATGACAGGTGAATTGGTTTCAACTGAATTCAATACGAGTCGAATGGAAGTATCCAATCTTCCAAATGGCCTGTATGTTTTCCGACTAACCACTTCAAAAGGGAAGACGAATAAAACCATTCTTATACAACATTAAAAATGAAACGCTTTTTAAGACTCTCCTACTTTACACTGGTCCTATTGGGAACAGCAACTGTTGTAACCACCCAAACTTCTTGTTCTAGCACGAAGAAGGGGTATAATTATTCTTCGCATAGCAAGCGGAATAAAGCAGCCAAAAGAGCAGGAGATAACCGTATGAAAAAAGCGGGCAACGACCAATTAAATTTTAAATGTCCTAAATTCAAAAAAAAATAACAAAAATACCTGCCGATTAAAGGAGCCGAAATGGCTCCTTTTTTTTCTTAAAATCAGACTATTGAGCAATAAAGAGTTACCTTTGCATCAAATTAATTGCAATGCCCTGTTTGTTGAAAGTTTTGCCTTTGAATAATATTTTTAAGGTGATTTTTAAACACGTTTTTTCGCTCGTGTTTTTGAGTGTGTTTGGACAATTTGCATTAGGGCAGGATTGTAATAACTTGAGTGTTTCGCTTGGTCCGGATATTCTAGCTTGTAATGGGACAAGCGTTACATTAACAGCTTCAATTACAGGAGGTCCAACAGGTGGCGGTATTCCCATTTTCACTTGGCAATTCAACCCTAACGGAAATGGCGGCACTAATACAATTCAAGGTGCAACAGGAAGTAGTTACACCATCCAAAATTTCGGTGACACACAAGACGGAACCTACACAGTAACAGTGACCTATGCTGGAAGCTCTTGCTCCGAATCTGACAATATCGATGTTGATCAACCGAATGGCGGAAACAACAATTTTGATGTTGATGCAGGTGCCGACCTTACAATTTGTCAGGGCTCCAACGCAACAATTAACACATCATTATCCAATGCACCTAATGGGAGTATTGTAACCTATGAATGGAGCAGCATACCGAATATTCCGGGAACAAACTCCAATCTAGCAAATCCCACCTTTTCGGGACTTCCAACTGGATCATACAATTTCGCAGTAACGGCCACTGCAACAAACAATGGGAATATTTACATCGGTTGTGATATCGTTCAGGTTACTGTGAATTACTTAAATCTCGACGCTGGTCCCGACATTACAATTTGTCAAGGAACATCAGCCAACATAAATTCAACAGTAACTAACGCTCCGAACGGTTCAACAGTTTCGTATACTTGGGTGAGCACTCCAGCTTCAGCAAACTCGTCTCAAGCTGACCCTTCATTTAGTAACTTATCACCTGGCATAACATACACATTTACCGGAACAGCGGTAGTGAATGGCTGCGCTGACACTGACCAGATTCAAGTTGTCGTAAATCCCAGCCCCACTGCCCCAACATTTGCAATTCCTTCGACAGGCTGCCCGGGTGTTTCTGTGCCAATCTCAAGTTTTACTCCAAGTGCAGGCTATACATATACTTGGCACGTAACTCCTAACTCCGGAACTAATCTTATTGGTGGAAATACGTCATCACCAAATCTCATTTTTAATAATGGAGGATCATACGGCCTGTCTGTTACCGCTACAAATTCCTTTGGATGCTCGGTTACATCTAGCATACAAAATATCAGTATCCCTACAATACAAGTTCTCGACCCATTTGTAGAAGTCGCGTCAACACCACTACCCTCGAACAATTATGAAAACACTCTTACATATACCCTATGTGGGAATGCGTCCAGTGGAAATATAGCCAGTATATACAACATGATTCCTTTTGGCTCCAATGCATTATATTTTTTCTCAAATAGCACACAACCGCAAGTGTCATTTCCTTTGGATGCGCCTATTGAGATACCCTTGAATATTGGAAATAACTATTTCACGATTACAGGAGTTCTTAATGGATGTTCAGTATTAGACACTTTCAATATCTACACAGGATCAAATCCTTATGTGGCCGGTGGCGTTTCTAACTCAGTTGGACTTTGTACGGGGCAAACTGTAAACTTCACTGTTTCTACCATAAACCCGTCAACCAACACCCCAAATACAACTGGCACTTCTTATACCATCGGAGTTAGTGATGTCCCAACATCATTGCCAAATGCGCCTAACAGTGCTGCCTATGCTACTTTCTTTGACTTAAACGGCACCCAAATTGTTCCTTACACTTTCAATTCTTCCTCGTGTGGGCAAAATCCAATTGGTTACCCTGCGAACACTTTCTTCGCTGTAATTCAAGCAGCTAATGCATGCGGAACCACAACTAGTACAGTATCTCCCATCGTCGTTTCGCAAAGTCCAATTGCTAATTTTAATACATCAGCAACAAATATTTGTGTAAACTCATCCGTTACCTTGACGAATACAGGAACTTCAGGAAACGCCATTACCGGCCCTAACAACAACGCTCCATTTTCTTGCGTCAATACAGGAGGGTATTACTACACCATCACGCCTACAACGGGCTGGACTGTCAGCGGTAGTATTGGTGCGCCTGGATTTCCTCAATCAAATTGGGGAAATATTACCCCCGCAAGTAGCTCGGCCACTGTTACTTTTACAGTTCCGGGAACCTATATTATCACCCAAAAATATCAGAATGCTTGTGGGACTTCAACACTTCAAAAAACAATTTGCGTCGTGCCCCCCCCTTCCTGTTCTTTCAGTGTTAACCCAAACAATTCGTGCACCCCGCTCGTCACAAACATAACAAACAACACAACAGGGCCATCTTGTGGGAATACACCATTAGCATTAGCATACAATTGGTCTGTGGCAAATCCAGCTGGAGGCACTTCCTCTATAGCAACAGCAACGGCAGTTAACCCAACGATAACGTTAAACAATACTACTGTTGGACCCAATTTGGCTGCACTTAACTTCCCGATTACACTAGTGGTAAATCCTCTAATTCCTGGAACTACGACACCCGTTCCAAACTGTTCCTCTACTTGCAATCAAACGGTTACAGTTTATCCGCAACCCTCTTTTATTTCACAACCCGTTCAGCCACCTACTGTTTGTCTCGATGGAACTTTCAATGCATTAAGTGTTACAGTTAGTTATTTAGGCCCTGGATTGCCTTCCTATCAATGGTATTCAAATGTTAATCCTATTAGTTCCGGCGGAGTAATAATTCCTGGCGCAACTTCATCGAGCTACACCCCCCCTGCTACGGTTGTTGGTACAATTTATTATTACTGCGTTGTAACTTTTCCATCAAGCACATTATGTAGTACAATAACTTCGAATAATATCGCAGCAATTGTTGTGCCCGATCCATTAATATCAAGCCAACCAATAAATTCTCAAACAATCTGTGTTGGAGGTAGCTCAGCAGCTTTAAGTGTTGCCGTTCAGCCAGGAACAGGCAGTGGAAACTTCAGTTATCTATGGTACAGCAATACTTCCCCTTCAACTTCGGGTGGAATCCCTATTTCTGGAGCAACAACATCTACTTTAAGCCCTCAACTGTTCTCTTCGGAAGGAACTTATTATTTTTATTGTACAATCACGGATTCCGGAAATGGTTGCGGGAGTGTAACATCTGAAATTTCGACTGTTATTGTAGTTCCTGATCCAATAATTAATAATCAGCCTCTTTCTATTCAGACATTATGTCAAAACGCAGCGCCAAGTGTTCTAACCGTTAATGCGAGCGGGGGAACAGGTGCCTTACAGTATCAATGGTATTCGAATTCGACTAATTCAAATACAGGTGGCTCACCTATTTCTGGAGCAAATACAACATCTTTTGTACCGCCAACTAATAATATTGGCACATTTTACTACTATTGTCTCGTAACAACACCGATATCAGATTGTTCTGTAGCGAGTAGCATTAGTCAAATTCTAATTACTCCAAATCCTACTATAAGCTCACAGCCAACACCATCAAATGCTTGCATTGGTGGCATTATGCAACCTTTGTGTGTTACGTACTCAAATGGCCTCGGAACTCCAACGTACCAATGGTATAGTAACTCGAGTAATACGAACACCGGAGGGATAGTTATATCAAATTCAAACTCAAATTGTTACACCCCAAGTTCCTCTAACACAGGCACGTATTACTATTATTGCGAAATAATTTTTAATGAAGGTGGGTGTGCTAGTACTCTATCGAATTCAGCCTCCGTAATTATATCACCAGACCCCACATTATCAGCTCAACCATTAAATTCTCAAACAATCTGTGTTGGAGGTAGCTCAGCAGCTTTAAGTGTTGCCGTTCAGCCAGGAACAGGCAGTGGAAACTTCAGTTATCTATGGTACAGCAATACTTCCCCTTCAACTTCGGGTGGAATCCCTATTTCTGGAGCAACAACATCTACTTTAAGCCCTCAACTGTTCTCTTCGGAAGGAACTTATTATTTTTATTGTACAATCACGGATTCCGGAAATGGTTGCGGGAGTGTAACATCTGAAATTTCGACTGTTATTGTAGTTCCTGATCCAATAATTAATAATCAGCCTCTTTCTATTCAGACATTATGTCAAAACGCAGCGCCAAGTGTTCTAACCGTTAATGCGAGCGGGGGAACAGGTGCCTTACAGTATCAATGGTATTCGAATTCGACTAATTCAAATACAGGTGGCTCACCTATTTCTGGAGCAAATACAACATCTTTTGTACCGCCAACTAATAATATTGGCACATTTTACTACTATTGTCTCGTAACAACACCGATATCAGGTTGTTCTGTAGCGAGTGCAAGCAGCTCCGTAACCATAACTCAAGGTCCAATTTTTACTTCACAACCAATGTCAAGTGTTGTTTGTCAAAATGGGCAACCCTCCCAAATGTGTGTGACATTTATTAACGGCACAGGCACACCGCAGTATCAATGGTACAGTAATTCATTTGCTTCAACTTCGGGCGGCGTGCCAATTTCAAACGCAAATTCAAATTGCTTCACTCCACCATCGAATATTGTTGGGACGACATACTACTACTGTCAAATTGATTTAATTGGAGGAGGATGTAATTCCATTCTATCTGATTTTGCGAGTGTGATTGTAAATCCAATCCCAATTGCTTTACCTATTTCAGATTTAACATTTTGTAATCAAGAAACAACATCTTTAGTTCTATTAGGCTCGAACGAACAGAACACCACTTTTCAGTGGAGTTTCAACAATTCGAGTATCGGAAATCTTGTATTAAACGGAACTGGGAACTCTATACCAAGTTTCGTTGCCTTGAACAATTCTACGAGCGTCATTTCAACTCAGTTAAGTTACACTCCAATTTACACAAACAGTGGAGTGTCTTGCAGCGGTACTAGCTTAAGCTTCAATATTTTCGTGAACCCAACTCCTTCAATGAACTTATTCGACCCAGAACTATTTGTTTTTTGTGAGGCTTCTCAAGGGTTTGTTCCATTTAATTCCAATATTGGAGGGAATGTTTCTTACAATTATTCCAATGACAACACGCTTATTGGTGTTCCTTCAACAGGCATAGTTTCGGCCAATGAAAATGGATTGTCATTTCTTGCAACAAATGGAGGTAATCAACCTTTAACCTCAAACTTTCTTGTGACGCCAGTATTTACAAACAACAATCAAAGCTGCTCAGGAAATACTGTTTATTTCGCTGTTACCATCAATCCTTTACCTGATGTTGTTCCGATTTCATCATACACCGTTTGCGCAACTCAAACTGCTTCTAATTTATATTCGAGCATTAATCCGATAATTGGTCCAGGAACTGATTACGTTTGGACGAACACAAATCCTAGCATAGGTATGTCATCAACTGGTAATGGGTCAAATTATTTTACCTCTACTAATACCAGTTTATTCCCTATTTCAGGAACGGTCTCAGTAACACCAACCTATACAAACAATGGCGTGACATGCAATGGCGGTAACATAGCTTTCGACATTACTGTGAATCCAATGCCCATTATTGCGCCTATAACAAGCCAATCATTGTGTTTGGGTGATCTGACTAACACCATTTCCCCTAGCGGACCTGTACCCGGGACTATATTCAGCTGGAATAATAATAATACTTCCATTGGTCTGCCTTCAAGTGGCACAGGTGCTATCAATTCCTTTTTGGGTTTCAACAACACCAATCAGGCAAATAGCGCTACAATTAGCTATACGCCGGAGTACACGCATAATAACATTACTTGTTTTGGTCAATCCATTCAGGTTGGAATAATAATTAATCCTGTTCCTGTGCTTCAAGATATTTCAAATATGGAAATATGCGCTCTGTCCAACTTATCCATTCCATTTTTGACTACAAATAATATTGCAAATACAGTCTATCAATGGACCAATAGCAACACTTCAATTGGCCTACCATCAAATGGAGAAGGTCCAATTTCTTTCTTAGCTCAGAATAGTTCTTCCTCTCCTATTACCTCCAACATTTCGGTAACGGCATTATACGTTAATGCGGGAGATACCTGCGTTGGCTCTACAGTAGTTTTCTCAATAGTAGTTTTCCCAACTCCTACCATAAGTTCAATTTCAAATCAAACTATTTGCGCTAACTCTAATACCTCAGAAGTTATTTTTCAAGCTGATTATTTAGGAACTAATTTCAATTGGAGCAATACTAACATCGGCATTGGCCTTCCAGCAAGCGGCAGCGGCAATATACCTTCGTTCTTGGGATTAAATAATGGAACAACTCCTGCACAGGGGCTAATTACCGTAACACCAACTCTAACAACAAATGCACAAACCTGTTCCGGTGCACCTGTTAATGCAACTATTACCGTAAATCCGTTACCAATAATTAATCCCGTTTCCTCAAATACTTACTGTGAAGGTGATTTTATAAATGTCGTTTTCAGTAGTAATATTAATTCGAACGTAACATACAATTGGAGTAATTCTAATTCCGCTAACGGATTAGGAAATAATGGAAGTGGAATAATCAATTTTATTGGATCGAATAATTCCTTTGCGAATGAAGTATCATATTTTCAAGTCACTCCTTCATACAATAATAATGGGGTCAACTGCCCAGGTGATGCGGTTGATTTTGAAATAAGTATTCTTCCAACTCCATCTATAGAATCAATAACAGACAAAACCAGCTGTAATAACAACAACATAAATGAAATTGTCTTTTCAAGTCCATATCCATCAGCAAACTACAACTGGACAAATTCATTTCCTGCTATTGGCCTGGGAAATTCTGGCACAGGAAATATTCCGCTTTTCAATGGAGTCAATAATTCCTCAAGTAATCCAGTTGTGTCTACGATTACTGTAACGCCTGTAATTACACAATCAAACTTAAGCTGTTTCGGAGCTTCTGAAACATTTAACATCACCATTCTTCCCACAACAACAGTAAATTCAATTTCGAACCAATTCTATTGCAATCAAGATTTTACTCAATTCATTCCCATAACTGGAACAGGAACCTCTTACAGTTGGACAAATGACAATACAAGCATCGGACTTCCAAGTAGTGGAAACTCATCAATAAACAGCTTTCAGACTCTCAATAATTCTACTCAAATCACCATTAGTAATATTGAAGTTCAATCTTCGTACACCTTAAACGGTGTCACATGCCCAGGGAATTCGACAACATTTAATATCTCTGTATTACCCTCACCGAGCTCGAATGTAAGTCCAAACATCACAATTTGCAATGGGGTATCCGTTCCTCAAAATTTACTTACCGGAAACGCTACTAATTTCAGTTGGACTAATTCAAATTCAAACATTGGATTGATGAATAGCGGTGTCGGAAGTATTCCTGCATTCACTGCAATAAACAATTCAACAAATCCTATTTTCTCTACAATTACATACACCCCAATAATAAGCATAGGTAATTTTTCGTGCCCTGGTCCAACCAATTCCTATACTATAACTGTTCAAGCCTCACCCACTTTTGTTGTTCAGCCTATTCCTTACCAAACTGTTTGTGTGGACGGAACCATTAGTCCTTTGAATGTTCAGTATAGCAACGGAAATGGCACACCCAACTATCAATGGTATTCTAACACATTTAACAATTACACGAACGGAATTGCAATTCCAAATGAAAACGCATCTACATTTACCCCCTCCACAAGTCAAGTTGGCAATACCTATTACTATTGTGTCGTTTCTTTTTCGGGCTCAGGCGGATGTTCAATGATTACTTCTAGCATCGCGGAAGTTGTCGTTCTGCCTGATCCAACAATTTCAATGCAGCCCCTTACAACGCAAACAATTTGTGTCGGAGGTAGCATACCTACACCTTTATCTGTAAACTACAGCGGAGGAACTGGACTTCCAACCTACCAGTGGTACACCGCAACCAACAATACTGCAATTCCCGGAGGAAATAACAGTTCATATACACCACCAAACTTTCTCTCTACTGGGATTTCTGATTACAACGTAGCAATCAGCTTATCAGGATCTGGTTGTGATGCAATAACTTCAGCCAATGCTTCAGTAATTGTAGTGGCTGACCCCACGGCAACTATTTCAACGGGAGCTTCATATTGCCAAAACGCAGGGTCGGTGGTACCAATTTCTGTAGCCGTTTCAAATGGCGAGGGAACTTCTTCCTATCAATGGTATTCAAATACGACTAGCGGCAATACTTCAGGTACTCAAATATTAGGCGCTAATACTTCAACATACACCCCGCCTGTTAACCAAACTGGCAATGTATATTATTACTGTGTTGTTACGCAAAGCGGTGCCAATTGCGCAGTAAATTCTCCGACTTCTCTTATTACTGTTACTCCAGCTCCTACATTCACAACACAACCACTACCAACACAGTCGGTATGTGTTGGCGGAGCAACAACACAACTGAACGTTGCCTATAGTAACGGAACAGGAACTCCTACATATCAATGGTATTCTAACACAACGAACACCTATAACGGGGGAACTCTTATTGACGAAGAAACAACCTCGTCGTTTACCCCGCCTTCTGCAAATTTTAGTACTGTGTACTATTACTGCATCATTTCATTTTCTGCTGATGGCGGATGTTCAATGATAAGCTCTAATATCGCTGAAGTCGTGGTTCTTCCTGACCCTACAATTACAACACAACCGCTTGCAACGCAAACAATTTGTGAAGGTGGCAGTATACCTTCTCCTATAGCAGTAAACTATAGCGGAGGAACCGGACTTCCAAGTTACCAATGGTACAACGCAACAATCAATGCTGCTATTCCAGGTGCCAATGGGAGTTCATATACACCACCTAACTTTCAATCTACAGGTGTTTATGATTATTACGTTGCAATTAACTTATCAGGATCTGGTTGTGATGCAATAACTTCAGCCAATGCTTCAGTAATTGTAGTGGCTGACCCCACGGCAACTATTTCAACGGGAGCTTCATATTGCCAAAACGCAGGGTCGGTGGTACCAATTTCTGTAGCCGTTTCAAATGGCGAGGGAACTTCTTCCTATCAATGGTATTCAAATACGACTAGCGGCAATACTTCAGGTACTCAAATATTAGGCGCTAATACTTCAACATACACCCCGCCTGTTAACCAAACTGGCAATGTATATTATTACTGTGTTGTTACGCAAAGCGGTGCCAATTGCGCAGTAAATTCTCCGACTTCTCTTATTACTGTTACTCCAGCTCCTACATTCACAACGCAGCCGACACCAACTCAATCGGTGTGTGTTGATGGCACAACAACTCAACTTAACGTTGCCTATAGTAACGGAACAGGAGCTCCTACATATCAGTGGTATTCTAACACGACGAATGCGTATACAGGAGGAATTCTGATTGCTGGACAAACAACTTCGTCGTTTACTCCATCTTCGGCTAGTTCCGGTACTAGTTATTATTACTGTATCATTTCGTTCTCTGCTGCGGGTGGTTGTTCGATGATTACTTCTAACATCGCGGAAGTTGTCGTTCTGCCTGATCCAACAATTTCAATGCAGCCCCTTACACCGCAAACAATTTGTGTCGGAGGAACTGTTCTAGCACCACTCAACGTGGCATACACTGGAGGTGTTGGAACACCAACTTACCAGTGGTTCGGCACTCCTGCTGCAACTATAGCAGGAGAAACAAACAGTTCCTTTACACCTGCAGTATTCAACTCTCCTGGAACTTACAATTATTATGTAACAATTGGTTTATCAGGTTCTGGTTGCGATGCATTAACTTCAGCTAATGCAACAGTAATCGTTCTTGCAGACCCCATCGTATCTTCGCAACCGACATCCACCCAGTCCGTTTGTCAAAACACAGCAACTTCACAATTATCTGTTTCAATAACGGGAGGAACCGGAATCGAATCATACCAATGGTACTCAAACACCATCAACTCGAATGTTGGAGGAACACCAATTGCCGGAGCCACGCTAAGCACATACACTGCTCCTAGCTCTATGGTTGGTACACAGTATTATTATTGCACAATAACTCAAACAGGAACAAATTGCGGAGTTACTTCCAACCCAGCCGCTGTGGTGGTAAACCTTGCCCCTATTTTCTCCAATCAGCCAATCAACACACAACAACACTGTTTGAATCAAACAACAAATCCATTACAAGTTGCATATTCCAACGGAACGGGAACTCCAACTTATCAGTGGTATGTGAACAACAACAATACAATTTCTGGCGGCACTCCTATTAATTTAGCAACCAGCAACACCTACTCTCCCCCTTCCAACATTGATGGTACGTTCTATTATTATTGCGTAGTTTCTTTTGTTAGCGGAGGAGGTTGTCCGAGTATAACTTCTAACATTTCAGAAGTCATTATTCATCCATATCCGATTGTAACAATTACCGGAGGAGAGACCATTTGTTTACTCGAATCGTCTGATATAAATTTTGAGTTCACCCCTGCAAATGGATTATATGACATTACCTACACTGCGAATGGACAAAGTGTAACCATAGACAATTACAATGGAACAAATTCATTGTATACGGTAACACCATCTCAAACGACCAATTATGTCGTGACCAACATTGCTTATGACCAAGTGCCACAATGTGCAATTCAGCCGAATATTTCCGTCTTAGTAAATGTTAATCCTCTTCCAGCATTAAACCAACCTGTTTATACCTTTTGTTCGGACGTGAACACTGCAACATTGCAGTATACGCCCGATGCAAATAACTACACCTATAACTGGTTGCCAAATTCATCAGCAAACTATACCGGTCAAACCAATGGTCCAGTTGCAATAAACGTCACCTTGCCGAACCCAATAGGAAATGCACCAACGAATTATCACTATGTGACTGACTTAACTAATAATGCTACTGGATGTAATGCATTAGATTCAATTTTAATCACGATAAATCCGAATCCAGTTGGAATCTTCACATTACCCTCAATCGGATGTTTAAACTCACCAATTCCATTGACTAATGGTGATGCTACAATTGGAAATTACGAATGGTCCATTGATGGTTCTCCCTATAGTATTTTAGCGAACCCAAGCCCACCAATTTTCAATTCACTCGGTAACCATACCATCGAATTGGTTGCAATTAACCAATATGGCTGCACCGACACTTTAAATTCAGATATTCAAATTTACGAGCAGCCATTAGCGAACTTCACCGCTGATACAAATTACGGCTGTGCACCATTGGAAGTAAATTTCACAAATTTAAGTACTGGTCAATACATCAATAGTTACATCTGGACATTAGCACCGGACACAGTAAGCTGGAATAATACACTCTCTTCATCGTCACTTATAAATCCACCAACAGTGTCATACCTTCAAGGTGACACAACCTCAGTATACAGCGTTTCCCTTATTGTAACCAACGCTTGTGGCTCTAGCATTCATATTGAGGAAATTACAGCATTGCCAACACCTGTTGCTAATTTTACATTACCCACTCATGTGATCTGTTCTGGAACCTCTATTCCAATCAACGACATTTCAGTTGGAGAACCAACCTCATACCTCTGGGAGTTTAATAATACGATTTCAACAAATCCTAACTTGAATTCCATATTTTTTCCTAGTGATTCATTATCGAACACTTATTTAATTTCATTAACATTATCCAATATTTGTGGTGTAGATACTTTTGTGGATAGTGTTCTTGTTTTACCGGACAATATTCAAGGAGGATTTACGACATCTATCAATCAGGGATGTTCACCTTTAAATGTTACCTTTACAAATACAACATTTGAAAATAATTTATCCGCAATTTGGCATTTAGACGACCTAAATAACACGGTAATCTCAAATCTAGATTCATTTGAATTTACTTACAATGCCATCAACAATTTACCGACAAACTATAACCCATTCTTAGTTTTGACGGATGGATGTGCGATTGATACAATATTCACTAATATCAGTGTATTTGCAAATCCAGAGCCTTTAATTTTCGCCTCTGACTCTATCATTTGTGAAGGTGAAATAATAAATTTCACCAGTCAAATTGCTGGTGGGGGAACAGGTTTTTATTATTCGTGGGCTGTAAACGGGCTCGAGACTTCGAACAATTCCAACTTTACATACCAGTTTAATTCAGGAAACAACAATGGAAATCTAATTCCGATTTCATTAACTACCTCCGCACCAAATTACACAGGTTCAAACTGTTCAAACACTGAGAATATTTTTATCAATGTTTTTGATACTCCCGACCTATCTCAACTCTCTTTCAATAATGTTGTTGGTTGCAGTGATCTCGAGGTAAATCTTTCAAATATTCCCGCGTCGACGATTATAGTCAATTGGGGTGATGGGGCTTCTAACTCTCTTATTAATCACACCTATATCAACAACTCTGCAAGCATTATTTCGTACAATTTAAATTTAAACTCTTCAATTACGTATCCTACAAGTCCCAATCTCGTTTGTCAAAGTGAATTTGATCAAGTTATTAGTGTATACCCCACACCTCTGCCAGTAATCAGTCAAAGTACAATTATTGCATGCGAAGGACAAACAATTGACTTCAATGCTTCAACTGCAAACAACCAAAACACTGGAGTAAATTATATTTGGAACATACCTTCCTTGCCTTCTTCAAATAATCAAAATACTACTTACACATTCAACAACGGAAGTGCAACAGGGGCAAATTACCCTGTTGAACTGATTGCATCTCAAACGACTTTGGGAACAACGTGTTCTGATACAACTTTGGCAAATGTCACCATTTTCGACACTCCTGACTTATCTCTTCTCTCTTTCAATAATGTTGCTGGATGCAGTGATCTTGATGTGAATCTTACCAATATTCCTGCTTCAACTATAAATGTCAATTGGGGTGATGGAGCTTCTAACTCCCTAACGAATCACACCTACACCAACAACTCAGCAAGCATTATTTCATACAACTTAAACTTAAACTCTTCTATTACTTATCCTACTAGCCCCAATCTCGTATGTCAGAGTGAATTTGACCAAGTTATTAGTATTCACCCTACACCTATTCCTGTAATTAGCTTAAGTGCTATACAAGTTTGTGAAGGACAAACCATTGACTGCAATGCTTCGACTGCAAATAACCAAAATATTGGAGTAAATTACACTTGGAACATACCTTCCTTAGCCTCTTCAAACAGTCAAAATACTACTTACACATTCAACAATGGAAGTACAACAGGAACAAACTACCCTGTTGAACTGATTGCGTCTCAGACGACATTAGGAACAACATGTTCTGATACAACTTTGGCAAATGTCACCATTTTCGACACTCCTGACTTATCTCTTCTCTCTTTCAATAATGTTGCCGGCTGCAGTGACCTTAATGTTTCTGTAACAAACCTGCCTGTTTCATCCAATAGTATCAATTGGGGTGATGGAAACACTAATTTTCTGACTGGCCATGTATATAACAATAACAGTTCAAACTTAGTTGTTTATCCCGTCACAATAACATCAACGAATTCATATGGGCTAGTGCCCAATTTAAATTGTGTTTCAAGTATCACGCAAAACATTTCTGTTTACCCCTCCCCATTGCCTCAAATATTCTCATCAGATATTAATGTATGCGAGGGAGATAATATCAACTTGATTGCGAGCACTGCCAATAATCAAAGTAATGGAATAACCTTCTTCTGGGACTTTGGAACACTTGGAACGAGCAACCAAACAAATACAAATTTGACACTAACTTATGGCTCCAATACAGGATTTGCAACTCCAATTACTTTGACAGCACTACAAAATACATCCGGGACTATCTGTTCGGCATCGGTTGTAGATTCTATTTACGTTTTTGACACTCCTGACTTATCAAATATTCAATATTCTGACATTAACAATTGTAGTCCTTTACTTGTTTCTCTTTCGAATTTACCGACCTCGACATTTGTATACAACTGGGGAGATGGAACCACTTCGTCCAATCCAAATCACGTTTATTTTAATCAAGGAACTATCCCTAACAACTATAATATAACTGTAGACGCCACTACCTTTTACCCAACTATTCCCCAATTGGTTTGTGCATCAACTCAAAACCAAGTCATACAAGTGAATCCTCAACCATTAGCTTCATTCACCATGAATCCAGCGGATGGTTGTGATTACCCTTCTGTTACTACCACCTTACAAAACACATCTTTGAATGCTATTGGTCCATATCAATGGTCATATGATGGAAATACCTACACAACAAATAACACAAATTTCGTCGCCTCTTTTGCAGGTGTTGGCCCTCATAATATCGAACTTGTAGTTTCAAATCAATTTGGTTGCACTGATTCCATTAACAATGATTTCATTGTTCATGAATTACCAACAGTTACTTTGAATACCATTGACGACGACCTATGTTTAGGAGCAACAACTGAATTTGTGATTGATGGCAATGGCATTTCCACCTCTAACTGGGATTTTGGAGATGGAATAAGTTTAAATTTACTTAATCCAACCACAATTGCTCATTACTATTCTCAACCTGGGACATATAGTATTACGGCCATAGTTACAAACGTGTTTGGTTGTGTAGATACTGTCGTTTTCCAGAATGAAGTAATTATTCACCCAGCTCCCACCTCAAGCTTTACGACAAATACTGTAACTGCGGACATTGTTTATCCTTATTTTGAATTTTATAATTATAGTGTAGGTGGCACCAACTACTATTGGAATTTTGGAGATTCTTTTTGGAGTAATGAATTTCAACCTAATCACACATATCAGACTGTTGGTGACTATGTCGTTGAATTGACTGTATCTAATGAATATAACTGTTTTGACGTTTCAAGTCAAGTTGTTCATGTCGAAGGAATTGTTGTGCACATCCCAAACGCATTTACACCGCTTGATTATAACGGAGTCAACGATGTATTCAAGCCCACTTTTTCAAGCACGGAAGGTATAGAATTTTATGAGATGATAATTTATGATCGATGGGGAATGCAGATATTCAAAACTAATGACATCGATCAAGCCTGGATTGGTAACTCGAGGGAAAACGATTTAGGTGATGCTAACTACTACGCACAAAATGACACGTACGTCTACACCGTGAGGTATAGAAAAAAAGCAAGGGCCAACGATCCTCAACCTGATCAAATAATTAAAGGTCACGTCATGATTATTAGATAAGTGAAAAGCGGAATTATTCAATATCAAAACACCTGGTAACTATTTGTTGATTGCATCGAATGAAAATTCTATTTGCTTTGACTCACTCTTGATACAAATAGTTTCAGACTCTTTATTTATTTCAGCCTATCTAGTTTAATGGTAACAAACATTGTCACTCAAAACCAAGATAACCTTAACGAATGTGTTCACATTATTCACTCATCAATACCTAGTGTAGATCTCATCAACAATATATTTATCACGTATTTCCAAATCTTTAATCGGTGGGGACAATTAATTACCCAAAGAAAAAATGTCTTTTCGCTTTGTTACTCCATCCAAAACCTGTGGAGTGGCACCTATTATTACATTTTCAATGCTGAATCAAAATGTGGATTATACCAATGTGAGTCTCAGTCAGGTTTGTTCATGATAGTAGAAGATTAAAACAATCCGAACTAAATATTCATCATTTTATCGTTTACACATCTAATTCACTCGTAAAATGAAAACTCAATTCCGGATAGTTCTGCTTTTCCATGTCGAGCATAAACTGACTCGGCGCTAGAAAAACATCGCGGTCTTCTTTGTCTTTCACAATGTTATTACCCTTAATACGCAAAAACTCTGCGAGCTTCGCTGGGTCTGTAGTGGTAATCCAACAAGCTTTGTAATACGACTTTGGCTCAAAAGTACATTTCGCTCCGTATTCGTTTTCCAAACGATATTTAATTACTTCAAATTGAAGTTCACCGACTGTTCCTACAATCTTACGAGAACCGGGCTCTTGGAAAAACACTTGTGCCACTCCTTCTTCGGTAAGCTGACGAATTCCTTTGTCTAACTGCTTTGTCTTCATCGGATCGCGGTTCACCAACTCTTTGAAGATTTCCGGCGAGAAACTTGGAATACCCTTGAACATCATGTTCTCTCCTTCCGTAAGCGTATCGCCAATCTTGAAGTTTCCTGTATCGTAAAGTCCAACCACATCTCCCGGATAAGCCTCGTCAATGGTTGATTTCGCTTGCGCCATGAACGTAACCGGATTCGGATATTTAAATTCCTTTGCCAAACGAACGTGCTTATAAAACTTATTCCGCTCAAACTTTCCGCTGCAAACGCGCAAAAACGCAATGCGATCGCGGTGACGAGGATCTATGTTCGCGTGTATCTTAAAAACAAAGCCACTAAATTTATTCTCCGTTGGAATTACCTCTCGAGTCTCTGTTTCTCTTGACCTTGGTGTTGGGGCAATCTCAATGAACTTCTCCAACAATTCACGCACCCCGAAATTATTCATAGCTGACCCGAAAAACACAGGTGCCAACTTACCCGCCTTGTATGCTTCCACATCGAATGGATCATAAACACTGTTAATGAGTTCAACATCGTGACGAAGTTCGTTAGCATATTGACCTACCAGCTGATCGAGTACAGGATCATTTAAGTCTTCTACACTCACTATATCTTCTTCAACCTTTGTCTTATTGGAAGCAAACAAATTAATGCTCTTATCATATAATTTGTAAACGCCTTTAAAGCTGAATCCTTTTGAAATCGGCCACGACAAAGGTTGAACTTTAATTGAAAGCTTCGATTCTAACTCATCGAGAATATCAAAACCGTCGCGTCCTTCCAAATCCATCTTGTTTACGAAAACAATCACCGGCGTATCACGCATGCGACATACTTCCATCAATCGCTCTGTCTGAGCCTCTACCCCTTTCACACTATCAACAACAAGGATTACACTGTCAACAGCAGTGAGCGTGCGATAGGTGTCTTCAGCAAAATCTTTGTGACCGGGAGTGTCGAGCAAATTAATTTGCTTACCCTGATACTCAAAAACCATTACAGAAGTAGCTACAGAAATTCCTCTCTGCCTTTCAATTTCCATGAAATCGGAAGCAGCGGTCTTGGTAATCTTATTGCTCTTAACCGCACCTGCTGTTTGAATAGCACCTCCAAAAAGCAAAAGCTTTTCAGTTAATGTTGTTTTACCCGCATCGGGGTGAGAGATAATTGCAAACGTTCTTCTTCTTCCAATTTCTTCCTGCGCACTGGCCATGTTCTTCCTTTGTTATTTCGCTGCCGACGGTTCTACGTAGGCTTTAATTTTTATCACTGTCTTCAACTCAGGCTCAGTATTCGCTGTAATTGTAACTGACTTTTCCTGATCTTTTTCTTTCTTCGTACTATCGAATTTAACTTTTATCGCGGCTGTCTGTCCAGGTTTAATCGGATCTTTCGGCCATTCTGGAACCGTACATCCACATGACCCCTTGCAGTCCTCGATAATTAAATCTTCCTTACCTGTATTGGTAAACTCGAAATCATGCTCTCGCTTCTCCCCTTCCTTCATTCGTCCAAAATCATGTTCCATTTTTTTGAACTTCATTTTAGTCTTTGGAAGCATGGTAGATTGCTCACCTGAACCGGGAACTGGAGCAGGTTTTGGAATAACAACTGAGGCAGGTTGACTTTGAATTACTTCAACCGAATTCGTGGGGGAGGAAGAACAACTTGCAAAAACTACAAGCACACTTCCAAAAAGAAACGCTCGCCTTTTCATTAATTACTTTTTTGGTTTTGCTTTCGTCATTTTATACTCATCAAAAGCCAACGGAATTTTCTCAAATTCTCCGTTACTTAAAATTTCCATTCCTCGTTTGAATGCAGGATTTAATTCATTGATTATTTCGTAGAACGACTCGTTCTCGTATATGCCTCTTCCTACCAAAGCTTTCATTCGAATTAGAATTACATGCTTTGAACGCGCAAATTCCTCTTCGTTAAATTTCACTTCTTTCTTTTCCGCAGCTTGAATGAAATTCGTGATATCGTCCTGACTGAATGAAAATCCTGTGATAAAATCTTTCGAAGTTGGGTACTTTTTCTTCAATTCATCGCGATGCGCATCTACATATTCCATAGTCCAATCGTTGGTAATTCCAATGCGTAACAAATCTGAAAAGTACTTGCTGTTCTCTGAAGTATCTAGCGGCACGAAGATGTCTGGCATAATTCCACCTCCGCCGTAAACTGTTCGCTTCGTCAAGCGAGTTTCATACTTATCCTTTTCTGAAAATTTAATACTATCGGCGTGGAAGAACTCTCCATTCTTCAAGCGCTTCAAATAATCCATCTCATAATCTTCCAATCCTTTTTCGTATGGCTTCTGAATGCATCTTCCGGCAGGAGTGTAGTACTTCTGAACGGTTAGGCGAACCATAGACCCGTCGGGTAATGGAATTGGTCTTTGAACCAATCCTTTTCCAAATGATCTTCTTCCAATAATGACTCCTCTATCCCAATCTTGAATAGCACCGCTCACAATTTCACTCGCACTAGCCGAAGATTCGTCTATTAACACCACTAGTCTTCCTTCTTCAAATCTACCTTTTACGCGAGGCTTTGCGTTGGTTTTCTCTTCAGGAAATGACCTTCCCTTCGTGAATACAATAAGCTTGTCTTTATCTAAGAATTCGTCGCACATATCAATGGCAGCGCTCAACATTCCTCCTCCGTTATCTTGAAGATCAAGCACTAAATCGCGCATTCCTTTTTTCTTCAAGTCATCTAAAGCCTTACGTAATTCTTCTGTGGTTGTTTTCGCAAAGCGAGATACTTTGATGTATCCAATTCCTTCAGCAGCCATGTAGGCCGCGTCAATTGAATAAATCGGAATTTTATCGCGAATTATCTCGTAAGTGGAAACACCTTTAACTCCTTTGCGTAAGATTCCCACTTTCACTTTTGTTCCGCGTGGTCCACGCAACTTCTTGAACACGTCATTGTTCTTGATTCCAATTCCTGCAACATTCACTCCGTCTACAGTAACGATTTTATCACCACCGCGAATACCGAGCTTCTCAGATGGCCCTCCTTGAATAGGTTCAACCACCATAATCGTGTCATGAAGTATATTGAATTGCACACCAATTCCATCAAAGCTTCCTTCCAATGGCTCATTTGCTTCTTGCAATTCTTCAGCACTGATGTATGTCGAGTGCGGATCTAATTCTTCAAGCAATGAAATAATGGCTTTCTCTGTAAGCTCCTTGGAATTCACAGAGTCGACGTACATGTATTCGATGTAGTTCAACAACGAAGCAAATTTATCTGTTGTTGTTTTAGGATCTGGTTGCGCCCAAGCGGTTGCTGTAAGCAGCGATTGCACAACTAAAAACAGGACAATTTTCTTTTTCATAAGTTCGGGTTAAAGGTACAACGCAGATTCGTTGTACCAATATTCCTAACTAAAAAACCGTACCACTATTGCACGTCGAATTCGACTACCACTTCTTCGGCTGAATTGCCATTCTCATCAACCGCCTGTAACTCCCAATGCCACACGCCTTGAATGGTGTCTGGAACGACGTAATACAAGGTCTTGGTAACAGTAGTGCCCGACAATGCAAGTATGCGCGTGTCTACCCACAAACCAACATTTGGAACCACAGCCGCTGTATCGGCCTCTCCTTCATGGCCATGACCGTCTGCAGCATCGTGTATACTCGCTTTCATCTGACTTAAAGGATAATCATCTGTAATCGTAAAACGAATGGCCAAAGAATCTCCAGGCTGCACCAAGAAGTCTTGTCCTATTGTATCGTTAACGGAAACAGAATGTATCACAGGTGGAATTGTATCCTGTTGCTGACAACTGTGAAGAATGACGGCTCCTGCGAATAAAGCAACCAACGAAGTAAGAATTTGTTTTTTCATTTTGATTTGATTTTTAAAATTTAATTAATGTTTGAATAAATACATTGCGTCCCATTTCCGGAAGATTCAGTCTCCGGTAATTACTGGTGTGGTTGTAATACAACGCATTGAAAAGATTGTTTACACCAAGATTACTTTCGAGCAATAGTCCGTGCAACTTCCATTCAACCTGCAATCTCGAATCGAGTGTTTGATATCCTGGTGTTGCTTTCTCATTGCGGTCGACTCTGTTTTGCGCAGCTGCCCAATTACCTTGAACTTCCAACCGAACATTCAACTTATTTTTCAATTCGAATAATTTATATTGAAGGTCCATACTCGATGAAACAGGCGGTGTAAATGGAGAAGCAGTTCCAGATGAAAACAAATACGAAAACACCGATTGCGCGGTCCATTCCAACTTGGTTCGCTTATTCAATTGAAATTCACTTTTCATTTCACCTCCTGAAAACAGCGCACGATCTTGCGCATAAACATGAACCTGTCCTCCGTCTGGCAATTCTGAATAACTCGATGAAGCACGAAGAAAAATGTAGTTGGAGAAATAATGCGCATACCCCGCCAACGACAATCGGAATTTTTCGGTTTGCAGTTCATGCGCGGCATCGAATATATAGCCAACTTCCGGATTCAATTGCGAATTTCCTTTCTCGTGGCGGAAGGTGCCGTGATGAACGCCGTTAATGAACAACTCAGCGGCATTAGGCATGCGCCAAACGCGTTGAATGCTGTACTTCAAAGACTGCCCTTCCTTAATTGCAACGGCATCTCCAATTTCGAACGACCACCCTGAAAAATTTCGTGTAACCTCATTCGCCCGAACATAATAGGTTCCAATGCTATCGGGCGAAACATACACAGGAAAAAGGAAAGATTCATTATGCATTCTTCCCTGCTCCAATCGCACTCCAACAGTTCGAAAGGATTCTTTTTTTCTGTGTTGAAGAGAATAGTTCTTTTGATAATAAACCGCATTCTGAACACCCGAATAATTCGGCAAAAGGAAATCGTATCCTCCTCGCGAATGCTGAAGCAATTCTGAAAACAATCCAACCAACCTCTTGGTTCCTTCCTTTGAAGTCATTCGTAAAAAAGAATTGATCTGCGCTGAACGCAAACGCAAATCGTGCGCGACGTTGTAATTCGGTATGGGTTGGAAGCCCTCTCTTCGCGGAAGAATAAACTCTTGCCTTCGATTCTCTTGCACTCCTGCGTTCGTCTCGAACCATCCCCATTTCGTGTTGGAAGAAAAATGCAGCGCCGATTTAAAATGTCGCAAAGACACACTTGGAAAACCGACATTTCGCGAATCTCCATCGCTCTGAACGCTGCCCACGGTAGGCACTCCGATAGCACCTACGAACATCCCTGCTTCTTGCGAATACAAACTCTGCGACAACTGAATTTTACCCTTGGGAAGTAGTCTTCCGAATACGAATTGCTCGTGCAAATCTTTTCCTGCGGTGTTCTGTAAAACACCTTCTGCAATCGGATAAATCCTCCGTAAATAAGTGAACGAATCGGCAGGCAATTGCATGTCGCCATAATTCATCACTGTGCTTCGAAACTTCAAGTAATTTTTGTTTTTTCGAATAGAAATTTGAGCTGAATTTCCAATGGTGTTGTTGTTCAATTGGAAGATGGAGCCAATGTTTCCGTGTACACCTTCTTTCGGAACTTCGGGTAGTCGTATGGAAAGAACGCCCCCAATGGCATCTGAACCATACACGACATTCCCTGCTCCTTTTCGCCATTCAATGCTTTCAATCTGGAAGGGATCAATTTCAAGCCCGTGATCACTTCCCCATTGCTGGGCCTCGTGCTTCATCCCTAAATCTTGAATGAAACAGCGCGAACCCGAATAGGCACGAATTTGTGGCTTGCTCATTCCTGCTCCAGTTGAAATGGAAGAAATACCGGGCTGTGATTTCAGTTTATCGGAAAGAGTAAGTCCATTTGCCAGCGTAAGTTCTTTCGCTGAAAGCGAAACCATAGCCTGCGAAGACCTTCGCACTTCTACTTTTGAAGTTCCGTCTTCAATGACAATTTCATTCAATTGAAAATTTGAAGGACGCAATTCAATACGCAAGGTTGTGATGGAATCGTGCTCTACGGTGAAGTCGAAAAGCTTCGCTGCGTAATTGTCCTTCAACACATGCAAATGATATTTACCAACTGGAATTTTATCGAAAATAAAATATCCTTTACCGTCAGTTGAGAACTCGGCACTAAGCTCATGTATTTCGACATGCGCATGCGGAATAGGCAGCTGAGTCGAAGCGTCAACCACAAAACCATGTAGTTGAGCATGCGACGAACAGCTCACTCCCAATAAGAGAATAAGTATGATTAAACGCATTGAAAACAATTAAGGATTATCTCGAATAGAACTATCGATTATCCTATCGGCGGACCTCTGCCTAATTGCTCTACACAAACTAAATCTGAAAATGGCGATTTATAAAAATCATTTTCCTCGGATAAAAAAACTTCAGACCTAAATGAAATTTCCAGAATCTCTACAGGTAAAAAAGGCAACGCTTTGATTGCACAATACTCGCATTGATCACCTTCATCCTCATGATCAGAAACTTGTCCAAATTGATGCTCGGTGTACTGATGAATTGTTTGAAATGAAAGAGCAACAGCAAAAAGCACAAGTAGTGCTCCCGCTAACGATGTTCTTACTTTCAGCTTCATTTCACGAAGATAGATTAATTCAAGATTACCAGGAACCGCCAGCACCACCTCCTCCAAAACTTCCTCCTCCAAATCCTCCGAATCCACCGCCACCACTAGAGCTTCCACCGCCCCAACCGCCGAATCCTCCGCTTCCCCCGCGGAACGAATTGTAATAGCCTGAGTGACGGGTGTTCATCGAAGCAAGTAAAGCCCATGCCGCCCAAAAACCGAGGTTGTTCGTTCGTGCAAATTGGCGTGTACTTTTCACCTTAAAAAATAGAAATACACCTGCTATGATTAGAAAAAAAATGACTGCTCCAAGAATTCCTCCTTTGTTGCTTTTCTTTTCAGGAGCGTATTCGCTTGCTGGATATTTCCCGCGCGATAAATCTGATAAAATCTGAACACTCTTAGCAATTCCTTCAAAATATTTTTTCTGCTTTGCTAAAGGAATAAATTCATTTTCAACAATGGTATAAGACACCGCATCTGGAATGGTTCCGTGCAATCCTCTTCCTACGGCAATGAATGCTTCACCTTTCGATGATGCCTGCTTTGGTTTAATGAGGAAGACAATCCCGTTGTCTTGTTTGGCTTGTCCAACTCCCCACTGCTCTCCCAGTTTTGTAGCGAAGGCATAAGGTTCAAATCCGCATAAGTCTTCCACAATAACCACAACGATTTGGGTACCGGTCGTACGGGCTAAATTCTGCAAACTGTCTTCCAACAACTGGACTTCATTTGCAGCCAACATGCCTGCACCGTCGTAAACTAATCTTCGCTCATTTTTTTGAGGAAAACAATCTTGTGCTTGTATGTTGGAATAAAATCCAAGAAAGACAACGACAACAAAGAACTTAACGGCTAACTGTATTGCTAATTTCATTGATGTCATTTTCTTGATAAGGGAAATGTGATTTTAAAGCTAACGCTATATTCATGAAACAGTTTCCTATTCCTTTTGCGTATTGATTTGATTTAAAATCTTTGATTAATGTAGAGAGTGTTTCTGAAAGAAATTGTTCAGACAAGTGGGCTTTAGCACCACCATCTGCAAGAATAGAGACCCTTCGATCATCCACGCTTACATACAAGAGAATTGCGTTGCGCTTTTCTGTCTTGTGCAATTCCAATTCAGAAAAAACGAAAGCTGCTCGATCCAGCACATCTTCTTTGCACACTTCTTCAATGTGCAATTTGAATTCTGCTGAAGTGAGCAGCTCTGCCTCTTCAATAGATTTCTCAATTAATCGAGAGAAATCATCTTCGAAGAAAAAGGCCATTATTCGAAACTTACTTTTGGAGCGTTCTGACTTCCCGCATCTGCTTCAAACATTTTGCGAACTTTGAACTCTTCTGGATCGTTGGCAACCAATCCTAGCGCCTTGTTCTTCCAGAAACCTCTAACATAACTGTTGAATTCCTTTACAGCTTCGTTGTATAGGTCTCGTTCCGTTTTCACTTGATTCTCTGTTCCTTCGAGCTGGGCTTGAAGCATTCCAAAGTTTTCAGTACTTCGTATTTCAGGATATTTTTCGAAAACTACCTGAATGTTCCGATTAATAATGCTTCCTTGTTGTTGAATCTCCTCTGGAGTAGTTGCATTCTTAATTCCTGCGCGCGCATTCGTTACTTCCGTTAATATCTTCTCTTCGTTCGCTGCAGCGCCCTTAACAGTAGCAACCAACTGAGGTACTAAGTCGGCACGTCGTTGATATGCCGTTTGGACATTCGCCCATTTTTCGTTTACAGCCTCCTGCTTTTCTACTGCGCCGCTGTATACACTTGTACCATACAGATAGAAAATACCGAATCCGACAACTATAACTCCAACTACAGCGAGTAGAGCAATTAACACTTTATTTGATTTCATTTATTCTTATTTATTCAACGAAGTTGTTCTTTTTTTTCTTGATACGCAAATTATTTGTTGAGTGCTTCAAAGTTGGCTTGAATGAACTTGGTTAATTCAGCCCCCTTCAAAATTCCTTTCGAAAGCATAGCCAACTGAACCGCTTGTTGTGCAAGTCCTTTGCCTGATTCTTTATCGGCACTAATCTTCTGCATTAACGGATGGTTCGAATTCACAACTATGGTGTAGCTATCTGGAAGTTCTCCGTAGAAACTCATAGCTCCTCCGCCCAAAGCGCTTTGCTCCTTCATGCGACGCATGAATTCATTTTGAACAATGGTTACCGGAGCTTCTGTTGAAGACATGTTCTCGAAACTTACATTGAAAGATTTTGAATCAAGATTCTCTTCGAATAAAGGCTTCAACGCTGTTTTTTCTTCTTCTGTGAGAAGAGATGCAGAGTTCTCCTCCTTCTCAATCAACTTATCCAACACATCGCTATCTACACGCTTGAACTTCAACGTCTGGTCTTTCGATTCCAACTGCGAAATCAAATGCGGCGTCAACGGCGAGTTCATTTCAATCACAACATATCCACGGTCCTTCGCAGAAGCAATGAATGAATCTTGTGCTTGGCTATCGTTACTGTATAGCACCACAGTGTTTCCACTTTTATCTTTTTGAAGCACATCAACCTTCGCTTTCAATTCTTCCAAATTGAAATATTCATTTTCAGTTGTTTTGAAAAGATTGAAGTTGACAGCTTTCTCATTGAACTTCTCTTCCGACAACATTCCATAGTGAATGAACACAGAGATATCATCCCACTTCGATTCGAAATCTTTGCGATCTCCGTTAAACATGCTGTTCAACTTATCAGCAACCTTCTTCGTGATGTGAGCCGAAATTTTCTTCACGTTTCCGTCCTCTTGCAAATAGCTGCGTGACACGTTTAACGGGATGTCTGGAGAATCGACCACACCGTGCAGCAATGTAAGAAAGTCGGGAAGGATGTTCTTTACTTCATCGGTAATGAATACTTGGTTGCTGTACAATTGAACTTTGTTTCGGTTGTTTTCCATATTCGCCTTCAACTTCGGGAAGAATAAAATTCCTGTTAAGTTGAAAGGATAATCCACGTTCACGTGAATATGAAACAACGGATCTTCAAAGGAATATGGATACAATTCACGGTAGAATCTATCGTAATCTTCTTGCTGAAGATCGGCTGGTTTCTTTGTCCAAAGCGGAGTAGTTGAATTAATGATGTTATCAACGGTTGTTTCAATACGCTTTACATTTCCCTTGTCATCCTTCTCTCCGTTTGGATCATCGACATATTCTGTTTTCGTTCCGAAAACAATTTCCACTGGCATAAAGCGGCAATACTTATTCAAGATGCCTTCTAGACGCGACTTTTCCGAAAACTCGGTTGAATCGTCTGCGATATGCAGAACGATATCCGTTCCGAAGGTTTCTTTCTCAACTGTCTCCATGGTGAAGTTTGGCGAACCGTCGCACACCCATTTAACAGCAGGCGCATCTTTTCTAGACTTCGAGATAATCTCTACTTCCTTTGCCACCATAAAGGCTGAATAGAAGCCTAATCCGAAGTGACCTATGATTTGTGCGTCTTTGTATTTACTTACGAATTCTTCCGCACCGCTGAAAGCGATTTGGTTAATGTACTTATCGACTTCCTCTTCAGACATCCCCACCCCATTGTCGCGAATGGTGATGGTCTTGTCTGTTTCATTCAAGATAACTTCAACTCTGTAGTTCTCTGCACCTTCTTTAAGTTCTCCGAGGCTACCTAATGTTTTTGATTTTTGACACGCATCTACTGCGTTACTCACTAACTCGCGTAAAAAGATCTCATGATCTGAATACAAGAATTTCTTAATAATGGGAAAAATGTTTTCGGTTTGAACTGAAATATTTCCTTGTCTCATAGTTTGATAATTTTCGCCTGCCTTTTCAAGCAATATGCCATGCGCGGCATTCCGACAACCTGTCAGCGAACACTGACAAATAAAAAAGGGGCCGATTACTCGACCCCTTTTCCTCTGCTAAAAAGTCTCTTAGCGAATTACGATACGTGAAGATGATGCTTTACCATCTTTCACCATTTGCAATTCATAGATACCAGGAGCAATACCGTTAAGGTTAAGCTCAATGTTTTGAGTACCTGTGCTTACAGTAACTTGATTCGCTTGAACCATTTTACCTACTGCATCGATAAGATTAACATTCATTGCACCTCCTTTTGTACTGTTCAGACGAACAGTCAAGTGGTCAGTCGCAGGATTTGGGAATACCACTACGTTAGAAATCGATTCCAATTCTTCAACTCCAACTACAGTAACAACCACCTCTTCTCTTGGACTAGGACAGTCGAAAGAAGGTGTGTGAGCATGCCAATCGTAGAAGAAATAATAGTAGTTATCTCCATCTTGATTTTGGTTTGCATTTGTAACTGTTGTACCTGTGATACTGATTAACCCGTTTACATCATATGGATACTGATATGGGGTTGGAACAGTGATATTACGATCTCTCCACAATCCAGGGTTACCCGTACTTGTGCGCAAACCATAGCCTGTCCCGGCTGGGACAAAGAAGTTAAGTGTGATATAAGAATCTCCATTTGGAATGTTTATATCCGCAGTAGCAATAACCGACAAGTTAGCATCTACCACTTGAATGGTACGAACGCCAGCAGCGTTTGAGTATACCAACACGCTGTCGATAATGACATCTTCTAACGCATCAAACTTGTTGAAATTAGTAGGCGTGTTTGCGAAATACGCTCCGTTTGCAGCATCGTTCACATCTTTTCCTCCAACACCAACTGCTCCGCCGAAAGTCGCAACATCTTCAACCCAGAACGAAGTTGGAGAAGCCGTGATAGTTGGAGTAGTGAATGATGCGCCAGTTCCGATAGGAGATCCCCCCGTTGCAACATCGTACCACAACAAGTTGGATCCAGCAGCTGTAAGTTCAGCTGTCACACCTGTTTCACCGATTGTAACATCAATTGCCGTTGGGACTGCTGGTGCATCATAAACAACAACCGTAGTTATGTCAGAGGTAGCGAAACCGCAACCGCCTTCTACTTGAACCGAATATTCACCCGGTAATGAAGCATTGATTGTTTGAGTTAACTCACCATTGCTCCATAAATAACTAGCTCCTTCTGAAGCTGTCAACTGAACTGAAGAGCCTTCACAGAAATCCAACGCGCCTTCAATTGTAACCGTTGGAGTTTGAATATCTGAATTCACTTCTACCGTGATGGCATTTGAGTGCGCCGCACATCCATTGGCATCGTATGCGATAGCGGTATACAAACCTGGCTCAGAAACAGTGATTGTGCTTGCAGTTTCACCATTGCTCCAAATGAAGCTGCTTCCGAAAGTCGAAATTGATAAATCAATAGACTGCCCCACACACAATTGTGTATTTCCGCTTGCAGAAATTGAAGCCTGAGGTGCAGTACAATCAACTTCCACGATATTGTGGTATTGATCTACACCTGGATTAGGAATAACAAGTGTACCTCCCGCAGGCCAGTGAATGATAGCATAGTCAATTGAAGTATTAGTACCAATACCAAAATTCAAGATATTAGAGTTAGTAATACCATAGCTAACTCCAGACCGAACTTCACGAACTTGTGTTCCCCAAGGACCGTGAATTTCGACTACAGCACCAACTGCATTTTTGTTAGAAATCACCCCTTCTAAATGGAAGCCAACCCAGTGGTTGTTATTTCCACCGTTAATTTGAAGACGGTCAGCAACGTTACTTGGTGTAACATAACCATTGGCGTTACCATAACCAGCGTATACGTCAACGAAACCATCGTTATTTAAATCCCCCAATCCAAAACCGTGCATGGTTTGTGGGTTATTGAAAGCGTTCGTTTGAGCGGTAAACGTGTGATTACCATTGTTGCGTAAGTATCCGAAAGCACCACCAGCATAAATGATGTCTATGAATCCATCGTTATCGAAATCAGTCATCTGCCCTTGCATGAAGAATCCTGATATGTTTTGCAATCCTGAACCCGCTGTGATATCTGTGAAGTATCCAAGACCGTTGTTCTCGTATAACTTCAAAGTACTGCTGTGCGTAGTCATCATGCAATCGAAATCGCCATCGTTATCTATATCTCCGAAAGTTGCAGTCCAAGACTGTTGAAGATTAACTAATCCGCGTGCAGCTGCATCTTCGTGAAACACGTTATTTCCGTCGTTAACGAAAAGCAAGTTGGTGCGACGCTTATCCAATGGATCATTGGAAGCCTGACGACACTTTGCCACCAATAAGTCCAAATCTCCATCGCGGTCAAAGTCAGAAAACTCGTTTCCGTAATTACCAGACATTAATGGGTCATTTGTTCCTGGATAGTTTCCTGGATATAAGTTGTAATCCAAAACGGTGTTTCCAGCAGCATCAGTCATAATGGTATTCTTGTGAATCAAGTTACCCGTGCCGTCGTTTCTCCACATATTCGAAGGACCATCGTCATGACAAGCGAAGAAATCTAACCATCCATCATTATCCATATCACCGAGCGTAACAGCCTGTGTAAATATGCTTACCGGCATATCTGTAACGACAGCCGTGCCGTTTGCGTCTATGTTGTACATACGCAAATTGTCGTAAGCACCTCCGGAAACAACGTCTCCATATCCATCGTTATCAATGTCAGCAACGGTCATGCCCCATTGAGAAGAACCCAATTGAGTCCCGGTATTCACTTGAGTGAAAGATCCGTTCTGTTGTTGATACAAAATGCGAAGTGTTTTACTTTGGTCCATTACGACGATGTCATTAAGACCATCATTGTTCATATCCCAGACGCCTGTAACTCCCCCGCTGTAATAAGACCCTGGTAACGTTCCCGCTGTAAAGGTCTGTGCAGTTGCAGCAGCGAAACTCACCATTGCAAAAGCTAAAACGTAGATTTTTTTCATAAAGGTTTTTTGGTTTCAAAAATTTCGAACGGAAAATACAACAAAGCCCGATAAAACAACAAGGACTTAAAAAAAAAATAAGCGAATTATTGAAATTTACATTCTAGCTACAAGCTCTGAATACAAATCAGTTAGATATACCTCATTACTTTCCGCCACGGCAATTATTTCTTGAATGCTCGTTTGCTTTAATCTAGCAGGGTCACAAGCATCGGTTAGAATGCTTATGGCACAACATGGAACTCCCATGTGTTTGCATGCAATTACCTCCGGAACTGTGCTCATACCTACAGCATCTGCACCTATGGTTCTCAGAAAACGATACTCTGCACGAGTTTCCAAATTCGGTCCGGGCACTGAGACATAAACGCCTTCGTTCAAATGAATCCCTTTCTCTTGTGCTATATTCTTCAACAAACCATTCAAATTCCTGCTGTATGGCTCATGCATATCGGGAAAACGATTCCCTAAACTATCATCATTGGGCCCTCGCAATGGATTTTCAGGTTGAAGATTAATGTGATCTTCTATAAGCATCAGAGAACCCAAAGCGTAATCTGGATTCAAAGCTCCAGCCGCATTAGACAGAAGAATACCCTTTGCTCCTAGTAGTTTCATTACGCGCACAGGTAACACTACCTCGTCCATTGAGTAACCCTCGTAGTAATGGAAACGTCCAACGCATGCCAATATCTTCTTCCCCCCCATCTCCCCATATATTAACTTTCCGAAATGAAATTCTACAGTTGCAACAGGAAAATTTGGAATCATACTGTAATTGAATTCCTTCAACACATTTATTTTGCTTACTAATCCATGCAGACCCGTTCCCAAGACGATTCCTACGTCTACTTGTCCGACTCCTCTCTTGTTTAACCAATCAACGCTTTCTTGTATATCTATCATTGCACTATTTTTTTACCTGCCGAAATTCCGAAATCCTAATCTTCTAATTATACGTGATTTAAAAAAGTTATCCACTACTATTAACACTGAATGCACAAAGGTTGTGTGCAAAACTTCATTCAGAAAAAAAATGTTCCTCGTAACAAAGGGACGTACTTTCGCTAAACGTGTGAAACACGCGTGAAACAAGTAAAAAGAACTTAAAAAAACCCTGATGTCATGGGAAAGATTATAACCGTTGCAAATCAAAAAGGCGGCGTAGGAAAAACCACAACAGCTATTAACCTTGCTGCTGCTTTAGGTGTCTTGGAATTCAAAACATTGCTGGTAGATGCAGATCCCCAAGCCAACGCAACCAGCGGTGTGGGTATCGATCCAAACACGGTTAAGACGAGCATATACGAATGCTTGATTAACGACGTAGATCCTAGAGACATCATTATTACAACGGAAAGCCCAAACCTCGACCTTCTTCCTTCTCACATTGATTTAGTTGGGGCAGAAATTGAGTTGATTAACATGCCAAGCCGCGAATACATGCTTCGCAGTTCGCTGAATAAGATTAAAGATGATTACGATTTTGTAGTTATCGACTGTTCTCCCTCGCTTGGGTTGGTTACCGTTAACGCTCTTGCAGCCTCTGCTAGCGTTATAGTTCCCGTGCAGTGTGAATACTTTGCTTTAGAAGGATTGGGAAAACTATTGAACACTATTAAAATTGTTCAACAAAAACTAAACACAGAATTAACTATAGAGGGTATTCTGTTAACGATGTACGATACACGTCTCCGCTTGAGTAATCAAGTGGTTGAAGAAGTGCGTATGCACTTCCAAGACATGGTATTCGACACTTTAATTCACCGCAACACTACATTGGGAGAAGCGCCTAGCTTTGGTCAAACGGTGATTATGCATGACGCCTCGTGTAAGGGAGCGGTGAACTATTTGAATATGGCGCGTGAGCTTCTTCAAAAGAACAATTTAACGAAGATGGGCAGCGACGAAAAATACATTCCAGTAGATCATGAGTAAGAAACAAGCATTAGGAAGAGGATTAAGCGCCCTATTGGAGCACTCTCCTGCCGCGTCAAAAAGTGAACTCGTTTCACAAGCAGCGCCCCCCACGAGCGAAAAAGAGGTGGGACACGTTGCGGGGCCTATTACCCTTTTGAACATTTCGCAAATTGAAGCAAATCCCTACCAACCGCGTAAGGACTTCAATAACGATGCGTTAATTGAATTAGCCACGAGCATTGGTGAATTGGGGTTAATTCAGCCCATCACGGTTCGAAAAGTTTCTTCACAAAAATACCAAATCATCTCAGGAGAGCGTCGATTCCGTGCAAGTCAAATGGCTAACCTCACGGAAGTTCCTGTTTACATTCGTGAAGCAGACGACCAGGGCATGCTAGAAATGGCATTGGTGGAAAACATTCAGCGTGAAAACTTGAATGCACTCGAGATTGCCATTAGCTACAAACGCTTAATGGAAGAGTGTAGTCTAACAACAGACAAGCTTGCAGACCGCGTGGGTAAAGACAGAACCACAGTTACCAATTACGTTCGCTTACTTCGCCTCCCACCAGAAATTCAATTAGGTATTATTGAAAAGCGCATTAGCATGGGTCATGCCCGTGCCTTAATTAATGCTGAACCTGAAAGCAAACAAATTAAAATCTTCAAATTAATTCTTGAAAAAGACCTCAGCGTTCGTAAGGTCGAAGAATTAGTAAAAGAAGATGACGCTCCGAAATTATTTACTTCCAAAGCCAATCTAATGCCTTTGGAAGTTCAGAAAATGCAAGCTGATCTCAAACTGCGTTTCGGAAAAAAGGCAAAGGTTACGCGCAACGAAGGCGGGGTTGGAAAAGTTGAAATTCCATTTACAAACGACGACGATTTAGAGCGTATCATTGCTATGCTCGGACTTAACGCTTAATTATGAAGCACGCGTTCATCGCACTTCTTATGCTCATTGCATCGAACAGCATTGCCCAAAGCAATGCTGTCGCTGTTTCTGACAGCTCCAAATTTCAATTGAAGTGGAACCAACCCCACAGTCCGTTGAAAGCAACTCTCTTCTCAGCCGTAATACCCGGAAGTGGACAGATTTACAACCGTAAATATTGGAAGGTTCCTATCGTATATGCGGGATTGGGCGCATGTTTTTATTTCATTTCCGACAACTCAAAGAACTATCGATTTTGGAAAAATGCCTACATCGCGTTCAACGACACCGACCCTTCAACAAATCCAACTGGCGAAGCCGAAGGACTGAGTAGCACACAACTTGATCTCAATCAGCAGTACTACAAAAAGTTGGTCGACATCAGCTACATGAGCTTTCTTGGAGTGTATGCACTTCAGATCATAGATGCCAATGTTGATGCGCATTTGTTTTCATTCGACGTCAGTCCGAATCTTTCGTTAAACTATACCCCTGTTGTTTCTCCGCGATTTACCGGAATTCACTTCACTTTAAATCTTCACTAATGAAAATTGCATTGTTGGGATATGGAAAGATGGGAAAAGCTATAGATGCTTTGCTTTCCGATTATGGACATACATGCGTTGGGAAATTCAATTCTCAAAATCCCGCGACCGTTGAAACGCTATCGCAAGCAGATGTTGCCATAGAATTCAGCACTCCGGAACAATGCGTAAAAAACATTGCACTTTGCTTCGAAGCGAACGTGCCCGTTGTTGTTGGAACTACCGCGTGGTACGGGCAGTATGATGAAGTACTTTCAAAAATGAAATCGCAAAACGCATTGATTGCGGCAACTAATTTCAGCATAGGCGTTCAGATAACTTTCCATCTCAACAAAGAACTTGCGCGTATCATGTCGAAATTTCCTGAATACACCGCGAGCATTGAAGAAATTCATCACACTGCAAAACTCGACAAACCAAGCGGAACAGCTATAACACTTGCTGAAGGGATTTTGGAAAATTCCAAAAATTTAACAAGTTGGAATTTAGAGGAAGAAAGACAGAATGAGAATCAGAATGAGAAAGACAAGTTAAGAGAAGGAAAGAGAGGGGAAGAAATTCTGAACAAACTTAATATTTCAGCACTGCGATTACCGGATGTTCCGGGAACACATACCGTTCGATACAGCAGCGAAATTGACACCATTGAATTGAAACATGAGGCACACAATAGAAAAGGATTTGCCGCAGGCGCTATTCGCGCAGCGGAATTTCTTTGCGGAAAATCTGGCGTCTATACCATGAAAGATGTCTTGAATTTGTAACTTCGCCCAACTAATAAAAAGAAAATGAATCTTATTCCTTGGATATTACTTCTTCTGTTAATCGTTATTCAATGCGCTACTACTCCAGCTTTAATGAAGCGAAGCGGATTGAATTTTAAGCTTCCTGGTTATATTCCGATTCTACATTTTCTTGCGATGCTTCGTATAATCGGAAGACCTTGGTATTGGTTCCTGCTCTTATTGGTTCCCGGAGTTAATCTCATTATGTTGGTTATTGTGAATGTTGAAATGGGCATTGTCTTCAACCAACGTTCTACAGGGACACAATGGAAGTTCGGAGCGCTGCCTTGGTATGCACTTTATGAGTTGGCCTTCAAAAAGAATGAAGAGAAATATGTAGGTCCGCGTAATTGGAAAGACAAGAAAAAAAGTTGGGGACGCGAATGGGGTGAAGCAATTTTATTTGCAGTTGTTGCTGCAAGTATTATACGTTCTTTCACCTTCGAAGCCTTCACCATTCCTACTCCATCTATGGAAGCGAGCATGAAAGTGGGAGACTATTTATTCGTTGACAAATTCACTTATGGCACACGTTTGCCTATGACTCCTGTCTCTATTCCGTTTTTCCACAATGCTATTCCTGGTGGTTTAACAAATAGCTATCTCGACTGGTTCAGTTTACCATACATGCGCACCCCTGGATTCGGAAAAGTAGAAAGATATGACCCCGTTGTTTTCAATTTTCCCAACGGAGATACCGTTCTATTAGACCCATATTATGTTGGACATAACTATCATGAAATACTCCGTCACGACGCTATTAATATTGCTGCGAATACCTACACTGCTTCCAAAGGAGGAGTCTTAAAATTACAATATTTAGAAAATATCACAAAGGAACAATTTGACTTCTATCTCCAAGACCCTGAAAAATACAAGTCTCTCGCAAGAGAAAATTTAGAGAAAAACAAAACCTGTATTACCTGTTTAGAGAATTCAAGAGGGCACAATGGAAATCTAAAAATACTGGGACTCCGACCAAGACCTCTTGACAAAAAAGAAATGTATATCAAGCGTTGCATTGGTCTTCCTTGGGAAACCATAGAGATTAAAGAAGGTCAGGTGTATATCAATGGTAACCTCATTGAAAACAAGGCTGGAATGATGTGGCTTCATTTGATAAACCCCATTCCAGGAGATACTTCAAATTTTATTACTCCTGATGCTTTATATAAAATTTTGCGCGGAAGCGATTTCAATAAAATTGATGCTGACATTCAAGGTCCTTGCGCCGTGCTCTTAACCACTGAAGAGGCCACTAATCTGCAAAATAAAATATCTGATCGTGCAGTCGTAGAAAGATTAGTGGACACAAAATCAACTAACCCTAAAGACCTTTTGGATATTTATCCTAATTCTTCAGAATACCCATTTAACAGTTGGTGCAGAGACCAATTCGGACCATTAACAATACCTGCAGAGGGAATGACTATTGAAATGACGCATGACGCATTTATTCGTTATGGCAGAGTGATTAACGCTTATGAAGGCAATTCAATTTTTGAGCGGAACGGTAAAATAATAATTAATGGTCAAGAAGCTAGCACCTATACATTCAAACAAAATTATTATTTCATGATGGGAGATAATAGACACAATAGCGCCGATAGCCGTTTTTGGGGATTCGTTCCAGAAGATCACATTGTAGGAAAGGCTGTATTCACCTGGTTCTCAAAGGAAAATTATGAGTACCATAAAAATAAAAACTGGTGGTGGAACCAAATTCGTTGGGATCGTATGTTCCATTTGGTAGACTAGACCTTCTAATGAACGAACTTCCGTTGTGTTGCTTCGCTCCTGTGAGTTGGTACGTTTTGTATGCAGATGAGAATTTCTGTTTAGCGCAAGACGAATACTTTCAGAAGCAAACTTACCGAAACAGGTTCGACATACTCACGGGTAACGGCGTTCAACCCCTTACCATTCCTGTTGAATCGACCGGAGGAGAGCGGAAACTTCTTCGCGATATTCGTATTAGTCCGGAATACAACGGCAAGAAAACATTGCAAGCCATTCGCAGTGCCTATGGCAATTCAGCCATGTATGATTTCATTGAGCAAGAATTGGAAGAACTTTTTCTGAAGGAAGAAAAGTTTCTTTTTGATTTCAATATGAAAGCCCATGAATGGTCATGCAGATGGTTTCCCCAAATCCCTAAGGGAAGATTGATTGAATCAAAGATTCCGGAGGAAAGATTGGCGGAGCCAAAGATTCACATCGTGAAAGAAATGGAAGTGGAAAGATGGAAGCAACGCGGGACAAGACCTGTTGAGTTTAAGCGTTATCCGCAGGTTTTTGCCGATCGATTCCCTTTTGAATCAGATTTATCCATTCTCGATGCTATTTTCAATTTGGGAAAGACCTCATTGAGTAGCCTTGGCCATGTTAACAATTCCTGAAATTAGTTTCATTTTTCACTGAAAGCATTGCATTTTTGCAAGGATGAAGAAACGTAATTCAGACCTCGTTCAATTTTTTCTTACCGTAGGAATTTTATGTGCAATTGCATTGCTCTCCTCGGTTGTATTTTTTAAGCTTGACATTACAGCAGAAAAACGAAACTCGCTTTCGAAAACATCTCTGGAAATGCTCGAGAGTTTGGAAGAGCCTGTGTACGTGCGTGTGTATTTACACGGCGAATTTCCTGCAGATTACAAACGTCTAGAGCAAGCCGTTGAAGAGCGTTTGGCCGAGTTCAACAATTTAAGCGACGGACTGATTGAATATGAATTCATTGATCCGTATGAAGAAGCCGACGAGAAGAAACGTCAAGAAATTTTCGCTGCACTCGATGAAAAAGGGTTGAAGTTCTCGAATATCACTTACGAAAAAGACGGAGCTGAAGTAAATAAAATTATTTGGCCTGGAGCCATTGTGGAATACAAAGGCAAGGAATACCCCGTTCAGTTTATGCGAAGCGAAATGCCGCTGTCAGATCCAGAAATGGTGAACTTCTCTGTAAACAATCTCGAGTATGAATTGGCAAGTAGCTTCAGAAGAATTCTTCGCGATCGCAAACCCTTAATTGGCGTTTTAGAGGGGCACAAAGAGATTCCGCGCATTCACATGGCCGATTTACTATATACACTCAAAGACAACTACAATGTAAAACCGGTGACCATTGATGGTAAATTAAATGCTCTGAGTGATAAGCTTCCTGAACTGCAATTCCGTTCAAACGCTTACGACATGCTCATTGTTGCTGGCCCAGACACCGTGGTTCCCGACAAAGACCGTTTTCTCATAGACCAATTCATAATGAATGGTGGCAAAGTCCTTTGGCTACTAGATGCTTTGCATATGGATTTGGATAGCATTAAATCTGGGGGCTTGGCCATGGCGGTTTCTAACGAGAACGGCTTGTATGAGATGCTGTATGAATACGGTGTTCGTCTGAACCGAAATATGGTTATCGACTTTCAAGGTGCACCTATCATTCTAGATAATGGTCCTATGGGAAACCAAAGAAGTTACGTTGAAAAGAGCAACTACTTCGCTCCTATTCTCACTTCAGAAAAACACTCACATCCCATTGCCGCGAACCTCGATCCGATTTTCACAGAATTTGCTGGTTCAATCGACACTGTGAATCAAAACAAAAACATAAGAAAAATTCCTTTTCTATTTTCTTCAGATTTGGCAAAAGAGTTCAAAGCACCCGTGCGCATTGACTTGGAACTTTTGCGGGAAACCGGTGAGTATTTTAAGTCCAACAACAAACCCAATCAAATAATGGGTATCCTGTTGGAAGGTACTTTCCCTTCGGCGTTCAACGATTACCTTCCGGACAGCGTAAGAAAATCGCCCGAAATAGCCTACCGCTCTTCAAGCGAATCTACGCGGATGATTGTTATTTCCGATGCTGATATTGCATACAATGAAGTTCAAGTTGAAAACGGAAAGGAATATCCACTTCCTCTCGGATATAGCAAGCAATTTAAACGCGTTGTCTATGACAACAAAGATTTGCTCTTGAATTGCGTGAACTATTTGCTCGATGATGCGAGCTTGATCGATGTTCGTTCACGCAACATTCAGGTGAGAAAACTAGATAAAGACAAAATTTCCAACGAAAAGAACTATTGGAAATCGTTGAATACCGCTTCTCCATTATTCGTTTTAGCCATCTTCGGAACGGCTGTAGTGTATTCGAGAAAAAAGCGCTGGACCAAGAAGCACTAACATGAAAAAAAAGAATCTCATTCTCCTCGTCTTATTTTTAATTCTTGCGGGAACTGCAGTATACCTCTATCCAAAACTCAGTAAAAAAAGTTCAACTGGGGACAATCCGTTTATGCAATTTTCCATTGAAGACACAGCGTCTGTCTCTAAAATTACTATTCAAGATAGAAATGGAAATGTGGCTCTGCTTGAACGCAAGCCTGGATCGACAGATTGGACCATCAACAAAAAATACAACGCTCGAAAAGATGTAATTAAGTTGCTACTTGAGTGTTTCCATGATATTCGTGTGAGAGGAAACGTTCCTTCCAAGATGCGCGACAATATGATGAGTGTTATGGCTACTTCAGCGAAAGAAGTAAAGATTTACGGAAAGAACAACGAGTTACTAAAAACCTATTTCGTGGGGCCGAACACACAAGACCACATGGGTACAATAATGTTACTTGAGACCCCGGAAGATGGAAGAAGTGAAGATCCTTACATAACACACATTGAAGGATTCACCGGATTTTTAAATCCGCGATTCTTCATTGAAGAAATGGAATGGAGAAGCACGGTAGTATTCAGCTATCCGAATAACGACATTGCAGAAGTTGAAGTACTTCACATGACCGATCCAGGGAGCAGCTTCAAATTATCTTATTTAGGAAATAACAAACTGAAATTCGAACGCTATCTGAATGGAGTTCTTACCCCTTTCGCACAATTAGACACAGCGCGCGCCTTTGATTTATTGAAACGAATGCACAAAGTTCATTTGGAATCTTACAACACCTTATTGAAACCTGAAGCTGAAGATTCAATTAAAAAAATTGCACCCACGTTTGTCATGCGTGTGAAAAATAATTCGGGCAATGTTACCTCGTTGAGTTTGTATTTAAAGAAAGCTAAGCAAATGACTCCAGATGCAACCGGACAATTAACTCCGTTCGACCCTGAGTATTTCTGGGCAAAAACGGATGCGAATGAATTGGGATTGGCGCAGTTCTTTGTTTTTGAAGCGTTGCTTCAACCAGCAAGTTTTTACGGAAAGTAATTACCCGTTCACTTTCAGTTGAAAGAGTGCTATTCCTCCTGCAATGGATGCATTGAGACTTTCCGCGCTTCCCATGGAAGGAATGGTCAATCGCGTTGCTGACGCTTCAACAAACTGATCTGAAACCCCGTGACTTTCACTTCCAACTACCAGTGCCCATTTTTCTGGTGCTTTGAAAGACTGAATTGGTGTACCATTCAGATCTGCTGCTAGCATAGGAATTTCTTTCAACCTAAAATATTCAATGAGTTCTTCGGAAGTTGCAGAAGCAAAAGGCAAACGCAAAACACTTCCCATGGTGGCTTGAACTACTTTCGGATTGTATACATCAACGCACTGATCATCGAGCAACAAAGCATCTACACCAAACCACTCGCAGGTGCGAATAAGTGTACCCAAATTTCCCGGATCTGAAATTGCATTCGCAACACAAAATGTTTTCCCTTCAATACCATGCAGATTCAAATTCTTCTGCTTTAAAACTGCCAGATAACCGGGAGGTTGCGTTAGACTTGAAATTTGATCCATGTCGCGCGCTGGAATTAGAGGAACTCTGTACTTGGAAGAAAATTCTTCGTCGGTTGTAAAAGATTTTACAATACTCGAGTCAAAGCTCAATGCTTCTTCCACTGCCTTTCTTCCTTCCACCACGAATAATTCCTCTTGCACTCTGAATTTCTTCTGTTGCAAGGAGCGAATTAGTCTGATTTCGTTCTTGGAAATGGACATTAAATTTTATTTATACAAAGATGCGATAGATATTTGTAGAAATGATGCAAAAGACTATTTTTCATAAGAGCCGCTTTTCACAAATCCTACTTTGTGGAATGATTTCTTTGGTCTATTCCTCTTGCACCATTCAAAACAACTTAGGCGAGGGAGAGGTTTATTTCGAAGATCATAAAGTCGATTTCATTGAACACAAAAACGATTTGCTCACTGTTACTGATGTCAGCGCAGATGAACTATTGTATTTGACCAAGCTTAAGCCCAATCGAAAGACCTTAATGTTTCGATTGAACATGCGTTTGAACACCTTTGTTCCAAGGAAATTTTTAGAGCGATCTCAAGTACGCATAGACAAGCGTTGCGAGAGAATAAACAAGAAACGTTACGACAAAGAGACGCGCAAAAACAAAAGACACAAAGACCCGAAGGAATGCAACGGCCTCTGGCCTTGGCTAGCCTATACCGTGGGTGAACCTCCTGTGTTACTCGACACATCGTTGGTTAACAAAGGTGCTCGACAAATGGAAATTTATTTGCGAAAGAATGGTTACTTCAATGCAGAGGTGCGTGGAGAATGGCAATTAAATACTGAGAAGAGTTTATTCTGGAAAGTTGGCAAAAAGAGTAACGTAACTTATCATGTTGAGCTGAAAGATTTGTATACGATTAAAAATGTGGAGTGGTCAACAGAAGATCCGAACATTTTGAAGCAACTTCCGAAGCTTAAAGAAAAATGCATGGTGAAGTCGGGCGAACGATTTCGCGTAGACAACCTCGATGCAGAGCGAAGTCGCATTACCCTACTGCTCGCCAACGAAGGTTTCTACGAGTTTATTCCCGACTACATTGTCTATCAGTTAGACACTGTTACATCTCCGAAAGAAGTGAATGTGAAACTTACCGTACTGAATCAAAAGGCACTGGACGGTTATGGGAACTTTACGGGAAAAACATTACCTCACCGTAAATTTTATATTGGAAACATTTCATTCAACACTTCGTTCGACCCATTAAATCCAAATGAATCACCGACGGACACTGTTGAATACAAAGGACTCGATATATACAGTGTTGGCTTGTCGTGCGTAAAACCTGTTATTCTCGACAGACGCGTTGAAGTCAAAGAGACTCAACTGTATCAGCAGCGTTATCTTGATGAGACCTACAAACGTTTTACGCAGTTGGGTGTTTTCAAAACAGTAAATATTCAACTTTCTCCAAGAAACGACCCGAAGACTGGACAAGCGCTATTAGACGTCAAAGTGCTTTTGGCTCCAAATAAGAAACAAGCATTGAGTTTCGACCCACGAGTGACCAACAGGGCAGGTAACATGGGTATTTACGGCAACTTTATTTACAAGCATCGCAATGTTTTTCGAGGGGCGGAGTCTTTTGAATTCAAGACTGTTGTTGGGGCTGAAGCCTCTCAGGTATTGGGCGGAGGGTCAGCCTCTACAAGCGCTGGTGATCAAATTGTTCAGAGAACTTTTCAGTTGAACACTTTCGAAATTGGTCCTGAATTGAATTTGGTATTGCCACGACTTTTTCCGCGTGACCTCGCGAAAACGAGTCGAAGTAATGACCCAAAAACCACGCTGCATGCTGGGGTGAACTATCAGCGCAGACCCGATTATACGCGAACACTCTCTCAAGTAAGTTTTGGCTGGACATTCATTGAAAATCCAGAGACTGTCTCTTCCTTTGATATCGAGTGGGCTGAATTGAGCTTAATCAAAATTGAACGATCTCTTGCTTTTGATCAATGGCTAGGTTCTTTGAACGACAGTTATTTAGCGAACAGTTATCAAGACCATTTAATCTTGGCCTCTCGTTTAGCCTTTACGATAAATACACAGAAAGATGGAAATCAGCCGCGTTCGTTCTATTACCGCGGAAACATAATTGAAGGCGCAGGAAATTTACTTCGCGCAGTTTATCAGCGCCTTCCCAACGCCACACCCGACTCATTGGGAAGTTATGAAATCAACAACATTCGATTCGCTCAGTATGTGAAGTCCGATCATGATGTGCGGTATTACACGCAATCTGATGACCGAAACAAATTCGCACTTCGAGGATTCATTGGTATAGGAATACCCTTGAAAAATTTGCCTGCGCTTCCGTTTGAAAAAAGTTATTTTAGTGGTGGTGCGAACGGATTACGCGCTTGGCAAGCACGCACACTCGGCCCTGGCAGTTTCCGAGACACTACTGTCGTGCGATCGTTCAACAACATCGGCGACATTAAATTGGAGTTCAACGCTGAATATCGATTTAAGATTACCGATATGTTTCAAGCTGCGTTCTTTATTGACGCTGGAAACATTTGGCTTGCTAACAAAGACAACAGCCGTCCAAATGCCGAGTTCGATAAAAATCGTTTTTACAAAGAATTTGCTGTAGGAACAGGTGCAGGATTACGTCTCGATTTCGATTTCTTCATAGTTCGAATGGATCTTGGAATTCCGTTAAGAGACCCTTTGAAAGTAGACGGAGAGAAATGGGCTTGGCAAGGGAAAGATGAGTACAATGCTTTTTTAACTCGCGTAAACAATGCGCCAAGTAGTTTCAAACTCGAACCCGTTCTGAATCTTGGATTGGGTTTTCCTTTCTAAACTTTTTCTATTTCTTGTTGAATGAGAGAGCGCGTGTAATTCGCCATTTCCTCTATTTCCATTTGGAAAAAGTTTTCGCTTTTCAGTGCGGGTAGAATTCTTAACTCTACTGTAGCTGGACGAAGAAAAAAACTTCCACTGGCTAAGGCTTTTGCACTTCCAACAACTGCGATAGGAACAATTGGAATTTTCCCTTCTTTCGAAATGGTGAATACTCCTTTTTTAAATGGAAGCAATTCGCCCGTTTTTGTTCGAGTTCCTTCCGGAAAGGCTGCAATACTTTTCCCTCCTTGAATATCATGAATAGCAGTGCGCATGCTAGCCATAGCGCGCTCCCTATTTTTTCGATCTACGAAAATCATTCCAACGGTCTTCATGTATTGTCCTAAGATGGGTACCTTCTTCAATTCTATTTTCCCGATAAAAAAAAGTGGTCGGTTTATCTTCGTGCAGATGATTGGAATGTCTAATTGCGAAGCGTGATTCGCAGCATAGATTGCAGGTTCATTCAGCACATTTTCAAGACCTGTCACGCGAACGCGAACCATTGATATGGCAAGCACTCCGGGAGAAAAAATATAATATCCCATTATTCTGTGAGAGAATACCGGATTGGTAATAAGTGCCAGTGCCATGCCCAACAATCCTGAAAATAAAGTCCAAACCAACAGCAACAGAAGTTGTAAAATGTTGATCGGAAACCACGAAATTTTTGAAATCATTCTACTTCTCCGTTGTATTTCTCGAATCGAACAATTAAGAATTTACTGATTGGCGTATTGCTTCTATCTGCAGTATGGTGCAGCGGCACGAGGCAATTTGTTTCAGGGAAATATGAGCCCACGCATCCTTTGGGGATATCGTATGGGATAATATGAAACTTAATTGCTTTGCGCTCTTCACCGTTGTAAATGGCAATAATGTTTACCAATTCTTTGTGTTGGAAACCCGCAGAGCGAATGTCTTCTTCATTCATCATAATTACTCTCCGCTCGTTCTCTACTCCGCGGTAGCGATCGTCCAAGCCGTATACTGTTGTATTGAATTGATCGTGTGTGCGAATGGTCATGAGCACGTAATGCCCTGTCGGAATTTCTATATGTTGAAGGGGCTCTGTGTTGAAATGAGCCTTTCCTGAAGGTGTGGTAAATCTTCCTTCTCGTGGACCATTTGGAAGATAGAAACCATCGGCACCTCGAACACGGCTGTTGTAATTTTCGAAACCAGGAATAACTGCTTCAATCTCATTTCGAATGAGATCGTAATTGCCTCTCCATTTTTTCCAAGGCAGGTCTGACGTTTTTTTGCATGCGTTCGCTATTTCGCAAACGATTGCAGGTTCGCTCATGCAGAGTTCAGAAGCTGGAGCAATTGTTCCTCGTGAGCGATGCACGATTCCCATGGAATTTTCAACGGTCACGAATTGTTCTCCGCCTTCTTGCAAATCTATTTCCGTTCTTCCTAGGCACGGAAGAATGAGTGCCTCTTCACCGGTTACCAGGTGCGAGCGGTTGAGTTTGGTAGAGATGTGAACGGTAAGCGGTACTTGCTGCATGGCTTTGCCTGTGAAGACGCTATCGGGCGTTGCTGAAACGAAGTTTCCACCTAGGCCAATAAAGAGTTTCACTTTGTTTTCTGACATGGCTTGAATGGCTTCAACCGCATCATAGCCGTGATGTCTCGGTGCTATGAAATTATACCTTTTCTCGAGAGCCAAGGAAAACGACTCCCACGGTTTTTCAGCAATACCCATGGTTCGGTCGCCTTGCACGTTTGAATGTCCACGCACTGGACAAAGACCAGCTCCCGGTTTTCCTATAGCCCCCAAGGCGAGGTGTATATTTACAACTTCTTGAATAATGGCCACAGCCTTTTTCTGTTGGGTAAGACCCATGGCCCAGCACGAGATTACATTTTTTCTTTTGGAAAGAAGTTCAGCTACTTCGAATGCCTGCGCTTTTGAAATGCCGCTGATTTCAGCGCATTGATCGAGGTTCACCTCATCGAGGCTATTGATGTAGTTTATGAATCCTTCTGTTTTCGATTCAATAAAATTGTGATTGAAAACTCCCCCAACCTCTTGTTCAAGGTTTTTCAAGAAATGTCCGATCATCTTGAACAACGCGTGGTCTCCTCCTACCCTCACTTGTAAAAAGTGATCGGCGAGTTGTGTACCTCCTTTTAGAATTTCAATGGGACTTTGCGGGTCTATGAACTTTGTTGTCCCCACCTCTGGAAGTGGGTTAATGTGTATGATTTTTCCACCGTTTGCTTTGCATTTGGAAAGTGCGGACATCATTCGCGGATGATTCGTACCTGGATTTTGTCCAATAACCATAATTACATCTGCAATGTGTAGGTCTTCTAATTTAACAGTTCCCTTTCCTATTCCAATAGCCTCAAACAGAGCTCTACCAGAGCTCTCGTGACAAAGGTTGCTGCAATCGGGCAGGTTGTTTGTCCCGAATTTTCGAACAAATAGTTGATAGAGGAATGCGGCTTCGTTCCCTGTTCTTCCCGAAGTATAGAATACGGCTTCATCGGGAGTTACGCAATTGTCGAGCTCTTGGGCAATGCGACTGAAAGCAAAATCCCACGAAACAGGTTTGTACTTGCTGCTTCCTTTTTCGAGGAACATGGGGTTTGTTATTCGTCCACTTTTCCCGATGATGTAATCGCTCCAATTGCTCATTTCTTCCACGGTGTGTTGCGCGAAGAAATCGGGAGTACATCTTTTCTCGGTAGCTTCTTCGGCAATTGCCTTTGCTCCGTTCTCACAATATTCTCCGAGTTTCGATCTATGTGTAGGATCTGGCCAAGCGCAGCCCGGGCAGTCGACACCGTCTTTTTGATTTAATTTTTGAAGCAGCTTCCAACCTTTGATCATTCCCATTTCATCGGCAATGTGTTTAAAGGTTGAAGTAATAGCGGGCACTCCGCACGCTGCGTCTTTGAGGTGTTTCAAGCGTATGCCTGTAAGTGTTGCAGGCGGTACTATTCTAACGTTTCTCATGAAGCGAATATACTGCTTAAATGAAAGAATTGTTAATAGGTAAAAGAAGTTAAGAGAGGGGA
>CAYLOT010000001.1:0-192154 GCA_964385405.1 uncultured Chryseobacterium sp. | reverse complement strand
TCAGTTCCATTAAGAATTCCGTCTGCACAAAGCGCAGCACATGGTCCGCAGTTCGATCCACCGCAGTCAATACCCGCTTCGTCACCATCTTGAATACAATTTGCACATGGAGCACAAGGACCACACTCTCCCCCACAGTCAACACATGTTTCACCGTATTCAGGTTGCCAAATTCCGTCGATACAGTGATCACACTGCTCGCAATTTGGACCTCCGCAATCGACCAATTGCTCAGAGTTATTCAAGATTCCATCATAACAATTTGGCGGAATTTTGTTATCATCGTTTAAACAGCCGTTCAACACAAACATCCCGAAAATGCTCATGAGTAAAAGAACAGAACGTAAAGATTTATTCATTTCTTTAAAAGGTTTGGGGTACGAATATACGAAAAGACCGCATAAAATGAAAAAGGGTTGCGCGAGTTCTGCCCCTAACTTTGTCGCAAATGAGCACTCCAAAAGAAAACATCTGGAAAAAGCGAGAGCAATTCACTACAGTACAAATTGCTGAACTTGCTGTAAAATCAAATATGAGCGAAGCTTTCGCCGAAATCTTACTTTCTAGGAAAATTAGTACACCCGAACAGGCCGTAACCTTCCTCAAACCAGAAATAAATCAGCTTTTAGATCCATTTGGATTAAAAGACATGGATAAAGCCATTGACCGCCTTGTTTCAGCCAAATTAAAAAACGAAAAAATTCTTGTTTATGGCGACTACGATGTTGATGGCACAACAGCTGTTGCTGTGTTCTATAGTTTTTTGAAGCATATCGGATTCGAATGCGACTTCTATATTCCAGACAGATACAAAGAGGGGTATGGATTTTCAGAAGCCGGTGTGGAATTCGCCCATGAGCATAATTTTACGTTAATAGTAACACTCGACTGCGGCATTAAAGATGGTCCGCGCATTGAAAAATGCAATATGCTCGGAATAGACGTAATCGTCTGTGACCACCACACGCCAGAGGCTCTACCCCCTGCCTTTGCAATTGTTAATCCGAAACGAAAAGATTGTACTTATGAAAACAAAGGTCTTTGCGGTTGTGCGGTCGGTTTTAAAGTTATGTGTGCTTGGTTCCTGCATCACAACGAATCGTTAGACTTCGCATATTCATTTCTAGACCTTGTGGCCGTTGCAACGGGAGCAGATATTGTTCCGGTTACTTCTGAAAACCGCGTGCTTCTTCACTTCGGATTAAAAGAAATAAACACTCATTTGCGTCCGGGAATTGCCGAGCTGCTCTCAAATGCGAAGCACAGCGGGAAAGTATTGAAAGTAGTTGACCTCGTTTTTTTAATTGCTCCGCGAATTAACGCAGCCGGGCGAATTTTTTCTGGAAAGCGTGCAGTTGAAGTGCTTCTAACGAAGAATGCTGAAGACGCAAAATCTGTTGCAGCAGAAATTGAAAAATACAATCAAGAAAGAAAAGGACTCGACCGCAACATTACTCAAGAAGCACTTGATATTATTGAACGAGATGTCTTCTATCAAGAAAGTTTCACAACTGTGGTGAAGAAGCAAGGCTGGCACAAAGGAGTCGTTGGCATTGTAGCTTCAAGACTTATTGAAACCTACTACAAACCAACTATCGTTCTTGTCGAAGACGAGGGAATTCTCTCTGGAAGTGTAAGATCCATTGAAGGCATAGATGTTTATGAAATGCTATCGCTGTGCGAAGAGCATTTGATTCAGTTTGGGGGACATAGTATGGCGGCTGGACTCAAACTCAAATCGGAAAATTTCGAAGCGTTTAGATCTACATTTGACAACGTGGTCAGAAACCACACAAACAACATAAGAATTGAACGGTGCCATTTCTATGATACCGAAATTCAGTTCGATGAAATTTCATTTTCGTTGTACGAATCGTTGCAACCTTTGGAACCTCACGGTCCCGAGAACTTGCGTCCTGTCTTCCTTTCGAAAAATGTTAAAAACGCACGATTCACAAAATTAGTGGGTGCTCATGCAGACCATCTGCAATTGCACGTGAAGCAAGCCGGCAATGTTTCAGAAATGAAAGGCATTGCTTTCAAAATGGCTGATTGGGTTTTTCCTATTTTAGAAGGAAAGGAAATTGACTTGCTTTTTCAATTGAATGAAAATGTTTGGAACGGTCAAAGTTCCATTCAGTTGGAAGTTATAGACATTCGATTGAGTCATTAACATAGTATCTTTGCGCCATGGAACAACAACGTACCGAGCTTTCTGCTCTTGGAGAATTTACATTAATCAAACATTTGACTCAATATTTCATTCCAAAAAACGAAGGAACCATTCGCGATGCGGGAGACGATGCGGCAGTGATGGAGCCTGTTGAAGGAAACCAATTGGTTATGACTACCGATATGTTGGTGGAAGGAGTGCATTTCGACTTAATGTACACTCCCCTCAAGCACTTAGGTTACAAAAGCGTTGTGGTGAATCTCTCCGACATCTGCGCCATGAATGCCACTCCAACGCAATTCACTGTTGGACTTGCTGTGAGTAATAAATATTCGGTAGAAGCGCTTGAAGAATTATACTCTGGAATGCTTGCTGCATGTGAGGCATACGGGGTTGATATGGTTGGTGGAGACACAACTACCATTCCTACCGGATGCGTAATTTCCATTACTGCCATCGGATATGCACAAAAAGAAGACATTGCCCTAAGAAGCACGGTGAAAGAAGGAGATTTGTTGGTTGTTTCAGGAGATTTGGGTGGAGCCTACATGGGGCTTCAAGTCTTGGAACGTGAAAAAGAAGTTTTCAAAAGCGCACCAACTGCGCAACCCAATCTCGAGAATTACGACTATATCCTTGCAAGACAATTAAAGCCTGAAGCTAGACTAGATATTGTTCAATTGTTGGCTAAACTTGAGGTCAAACCTACGGCCATGATTGATATTTCAGATGGACTTTCTTCAGAAATTCTTCATTTAGCAGAAGAGAGCGAATGCACCTTTGCAATTTATGAGGACAAATTGCCGATAGCCCCTGAAACGCGCGATGCTGCCTCGGAACATAACATTGATGCCACCACTTGCGCTTTAAACGGAGGAGAAGATTATGAATTACTATTCACCGTTTCTCAGAACGATTTCGAAAAAATCAAGGGCAATCCAAATTTGAGCATCATTGGTCACGCCACAGCTAAAGACGGTGAAAACTTGTTAATGGCTATTGGTGGAGGAACCATTAAGCTTAGTGCTCAAGGTTGGAAGACGCTTTAAAAGCGTCCCAAACCATGGCTATGGTTGCGTAGGATTTCGGTAGACGAGATTCGAGTAATTCTTTTGAACACCACTCTACTCGCTCTATTTCCTCCTCAATTTGAGGAGTCAATTCAGGAGCGCCTTCACATTTCATCAGAAACCACGTGCTGCGTTTTAGCACCCACTTTTCATTGAGTTCGTATGTATGAAAGGTGTCCACAAGATGCTTTTCAATGTGCATATCCCTCAAACCAGTCTCCTCTTCAACCTCGCGAAGAGCACCCTCCTCATCATTTTCACCTGTTTCAATTTTCCCTTTCGGAAGATCCCAAAATCCCTTTCGCTTGATCATTAAAAAATCACCAAAGCCATTTTGAACCAAACCTCCGGCTGCATGAATAAACTTTCGTTTACTAACAAATTCATCAAACTCCTCTTGTGAAAAAGTTAATGTACGACCGAGATGAGAGACGATGTATTTTCGCGGCATGGATTCAAATATTGAAGTAGGATTACAAGTAGCAGATTATCTTTTGCAAATTAAAGCAATTGAGTTGAAACCTCAAGCCCCATTCACATGGGCAAGCGGATTAAAGTCGCCTATTTATTGCGACAACCGCAAAACGCTTTCATTCCCTGTTTGCAGAACGCACATTCGCCAACAGTTCGTGAATGCCATTCAAGAAAAATTCGGAACGCCAGATATCATTGCCGGTGTAGCAACAGGCGGTATTGCAATTGGAGCATTGGTAGCTCAAGAAATGGGCGTACCCTTTGCATACGTCCGTAGCGAAGCAAAAAAACACGGATTAGGAAATCAGGTTGAAGGAGTGGTTGAACCCAACCAAAAAGTGGTAGTTATAGAAGATCTTATTTCAACCGGAAAAAGTAGTTTAAGCGCAGTAGCTGCGCTTCGTGAAGCAGGACTGGATGTTATGGGAATGGTTGCAATCTTTACTTACGACTTCGACATTGCTAAAGAAGCGTTTAAAGAAGCGAATGTTGAATTGCACACGCTAACAGACTATCATGCGTTGCTCGAACAAGCATTAAAAAAAGAATACATCACTGAGGAGCAATTGGGCACCCTAAAAGTATGGAGAGAAAATCCAGCCGCTTGGAGTGCTTCTTACCTTGAAAACCATTCCAATGGCTAAATTCATTAGTAAAACAGTTGAAGTAAATGCGCCTCTACCGGAAGTGCATGCCTATTTACAAAACATGGCAAATATTCAACGACTGTTGCCGTTAGATAAAATTTCAAATTGGAGTAGCACAGAAGACTCGTGTTCTTTTAAAATACAAAATGTTTACACCATCGAATTGAAGCGCACTTCAGCTGTATTAAATTCTGAAGATGCCGAAACAATATTTGAAACTACTGACAAAAGCCCATTTCCTTTCATTTTGAAAGCTAAGCTTAAAAGCAACGGAGCAACCACCACTGCCTATCAAGATTGTGACGCCACCATTAATCCATTTATGGAAATGATGGTAAAAGGTCCTTTTCAACAATTATTTGATTTTATGTCAGAGCGTCTTGCTAAAGAGTTCCTTTAGTATATTCGTTTCATGTATAAAAGATTATTCGATTTTGCCTACGATCAATTGGAAAACCTTCCTCTTGATGTTATGTTCCGAAGCAAATGCAACGGAGAATGGGAAACCTACTCTACTCGAAAGTTTATAGACTATGTCAATCAACTGAGCAATGGCCTTGTTGAATACGGCATTCAGCCCGGGCAAAAAGTTGCTCTGATTACCGATGCGAGTAGAACCGAATGGAACATTTGCGATCATGCGGCATTGCAAATCGGAGCAATCGATGTTCCGATATATCCGACCATGACCGAGCATGACATTCAGTATATCTTAAATCATAGCGAATCAGTCATCTGCTTTGTTTCGAGCATCGAACTGCTTACGAAAATTAAGAACATTCGTGAGCAGGTTCCTTCACTCAAAGAAGTTTTCACTTTTGAAAAAATTGAAGGTGCAAGGCATTGGAAAGAATTGCTTTCGCTGAATGAGGATTCAGCACAAATTGTTCAATCTAGAAAAGATAAAATCAAAACAGAGGATCTAGCCACCATCATCTACACCTCAGGAACCACAGGACTTCCAAAAGGTGTAATGCTCTCTCACATGAATATTGCTTCTAACGTAGAGAACTGCGTTGACCGCCTTCCCTACCTCGAAAAAGGAAAGGCAAGATGCGTGAGTTTCCTTCCCGTTTGTCATATCTACGAGCGCATGTTACACTACTTGTACATAGACAACAGTGTAAGCGTAACGTTAACCGGAATGGATAATATCAAAGACGATTTGATTGCTTTCAAACCGCATATTTTCACAGCGGTTCCTCGCCTTCTTGAAAAATTCTTTGACGGAATTATTGCGAAAGGAGAATCGAACTCTGGAATAAAAAAATCGCTTTTCCAATGGGCGGTAAAATTGGCGGTTCAATGGGAACCTGAACGCGCTAATGGTTCTTGGTATGAATTCAAATTGAAGATTGCCCAAAAGCTTGTGTTTAGTAAAGTGAAAGCAGCTTTGGGACTCACAGAAATTGGAGCTGTTGCCTGCGGATCTGCTGCCCTTCAACCACGCCTCGCACGTTTCTTCACTGCGGCAGGAATTCCTGTAAAAGAAGGATACGGGCTTACAGAAACTTCTCCGGTAATATCTGTGAACACGTTGCGCACACCTAACATGTATCGTCCTGGTACGGTAGGAACCATAATTCCTAAAACAGAAATCAAATTTGCTGCAGATGGTGAAATCTTAGTAAAAGGGCCACAGGTAATGATGGGCTATTACAAAAATCCTGAAACTACCGCAGAAGTGTTGAACGACGGATGGTTTAGCACAGGAGACATCGGAATAATTCAAGACGGATTTCTTAAAATAACAGATAGAAAAAAAGAGCTTTTCAAAACAAGTGGCGGAAAATATGTTGCTCCGCAGGTTTTAGAAAACGCACTGAAAGAATCTCCGTTTATTGAGCAATGTATGGTCGTTGGCGATGGACAGAAATTCCCTGGTGCCCTCATTGTTGTCGATTGCGCATTCGCGCGCATTCAATTCCCGGAATTGAAAGCATTATCGAACGAAGAAATCGTGAAGCATGAAAAAGTGTTTCAATCCGTTCGTTCTTTCATTGCTGAAATGAACAAAGGTTTCGGCAACTGGGAACAAGTAAAAGCCTTCCACATGAGTCCGAAACCTTTCACCGTTGAAAACGGAGAAATTACACCAACTTTAAAACTGAAACGCAAGAAGATTCTTGAAAATTACGGGCAGCAAATCGATAAACTTTACGCATAATCTCTCATGTTGGCGCTAGACATTTCCATTCTTAAAGCCATAAACGGTTTACATGTTTTTGGAATAGACAGCGCCATGATGGTTTTGAGTGGAATACTACTTTGGCTTCCACTTTTCGGGTACATCATTTGGCATTTTTTCTCTACACATGGAAAGAAATTCGGCATCTATGCCGTGCTATGCGTATCTCTTTCGGTCGGACTTAGCGATATTGTTTCAAGTAGAATTTTCAAACCTTCAGTTCAAAGACACAGACCCTCACACACTCTTACATTGCAAGACCAATTGCACTATGTGAAAGATCAAAATGGAAACGATTATCGAGGTGGCGAATTCGGATTTTACTCTTCTCACGCCAGCAATTTCGCTGCTTTAACTTGCTTTGTTTTACTCGCGCTTCCAAGACACTTTCGCCTGAAAACAATCTTGATCTTAGCAACCCTACTCACCTCTATTTCGAGGATCTACCTTGGCGTTCACTTCCCTACCGACATTCTCATGGGTTGGTTCATGGGTGGAATGTTCGGATACATTTTCTACAAACTTTTTTCCTTCATTAAACGATGAATGGAATTGCGATTGCACTCATTTTCGTAGGCGGAGGAATTGGATCTGTGCTTCGCTACCTCATGGGACTTCCATTCAAACAAGGAAATTTTTCGCTCCCTCTCGGAACACTGCTCGCGAATGTCTCAGCAGCAATTATTATTGCAATCACCTTCGCGTTAGCCAATAAATCTAACCTTTCTCCTCGTACGATCTTCTTCCTAACAACCGGACTCTGTGGAGGCTTGAGCACATTTAGCACATTCAGTTGGGAGACGGTTCAATTCTTCCAAGAACAACAATTTGGGTGGGCGGTCACCAATATTTTGGTGACGAATATTGCTTGTATTGGAATGATAGCAGCCATTTCTTCCATTAAATGAATTTTATCATGCCGATTCGGCATGAGCATCAGCTCCAATTCGGAAATAATTTCCGAATTCGCTCCTCGGCGAGGCTATTGAAGGCCCCTGAAAAATAATTCAATTTAGAAAACATGAACTTCGAACAATTCACACTGAAAGCTCAGCAAAGTGTTCAACGAGCACAGCAAATTGCAATGAGCATGGGGCACGGTAGCATAGAAGGATTGCATCTTTTGAAAGGAATACTCGAAGAAGACGATCGTATACTTCCATTTATATTGAAAAAATTCAACGCTACTGTTGATGCCATTGGCAACTCCGTTCAACTTGAATTACAAAAATTTCCGAAAGTTTCTGGAGGCGACGTTAATCTCAGTCGAAATGCAACCGACATTCTCCAACGCGCGAGTTCCGAAGCACGCAACATGAAAGACGACTTCGTTACTGTGGAGCATTTACTCTTGGGAATGATGGATTCAAAAGATGCGGCCGCGCAACTCTTGAAAGACCGTGGAGTGAACAGTAAAGATTTAAAGCAAATTATTGCCGACATGCGCAAAGGACAACGCGCAACTTCCTCCACACAGGAACAAACATTTCAATCGTTGGAGAAATATGCAAAAAATCTGAATAAACTAGCTCAAGACGGAAAGCTCGATCCTGTGATTGGTCGTGATGAAGAGATTCGCCGCGTGCTTCAAATCCTTTCGCGCAGAACGAAAAACAATCCGATTTTAATTGGTGAACCCGGCGTAGGTAAAACAGCTATTGCCGAAGGTATTGCACACCGAATCATAAACAAAGACGTTCCTGAAAATCTTGTAGACAAAACCATCTACAGCCTAGACATGGGCGCCCTTGTAGCGGGTGCGAAATACAAAGGCGAGTTTGAAGAGCGTTTGAAATCGGTTGTGAAAGAAGTGCAAGAAAGCGCAGGCCAATTGATTCTTTTCATTGATGAAATTCACACACTTGTAGGTGCTGGAGGTGGCGAAGGCGCCATGGATGCAGCTAATATTTTGAAGCCCGCATTGGCTCGCGGAGAGCTGCGCGCCATAGGTGCAACTACCCTCAATGAATATCAGAAATACATTGAAAAAGACAAAGCGCTTGAGCGCAGATTCCAACAGGTGTTGGTAGACGAACCTAACAGAGAAGATGCGATTTCAATACTTCGCGGATTGAAAGAAAAATACGAATCGCATCATAAGGTTCAGATTAAAGACGATGCGATTATTGCTGCCGTAGACTTTTCTGTTCGATACATTAACGACAGATTCCTTCCCGACAAAGCCATTGACTTAATAGATGAAGCGGCTTCGCGTTTGCGCATGGAAATAAATTCCAAGCCCGCTGAACTCGACGAAATTGAGCGCAAAATTCTGCAATTGGAAATTGAACGTGAAGCCATCAAGAGAGAGAACAACACTGCACGTTTGAATGAAATTGGTGAAGAGATTGCCAATCTTCAAGAAGAACGCAACGGACTGTATGGCCAATGGAAAGCAGAGAAAGATGTGGTAGAGCGCATTCAGCAAGCCAAACGCGACATTGAGAATTTTAAGATTCAAGCCGAGCAAGCAGAAAGAGAAGGAAACTTCGGACTGGTAGCTGAACTTCGATACGGAAAAATTCGCGAAAAAGAACAGGCCATTGAAGTTGATCGTGATGAACTTCAAAAACTTCAATCCAATACCAAGATGGTGAAGGAAGAAGTTGACCCAGAGGAAATAGCCGATGTGGTTGCGGCTTGGACAGGTATTCCTGTTTCGCGCATGATGGAAAGTGAGCGCGAAAAATTGTTGCGTATGGAAGACGAACTACACAAGCGTGTCGTTGGTCAGGAAGAAGCGATTGCCGCAGTGAGCGATGCCGTGCGAAGAAACCGCTCTGGACTTAGCGACGAAAAGCGTCCGATTGGTTCGTTCATTTTCCTAGGAACCACAGGAGTGGGTAAAACTGAATTGGCCAAAGCATTGAGTGAATATTTATTCAACGATGAGAACGCCATGACCCGCATAGACATGAGCGAATTTCAAGAGAAGCACAGTGTATCTCGCTTAGTCGGAGCGCCTCCGGGATATGTTGGATACGATGAAGGAGGACAGTTAACCGAAGCGGTTCGAAGAAAACCATACTCCGTGGTACTTCTCGATGAAATTGAAAAAGCGCATCCAGATGTATTCAACATTTTGCTTCAAGTTTTGGACGACGGAAGACTTACAGATAACAAAGGACGTGTGGCTAACTTCAAGAATACGATTGTGATTATGACAAGTAACATTGGCTCGCATATCATTCATGATAACTACAACGAAGTAAATGAAAAAACGAATTTGCATTCACTGTTTGAAAAGACAAAAGATGCAGTCATCGAAGTGGTGAAAAAATCACTTCGACCTGAATTCTTAAACCGAATCGATGAAGTAATCATGTTTCCGCCTTTGCTGAAGAAAGAAGTGCGAGAAATTGTGACCATTCAATTGCACATCTTGGCTCAGCGCCTGAGAAAAAATGATATTATATTAAAGGTTGCTCCGGATGCATTGGATTGGCTGAGTGAAAAAGGCTACGACCCTCAATTCGGGGCGCGACCTGTAAAGCGAGTTTTACAAAAAGATGTCTTGAATATTTTATCGAAACACTTGCTCGCGGGAAGCATAGACAAATCTGCTCCCGTGGTGTTAGACATGTTCGAGGGAGAACTTGTTTTTCGCAAAGAGATTGCAGGCGAGAAAATAGCCGAAGCATAACCCATAGGTGCACGAATTTCATTAAATTCGTGCACCATGGATTTAAAAAAGACCCTTGTTGAAAAAAGCATTCTAAGAAAAATTGCAAAAACTGAAGTCCAATTATTCGGAACGTATGGAGTAATGATAGGGCTGCTTTTCCCCATTTTCGGTACTGTCATAGAATGTGGGCATAGAGCAATGGGATTTTCAATACAGGCCATCATCAATTGCCAAGTTCAAACTCCTTTGTTATGGATAATTGATTTAGCGCCAATAATGCTTGGGGGTTCAGGTGCATTTCTTGGCAAACAATTCGACCGTGTTCGTATAAAGAACAAAGAACTTAGAACACGCTACGACCAAATGGTTTCTCTTCGAGAGATTGCAGATGCAGCAAATGCTTCTAAAAGTGAGTTCCTCGCGAACATGTCGCACGAGATTCGAACACCAATGAACGCTATCATTGGAATGAACTATTTACTTAAGAAAACGGAACTAAATGAAAAGCAAGCAGACTACGTATACAAAGTAGAAGTTTCAGCAAAAAATCTTCTTCGAATCATAGATGACATTCTCGACTTTTCAAAAATTGAAGCCGGAAAACTCACGCTTGAAAGCACACATTTATATCTGGAAGAATTAGTCAGCGATGTGGCCGATGCTGTGAACGTGAAGCTTCAAAAGAAAAACAATGTAGAATTGGTCACTCACCTCGATTCAAACATTCCTCCGGTGATTCTCGGAGACTCTGTGCGTCTTCGCCAGGTTTTATTAAATCTAACCGACAACGCTGCTAAATTCACCGAAGAAGGAGAAGTGCATTTATTCGCGAAAGTTGTTACTAAACTTCCATATGGAATCATTATTCGATTTGCTGTTAAAGACAGTGGAATTGGAATGACTCAAGAACAGGTGAACAAACTATTCCGTCCTTTTCAGCAAGCCGATTTATCCACTACCAGAAAATTCGGTGGAACGGGTCTCGGATTAGCCATTTGTAAGAAGATTGTTGAAATGATGGACGGTGAGCTACAAGTGACAAGTGAAGCGGGTGTTGGATCTGAATTTTCTTTCAATGCATTCTTCTCACTTGCAAATGAAGAAACCAATGCCATTTCGAAAGTAGATTCCATTCACGGAATGAAAGCATTGCTTGTAGACGATTCAGACAGCGCACGAATTGTTCTTGAAGAAATGCTTAGCTCTTTCGGATTTGAAGTTCTTGTGGCTGAATCGGCCGCTAGCGCCATTGAAATATTTGAGGCAGAAAAAGATTTGCATCATCCTATATCGCTTATGGTAGTAGACTGGCGTATGCCAGGAATGGACGGACTGCAGCTTGTTGCTGAGCTGAGAAAAAAGGAAGGAAAAAACATTCCGTCTGTGCTTATGGTTACCGCATTCGGTGTGGATACTGTTCGTCAGGCAGCAAAGGAAAATCTCATCGACGGATACTTACTTAAACCTATTAACCCCTCCATACTTTACGATACTATAAACAGTATTCTTCATTTAGGAGAAAAGCGAGTTTTAGATAAAAACACAGCAGGAAATGTTATTGAAAACTATCGCGCTCAATTAGCCAACACTCGAGTTTTACTCGTAGAAGACAACGACATAAACCTCGAACTTGCCATTGAATTATTGCGAGATGTAGGCATTGAACCCGACTTCGCCAGAAATGGACGCGAAGGTTGGGAAAAGGTGAAAGAAAACTCATACGACTGTGTGCTCATGGACATTCAAATGCCCGAAATGGATGGACTTACAGCGGCTAGAAAAATTCGTGAGGAAGGAAATTTCAATTCACTTCCAATACTTGCTATGACTGCTCACGCCATGAAAGGTGAACGCGAAAAAAGTTTATCAGCGGGTATGAACGACCACATAACAAAACCGATTGACCCTCACATTCTTTATAACGCACTCATTAAATATATTAAAGGAGAAGCCACCGCGGATTCTGCAGCTGAATTTGCTGAGAAAAACACAACGGCAGATGGGGACGCACCCTTCCGAATTGAAGGTGTAGATGTTATGAACGGACTTAAACGTGTTGCAGGAAAGCGAGACTTGTATTTCAAATTATTAAAAACATTCGTCGACAATTATTCAGACGCTACCGCGAAAGCACAACAACTGGTAATGTCGAAAAACGTATCTGAACTAGCTGCCCTCTTGCACACCATTTCCGGAGTTGCTGGTAATATTGGCATTACAGAATTGTATGAATTGGCTCATCCCATTTCAGGAGAGTTAAAAAATCTTTCACAAGAAGAGAATCCAACCTTAACGAGTACCCATCTTCAAAAGACCATTGCCGTATTTACCAAACTCGACAAGCAACTTCCAATTATTGCAAAATTTATTCAATCCAATGTAAAAATTATTGAAACAACCGAGCAGATTACCGATGAAGTTTTGAATGAAAAAATCTCCTTGCTTGAAAAAGCCATAGAGAACAATGACATGCAGGCTGGAGAAATTTGTGAAGAGCTGCTTTCGAAATACAGCTTGAATGAAGAAATGAAATTGAAACTTACCGACATACAAAAAGCGCTTAACGAATTTGAATTCGACACAGCTTTAGAAATTTTAAAAAAATAATCAATCGAATTTCCCGTGGAAAACGTAGAACAAAAGCCGTTAATCTTAGCCGTAGACGATTCGGTAGAAAACCTTCAAGTACTCTCAGCGTTGTTGAAAGATCACTATCGTGTAAAAATCGCCAAGAGTGGTGAAAAAGCCATTGAAATTGCCCTTCAAGACCAACAACCCGATCTTATACTTCTAGACATTATTATGCCTGAAATGGATGGCTTCACAACCTGTGAAAAATTGAAGAGCAATCCATTGACTCAAAAAATACCGGTAATTTTCTTAACGGCATTGAATGAAGTCGCTGATGAAACGCGTGGATTTAAAGTAGGCGGCGCCGATTTTATTATCAAGCCTTTCAATCCGGATATTGTCATGGCCCGCATAGGAACGCACATTGCACTTCAGGCCGAGCGAAGAAAATCCGAGTCCTTGTTGCGAATTCTTCTTCCAGATAAAGTAATTTCAGATCTTATTGTAAAGGGAAAGCACACCCCTGAGATTCACCAAAACGTGAGTATTCTATTTTGCGATTTTGTGGGTTTTACCTCAATTACCTCTACCCTCACTCCTGAATTTTTAATTGAAGAATTGTCTGAAATTTTCAGTGAATTCGATGAAATCTGCGCACGCAACAACGGCATGCGTATAAAGACTATTGGAGATGCATATATGGCCACTACGGGCATTGGTTCAGACAATACCAATCACGCAAAAGAAATGGTTACCATTGCGCACGAATTCATTGATTATCTCGAAAGAAGAAATTCCGTTTCAAAGCAAGCATGGACCTGCAGAATTGGCGTGCATAGCGGTGAAATCATTGCGGGTATCGTAGGTAAATCGAGGTTCATCTACGACATTCTAGGAGATAGTGTAAACATTGCGGCTCGTGTCGAAAGCAACGGGACACCCATGAAAGTTACTGTTACTCACGCAACGAAATCACTTATTGAAAATGGATTTCAATATGAATCCAAAGGAAATGTTATGCTGAAAGGAAAAGGCGAAATGGAATTATTTATTGTCGAAAAAGTCAATTAACTTTTCTGAGCTACACGCAATCGAACTTCGTTTAAATTTTCTGCCTTCTTCCTATTTCTTCTATTTCTATTCGATACAGTGTGGTAACTGTGTTCCTCGAGGAATTTAATTTGAAGGTTATCCCAAGTGAATCGATCACTCATTTCACCGCAAGCCGTCATTTCGAGAAATAAATTTTCACCGATTAGATTGAAATCTTCTCGCCCGAGGTAGTCTAGATCAGCATCGCAAAGGATTCGCTCCAACTGATTTTGAGGATTTTGAGGCATGTGCGTGGCACGGATACAACCTGTGATAATATCACAATCTTCATAAGTCAAGGAACTCAATCCACCAACGGCCTGAAAAAAATCAACGCTCGCTTGCTCATGTCCCGCCCGAACCTTTAAGAATCCCGTGTCGTGGAAGAGGGCCGCTACTTTTAATATCTCCAACTCGCGAGCCGAAACTCCTTCCAACCTACCTATTGCCTGAGACTGCTCTATGACATCCAACGTGTGCCGAACATCGTGATAATGGTAATGCTTGTTCAGTCCGTCTTTCAATCGCTGAAGAACAGGTTCAAGATTTTGTAAATAGAAAGTGCTCAACTCTGTCATGAAGCCAAATATTATCACAAATTTCGTAAAACAATTCACTAACGAAGATGCACATTCTTTATTACTTTTGAACCACTTTTTATGAAAAACATTAAACGCATACTTATTCCCTTCGATTTAAGGGAAGATAGCTTCAATGCCATTCTTCACGCGGAGTTTATTGCACGTTTGTCTAACTCCGAAATCGTTTTGTTACATTTGGTAAAACACGAAAACGACATTCCATTTGCTCAGAATGAACTTAACAAATGGGCCGATCGCATTCGCGAAACTTTTGAAGGGTCGGTAAAAGCGATTGTTGAAGAAGGTGAATTGGCTAATACAATAGACGAAATTGCGAAACTTCAAAACTGTGGTTTAGTGGTTATGCCAACCCATGGCATGCGAGGATTACAGCGTATTACAGGAAGCCTTGCATTGAAAGTTATTTCTGAATCCACCACTCCATTCATCATCGTCCAACAAAGACATATTCGTCCTGAAGGATATAAGAAGATCGTACTTCCTGTTACATTTCGTCAGCAATTGTTAGAAGAAGCAAATTTCTTTTCTGACATGGCAAAATTGTTTAATGGGGAAGTTTATTTCATTGCACAGGAGGTAGAGAGCAACCATGACCAAGAGTTAATGGCTAAAGTAGAAGAGGTTTTTCATGCAGCCAATGTGCCCTTCAATATGCACATTGAAACAGGCAAAAGACCTTTCGCCAAATCAGTTGTGGCCTATGCAGCTTCTGTAGATGCAGATTTAATCTGCGCTGTCAATTTTTCTTTCGAATACTTGTATACACTTTTCCCTCGCACCGAGGAAGAAGACTTAATATACAATGAGGCTCAAATTCCAGTTTTGTTGGTTACACCAGAACAACAAGACGACTCTGTTTACTATATCCCAATGTGGCACTAAAAAATTATTTGATATGTCGAAAATTATTGTCCCTTCCGATTTTTCAAGCACCTCTGATGTAGCAGTTAACTACGCTTGTGAAATTTCTAAAACATTGAAAACTCCCGTTGAAATTCTTCATATTGTGAAAGACCAATCCGAAGAAGCGGCAGCCTTAACGAAGCTGAACACACAAATTTCAAAGCATAAAGAGAAAACTGGAATTGAAGCCTCTCCTGTTGTTCGTATTGGGAACATCTTTGATGAAATTCCGAAAATGACTGAAGAGTTGAATGGTGAGCTCATTGTAATGGGGACACATGGATTAACAGGGCTTCAGTACATTACTGGAAGCAACGCACTGCGAGTAATTTCAGACTCCGACGCTCAGTTCATTGTTGTTCAAGAAAAGACAAAGCACAGTGCTCATATCAAGCGTATTTTGGTTCCCTTAGATTTGCATAAAGAGACCAAACAAAAAATAAAGTTTGCCAGCGAACTAGCAAAAAAATTTAATGCAGAAGTTCACATTATCTGTCCGAAAGAGTCAGACGAATTCTTGAACAATCAAGTCAAACGCAACATGTCATATGCTGAAGGCTATTTCATTGAAAATGGCGTTACTTGTAAGACTAAGGTTACGGAAGAAGACAGTTCAGCATTCGTAAAAGAACTTTTGAAATACGCGCAATACGCCGAGATTGATCTGATTTGTATTTTGAATTTTGCTGGCGAGAGATTGATTCATGCATTTGGAGCTGACGCTGAGCAAAAAGTGATAACTAACGATGCTGGAGTTCCTGTATTGGTGATTAATCCGATTAGTGCTAACGTAGACTCACGAAGCATTTTCGCGCAGTAGGGTAAAAAAGATTTATCAATGGCCTTGAAAATTAAAAAAGAGATGTATATTTGCACCCCCTTAGGGTGCTAAAGAGCATTTCGGGGTGTAGCGTAGCCCGGTATCGCGCCTGCTTTGGGAGCAGGAGGTCGTAGGTTCGAATCCTGCCACCCCGACAAAGAAAAGACAACTCGGTTGTCTTTCTTTTTTTATAGATGAATGATCTCGTAGCTCAGCTGGATAGAGCATCTGCCTTCTAAGCAGACGGTCAGGGGTTCGAATCCCTTCGGGATCACTAAAAGACAAAAAAGTCCTCAACACGAGTTGGGGATTTTTTTTATATTCCTTTTTCATTTTTTCCGATAAATTTGACAACCTTAACTATCTCATCTATGTCGAAAGTTCTTACGCTGATTATTTTGTGTACACTTACATTAAGCGGATGCACCATTGAGAAAAAACGATACTCAAACGGATATCACACCACTTGGAATGTGCACAAGCATTTCCAAAAAAAAACAACTGCTTCAAATTTCAAGTCTCAAACAAACAGCCTAATCGGTCTGCACGAATCTGCAGATCTGTTGAGCAACTCAGATGTCAACGATGCACCAGACTCTATCCAAAAGAAAAAATCCATTTCACTCAATTTTGAAAAGGCAAATGCCAAATCAAAAAAACGTCAATTAGCATTTTCGAGCACAGATACCGTTCCTGAAACAAAAATCGAAAACCTCTCCTCAATTAAACCTCATGAAAAATACGACCAACAAAAGAAAGACAAAAAACGCGTGCTCATTTCATGGTTAGTCCTTGTAACAAGTTTCCTTGCATTCATAACTGGTTTACCTATAATTGCTGCAACCGATGCAGGAATAGGATATGCTCTTTTAGGACTAGGTGTAATCGGTGCAGGAATTTCAATCATCCTGATTATTGCTTATACAATCATTAAGAACAGACACCGCAAACAAAGCTACATCTATTATAATCAAGCAAATCCAAATGTACCGGACGATCCAGAAGAAATAGCCTCAAAAGTAACAAGTCTAAATAAGAAAATGAAGAGTTACAACATTGTTCGATTCTCATTACTTCCTCTTTCCATTCTGACTCTTACATATCTGTTTCCATTTGGATTAGCGAGTCTGGTTCTTTTCTTCATTTATACGAGTAAGCGCAAGCAACTCATTGTAGAGAGAAATAACTTAGTCAATCTTGAACCAAATACCAATCCAGCTCAACAGTTTTCACTTCAACATAAAGCTTATCTGCAAGAACAACTTGCCAACCTTAAAAAGAAGATGAAATTTAATAAAATATTCATGGTGCTCAACTGCCTTACCATCATTATCCTAGCTGCCGAGGCTTCCACTGCAGCATTTAATGCCATCCCAATATTCATTTTGGCTATCCTAATTTCAATCGTAATTCAATTAATTTGGTCAATTAAAAAAACCAATATCCGAGACGAATTGAATTTGTCTAATTAAAGTTGAAGAACGAAATCATTCATCGACTTCCGCACCTTCTTCGCATTGATTAAATAATCCTTCTCAGGATTTCTATATCCCAACGGAAGTAGCAGCACCGACTTCAAGCCCTTGGCTTCGAGCCCTAGAATGCGATCAACCTCTGCCGGATTGAATCCTTCCATTGGCGTACAGTCTACTTCTTCCATTGCAGCTGCAAGCATGGCTACACCCAACGCAATATAGGCCTGCTTCGAGGTATGCTCGTGGTTCACCGCCGCTGAACGCTTCGGATAGCTACTCAAAAGGTACTTCCTATAATTCTCCCATCCTTCACTCTTCACCCCTCTCACTTCATTTACCAAATCAAACCACTTGTTAATGCGCTCTTCGGTATACGTATCCCAAGCCGCGAAAATCAAAAGGTGTGAACAGTCTTCCACCTGACTTTGGTTGTTAGCCGCTGCTCTGAGTTCTTTCTTCAATTCTTGATTCGTAACTAACACAAGCTCATATGGCTGTAAACCACTCGAGGAGGGCGACAAACGTATTGCTTCTAAAATTCGCTCAATTTTATCACCGCTAACTCTTTCCCCATTCATTGCCTTCACGGCATATCTCCACTCCATTCTTTCAACTACATTCATAATCTTCAATTTTTTGTAAAGTTATTTCGAATCACAGCGTTCAAACAATAAACTACTCACCATGTTTACAAGAACAGGCAAATTTCCTTAATTTCACTACTCGTTCATACCGTTAAACATGAGATTAAACCTAAATCAGTTAGTACTCCTTCTTTGTGTAATCGTCTTTACCTCTTGCTCCATTGAAAAGCGGATATACAACAAGGGATATCATGTTTCCTGGCTTCACCCAAAACCGACGGGGCCTCTCGCAGGTGCTTCGCAAGATCTTTCGAAGAATCTTGAAATAGATGTTTCACCAGACCTTTCGAAGAATCTTGAAACAGATGTTTCGCAAGATCTTTCCAAGAATGTAGAATTTAACCCTCCTTCCGACACCATTACACCAACGAAGAAAGAAGATGATTACTTCGGACAAAAGGAAACCAATTTAACAAATGCGAACAAAGAGGCCTTCTTTGGTCCCCCGATAAGAAAACCAAAAACGGTAGAACAACTCAAAAAAGGAATCGGAAGAGATTTCAAACTCGTTTTACTCGCAATGCTTATCGGCGGTGTTTCGGGCGGACTGCTTGCCCTTATTGGACAGTCAGCAACTGGGGTTAGCGACGGATTCATTTTTCTAATATTATTGTTCTTTTTGTCAATAGCTGCATTCATATTCTATCTTGTTAGAGGTTTACTGAGAATTTTAAAATTAACAGCGCTCAAAATATTCGGAAAAAAAGACGACGATCCTATTAACAAAAGAGAAAAAAAACATCGAATCAGAGAGTCGGAACATCAATACCTCAGAAGATTCGGACTGTGGTTTGGGCAAAATTTGTTCAGTCCGATAGGAAGATTGAAAATTCTCGGACTGCTATTACTAATTGCCATTCCCTTGCTCGTGATTTTCAATCCACATTAATTCGGAAAATATTCCCACAAAAATTCTTGTTGAATTTCTCTACTCGAACTTCCGAACATGATGCGGTAATTTCCTGAATGAAATTTCCATTCGTTGTTTCCCATATACTCTTGAAGCTCTTGCTGTCCAATATGAAAAACCAATTCCTTTTCTTCGTTGGGTTGAAGGAAAACTTTCTGAAATCCTTTCAACTTCTGAACGGCTTCTACGCGCAATGAATTCGGACGCTGAACATACATTTGAACTACTTCACTACCAGGGACTGCACCTGTGTTTTTCAAACTTAGTTTGACTTCAACATATTTATTTCTGCCCTCACCCTTTTCACTGGCGTTCAAGTCAGTCAATGAAAACGAAGTGTAACTTTTCCCGTATCCGAAAGGAAATAACGGTAGCCCAGTTCCGTCTATGTAATCACTTCCCCTTCCTGTTGGTTCGTGCCAATAGCTTAATGGCAATTGTCCCTCATTACGCGGAAAAGTGATGGGTAATTTTCCGCTTGGATTCACCTTTCCAGATAAAACATTCGCAAGGGCGTAACCCTGCTGCTCTCCGGCATACCACATCATAACAACACCATCTACTTCATTCAACCAACGCTCCATAACAATGGCGCTTCCGCCAACTAAAACAACAACGATTGGCTTGCCTGTTTTCGCTAATTCCAAAATCAAATTCTCCTGATTTCCCGGCAGAGACAACTTACTTCTATCTTGAAACTCTCCTTCTTCAATTCCGGCAACAACAACAATTGCATCGGCTTTTTTCGATAGTGAAATTGCGCGTTGAATTTCTTCAGCGTCTGTATTCTTTCTTCTTCCAACCAAGGCCAATTGAGCGTTTCCAAAGGTTTCGCGAAATTCAATTCGAAGATTGTAAGACTTTCCTCTTTCCAATTTCATAGAATGAAGCACCGAATGAAACGAAACTTTTTCCCACTGATCAATGACCAATTCGTTGTTCACGTACATACGAAAACCGTCGTTACCCTTCAACCCAATGGCTTCCCAATTGTTATCGGAAGGCGTAAAAACCGTTTCAAATCTCGCGCTGAATTTTTCCTTTTGAATTTGTTCATGGGGAGAATAGAAGGTGTAATAAAAATCTAGAACACCTTTCCATTTCTTAATCACCTCAACCCCTTGAAAATTCAATTCAGAAAAATAACGTGCTTGAATCTCTGACAAATTTTCTCTCGGAAGAATTACATCCTTTTCAATTCTGCGACTGCATCCTCTCGCGTATTCTATACCCACATCGCCTTCGTAGTGTTCCTTCATTCCATCTAAAACACTTACCAAGGAATAGCCACTTCCGCTGTATCCGCCCAAGCGACAGTCAGTCGCGTCTTCACCCACCACCAGTATTTTTTTGTAGTTGGAAGAAATAGGTAAGACATTGTTTTCATTCTTCAACAACACAATGGATTCCTCTGCAGCTTTCAGGGCAAGTTCTTGCTGAAGTTTCAAATCTATTTCATGATACTCTGCATACGGATTATCGAACAATCCCAATTCAAATTTCAATCGTAAAACACGCGCAACAGCAGAATCCAATGCCGAGGTGCGAACTTCATTTTTCAAAAAAGGTGAAGAGAATAATTTATCGTGATGAATTGATGTTTGAAAAATAACATCCATTCCATTTTCTATGGCTTGCTTTCCACTCGTGGGATAATCGGGCGAAGTGCTGTGCAGCACATTCGCTCCACCCACAGCGCCCGCATCTGAAATAACAACACCGTTGAACTTCCAATTCTCCTTTAATGTATGTTGAAGGAGATTCGCATTCATGCTGCAAGGCACACCATTGAGCGAGTTGTAGCTAGCCATCACGCCACGGGCTCCCGCGTCGAAACACGCGCGGAAAGGAGGGTAATGAATTTCATTCAAGGCTTTATCGTCGAGATGAATGGGATAGCTGTCCCTTCCGCCATCGCCCACGTTTGCAACAAAATGCTTCGGAGTTGCAACAATGTTCTTCGACTCGAAGGCACGAACGAACGCAGCTCCAAAGAGACTTGACAGATATGGGTCTTCCCCATAGGTCTCTTCTGTTCTTCCCCAGCGGACATCAGTTGCAACGTTCACCACCGGTGAAAGCACCATGCGCCATCCACGTTGGAACGAAGCTGTTGCAATAGCATCCGAAACTTCTTCCATTAACGATGTGTTAAAACTTGCTGCAAGCGCAATCGACTGCGGATAAGAAACACTTCCCTTCGCCACCACTCCGTGTAAAGATTCTCCAAAAAAGATTGCAGGAATTCCCAATCGTGTTTGTGTGACCAAATACTTCTGAATACGAAGCATTTCAGTGAGTTCCGTCTCAATTGCATTTCCCTTTGAATAATCCAACATCTGTTGTCCAGCACCCTCATTCAGTCCCGAGGTATTCATTTCAATCCCAAAAATTCCATGTGTGTAATCAGATTCTTGGAACAGTCCATCGTGCGCAATCATGAAAACTTGATAGAACTTTTCTTCTGCAGTCATGCGCGAAAGCAAATCACTCACACGCGTTTCTACGGGTAGGTCCGAGTTCTTGTAAGGTAGTATCTGGGCGTGCAATTGCAAAGATGCCACGCAAGCAAGAAATAGTATTCGCAGGTTCAAGTGTGACATATCTGCAAAATTAAGGACAACTTTGCGAAGCAATCTTGTGAAACATCTGGTGCAACATCTTTCGGAGAATCTGCTATTCAAGCTCTTTCAAAATCTGATTCACATCCTCTTCCGTTGAAGTCAGCTTCGTTTTGCAGATAGCTATAAGTTCTGAAGCTCGTTTAACCTTTTCAGATAAGATGTCAACGCTTATTTGTCCCAATTCAATTTCGGTTACGATAGCCTGCAATTCTTCAAAAGCGCGGGCATAATTTATTTGATCTTCACTCATATCATTTATTCTTTTCTAGATTTTATTGTTCCGTAATACAACATAGTCGTTATCTCTTCACCCGATTTTACTTCACTCTCATCGGTTACAGCTTTTCCATTTACTAAGGTTATACTGAATCCGCGCTTCAACACATTGCGTGGATCTAATAAACGAACGCTGTTTTCCAATCCGTTTACTTTCATTTCTTCTTTCGACAACCGAACGTTTATTCGGTTCTTCATTCCCTCTTGCAATTTAGATACAGAGACACGCTCGGCGGTGAGGAGTGTTCGTGCATCGTTGGCCAAAGCCTTGGAATGTTTCTGAATATTTCCTTTTTCGTTAACGACCAACTGAATGGTATTGGTGCGCAAACCCACGCGAAGAGTCTCAATTTTAGAAGTGTTCTTAACCAAAGTTGTTTCAACCACCGAACGAAACAGCAGCACGAAGGCATGCAGCTTCGATTTCGTTTCTGAAAGAATTCGTAACGATTTATCTGCCAAGGCCTCTTCAGCCCGCTGAACAGGCAAAGAGAAATTATGAAACTTCTGTATGAAGTAATTCCCTAAATCTGTGGGAGTAATCAGATTCTTATAAGCCACCATATCGGCAACCGACTCGTTCACGCGATGACCTATTCCGGTCAGCACAGGCAGCGGAAATTCGGCAATGACCTTGCACAAACCTACATTGTTATAGCAGGCCAGTCCAATATCTCCTCCCCCTCCACGCACAATAACTACCGCATCGAAATGATGTGCTACTTTGCGTATTCGATTGAGCTGATGCGTTAAATCGGCAACAGCCTTGTCGCCTTGCAACAAAGATGGAAAAAGCATGTGGAAGAATTTGTACTTCCATTGATTTTCGTCGAGCACATGGGTAAAATCTTGATAGCCCTTGCTATTCTCTACAGAGATAATTGCCAGACGTTGCGGAAGCATAGCCAAGGACTTCTTTCGATTTAAATCGAAAATACCTTGTTGCTTCAACGATTGAATACTGTTCAACTTTTCTTGTTCTAGATCTCCAAGCGTATAGTTTGGATCAATCTCATGAATCGTCAAAGAGACACCGTATTTCGAATCAAATCCAACCGAGACATGCATAAGAACCTTAATACCATCTTTCAAAGGTTCCTTAAGAACATCAATGAACATCTGATTAATGCGTTCAAAGGTGCTTTTCCAAAGTATTCCCTTTATTTCCGCGACAATTACCCCATTCTGTTTCTCAACCAATTCCGGATAGGCATGTCCGCTTTGCGGATAAAGGTTAAGCTTATTCATTTCTGCAACTATCCAATAACGCCCGTCAAAAGAGACCTCCAAGGCCTTTCGGATACTTTGCGTGAGTTGAAGAAGGGTGAATGTTTTTTTCGGGGCTGACATAGGGAGTGAAATTAGGACGAAAAATCACCTTCCTCTCCATTGTGGATAATTATTTGACCATGCCAAAAATTAAATTCCTCGTTGAAATTTATTTTGAAATTTTACAAAACCCTTATCATTATTGAAAATAAATATTTTTGAACAATGATGCTCGCCTTCCATTTTTTCAACAGTTAAAAACTATTTGCTCCATCGCGCGAAATGTCATTCTACTTTTGATTTCCCGATTTGAAAAAATCACCCCTTATTTTTTTTTAATAAGCTACACTCCTTTGTTTTCGGCACTTACCGCATACTCTGGAACAGCCATTGCTTTGCTTTTTTTTAAATGCAGCACTGCTGCACACCTAACAAATACTTTCGCTAAGAAGACCAAAAAACTATGCTTAAACTCTTTATTCACGCAGAAAATTTCACATTATTTCACGAAAAACAAACCTGGGAAATTGGGAAATTAAATTTCCTTGTTGGTGAATTAGCTACAGGAAAAAGTAGCTTAATTAAATTACTGGAACTCTTCCCATTGAACGATCAAGAAATGAAAGAAGTAAAACGATTTACTTCTTTCAGTCCCTATGCAAACTTCAAGAATCTCGTGAATGATTTCAATAAGCCTCTCAAAATTGCTTTCGAGATGCATTCTGAAATTGGCATTTATCATCAGACCTATGAATTTAAGCCTGCTCAAAACGAGAGAGAAGCTGTACTTGCGAACTTCCAAATAATCTTTAACGAAGAATTAGTATTCGATTATACCAATGGCGACGGACAACTTTTTACGCAACCTACCCTTAGTTTATTTGAGACCGCCAGAAACTTTCTTTTGGCTCAACCCAGAGAGCAGCCACTCACGCCACTTTGCGTCACCCGTTCTGAGCTTCTTGGCGCTGTATTTCGACTTGCCGACGAATCTACCTTCATAGGTGAAGTAGAAAAAGAGTTTCTTCAAAGAACTCCAGCTCTGAAAATGCGTAAAAAGGAACCACGAAAAGAAGGTGAGCCTCCATTCGCCGATTTCTTTTTTCAACTGTTCGAAATTTCAGACTTCAATGGCCTCGATGAATTTGCCGAATCTCTGTCTTGGTATATCCGTCAGAGCTTTTCAACCATGGGCATGTTCTTTCAACGAACGTTGCTCAACACATCACAGAACCACAATCCCTTTCACCCAATCGCATTCAAAAAAATTGAAGATGGCTATCGGAATACCGTCGAATTCGAAAAATATTTCGATCTCAAAAAAACATCGAAGATTCTAAAAGATTTCGGACTTCCACAATTGATTCAAGCGAATATCAATGATAGTGAAGGCAACAATTACGGATACACCTTTCTCTTCGAATATGCGAATAAAAAACGTGTGCAGTACTTCCAATTGAGTGCTACCGAGCAAAAAAAGATACACCTACTTACCCAGATTATGTCACACGATCAGATGCAGTTTGAAATGGATTTTCATAACGACTACGGTTGGATAAGCATTGACAATCTTGAGAATATTATTCCCACACAAGATCAAGCTTCATTTATTAAAAAACTATTGAAGCACTTTCCAAAATATTACTATTTCATTGAAATACGCGGAGCTCAGATTGAGTCGCTCTCACATGAACTCATTCTTTCCAAAAAAATAAAAAAATCAGAAGTCAAGATTTATCATTTCATTAAGAACAAAAAGAACTTCACCTCACGTGTAAGCAAACACGTAATAACCGCGAAGAATAAGGTATTTCCACCACTTCTGAAAAATCCCACTTCACCTACAAATTGGAAAAAAAACATTGCTCACCAACTTCACTTCAACTAAAAAAACAAGGTTGTCAAAACTTTACTTAGCCTTGTTCAACACCACACCTTTGCGGAAATAATTTAACAAAATGAATAAACGAAACGCCACCCATTACCACCTTGTCTTGGACAAAAGTGGAAGCATGCAATCGCATTACAAAGAAACCCTTGAAGGACTGAATGAAAAGCTTCATTCCATTAAAGCCATTCAAGAGCGCAACCTTGATCAACCTATCTATGTATCCTTAACACTCTTCTCAGACGGCCCTGAGCTCGTATTTGAAAATGTACCTGCAGCAGAACTACCGGTGCTTACGGAAAAAGACTACGTGTTGGACGGCATGACCGGATTACTCGATGCTATAGGCACTGTGATCAACCGTATGAAGTATGCCGTTGGACGCGACCTGAAAGAAAAGAACGGGACAGTAATGATTGTGATCTTTACCGACGGAGGAGAAAATGCTTCACGCATGTTTAAGTTCCAAGAAATCTCATCTTCAATCAAAGAATTGGAAGCTACTGGCAACTGGAACTTCGCATTCATTGGTGCAGATATAGATGCTTGGGGCGCTGCGAGCAGATTGAACATGCAACAATCTCGTGTGTACTCTTCACAAAAAGCAAACATCAAAGAGACCATGAATTATGCGGCAAATGAATTGGAACGCTCCATTCATCAAAAAAGATCGGGAAAGAATTGGGAAGGATTTGGTGAATTGTAATTATTAAATTTATCGTCATGCGAACACGGGTTCATTTATTTAAATCAGAAGAGGTAGACCAAGGTGCCTACCACGAAATCTTGCAACAACTGCAATCGTTTTCGGGTCCGCTTGAGTTTGTCTCTACAATAGATGAGCCCGTGTTTGAAGACGATTTGGGCTTGGAATTCGATAACGAAGATGAGAAAGGTCGAGACACTTCTCATTCGTTGCCCCAAGACATGTTACGTCATGAAGTCTGCTACTCTATCAGCGAAATAAGCTATTCTGAAAAGGCTTATTATCACGAAGCTCCAGAGAAACTAACTCGATTAAAATGGGAAGACATTTTCGACCGATGCAAAACTTTTAGAAAATCCAACGACATTTCAGAATTTGAATTCGTTATTCTACTTACCGACAAAGGCAACGAGTTCAATTGGTTTGCTGCGCCGGATCCGAAGGGAGGAAGAAATGGATTCGTGCAAACATCTGGACTCGGATTTTACTTACCTGGATTTTCTCGAGCGAGTATCGTTTATTTAATCGTTACTCATTTGCTTCGACATCACATGTTCACGAACATACGCGAGATGTCTGAAGGAGTGCATCAGACTTCAGTGGGGTGCATGAACGATTTTTGTGGAAACAAAAACGAACTGATTTTAAAAATAAGAACGGCAGATTTGTGTTCCGAATGTGTAAAGCGACTGGAAGAGAAACAAGTCGACCCACTTCTTGCCAATCAGGTTTTTGAAATTATGGAGGCCACTCGTAGCGAGATTTTATTCAGAGACAGATATTCACTGTTGAAGAAACCGAGCCGCATGAGCATCACTGGACCAAATTTCAAGATTCAATTCCCAGACCTCGCCAATATTGAATTAAAACTCGATAAGATTGAAAAAACAATTTATTTATTTTTCTTGGGAATACCAGAAGGAGTAAAACTCAATATGCTCGACGAATACAGAGAGGAACTCACCGAGTTGTATTTAAAGGTTAGCCCTACTTCCACCAGAGAAACAGCAGCCAAGCGTATAAACGAGCGCACAGACAATGCGAATACACAAAAAATAAGCGAAACCATTTCGAAGATTAGAAGAAAGATTAACGACCTTTTGGGAAGTGAAATGGGCGAGCATTACATCATTGCAGGTGCCAATGGTGAGTTGAAAAAGATTGGGGTTGATCGGAGTTTAATTTCCTTCGTGAAATAATTCTTGCTTCGCTCTTTTGAAATTCATCTGTATTTTCACTCAATGAAATACAGAATCTTCTTAGCCATCATTTCATGCACAGCGCTATCTTCTTGCTCAATGGAGAAGCAATTGTATTCTTCAGGCTATCACGTTGAATGGTTTCATCGCCAAAGCGCTACTTCCGAAACTCAAAATCATCACCACGAATTGAGCGATGTAGAAATTTCAACTTCGAAAAATTCTGAATTAGCTCCTTCTGTTGAAGTGAACTCAACTGCAAGAGATAAAAATATAGAGTCAAGTAGAGATACCCTAATTCCAGACAACACGAATTCAATCAAAGAAGACTACGTATCTCCCAACAGTATCCATACTCAAAATACAGAGGCAATCAATTTAGAAGAACTTCGTCTGACGCAAAAACAGGAATCAAAGCTATCGAGACTTTCGCAGTATCTTGTATCATCAGCTATCGCAACCCTCATTCCAGGAGTTGCTGTTCTCTACCCTATACTTCTTATCATTAATATTTTCATCATTCGAAAAATACGATCCAAGGCAGAACTTAGCCCTTACAAAAACTTTTACTTGAATCAAATTAGACGGTATTGGAAAATTATGCTCTGGCCTGTTTATGTATTCTTATTTGTATTGTTTATTTTCTTGCTGATTGCTTTGATTTAATCTAACCTCTAGGATTCCTATCACTTCGCTAAAATCACCAACCCTACCAACAACAAAAACGAAATCACATTCACTATTATTCCAATGGTGAACATGTCTTTGGCTTTCACCCATCCCGTGCCGTAAGCAATTGCATTCGGAGGAGTACTCATTGGAAACATGAAATCACAGCTCGCCGCGAGAGTAACAGGAATGGCCCACGCAGCTGGAGAAATTCCGTTGGCCTGAGCCAAAACACCGACAATAGGAACAAACAATGTAACCATTGCTAAATTGCTCATGAGCGCTGTAAGCAAGAGACCTATTCCACATAACATAATTAAATACACGGTAGAACTTCCAACGTTTACCACAGCAAGCCATTGCGACAAACGTTCCAACAACCCAACTTCCTTAAAAGCCAATGACAAAGTAAGTCCTCCGCCAAACATTAGCAATACTCCCCACGATAATTTCTCCGTATCTGACCATTCCAATAAGCCAACCGAACGCTCATTCGGTATAGCCGACTTTCTTGGAATAAAAAACAAAGACAATCCGAACGCCAATGCAATCCAAGTGTCGTTAAATGCCGGAATCTTCAAAGCTGTAGAAATTGGAGATTGGAAAATCCAACAGAGGACAGCTCCAGCGAAGACGAACAAAACCCTGCGTTCATTCTTTGAAATAGCCCCCATATCGGTTCGAAGACGATGCAATTCGTCATGCGCACCTGCAATGGATTCCTTCTTTTTAAAATGAATTTTTGCAAGGACTAAAAATACAAGAATTAACAAGGTTAATGAAAACGGAACGCCATACTTCATCCAAGTAAAGAAAGAAATCTCTTCCCCAAATTGTTTCTTCACAATACCCGCAGCGGCAACATTTGGAGGAGTTCCAATTAAAGTAGCCATGCCACCTATACTCGAGGCATACGCAACTCCCAATACCAACGCACGTTTAAATTTGGCTTCATGATGATGAGCTGCTAATAAATGTGCAACAGATGCCGCAATCGGAATCAACATCATAGCAGTTGCGGTATTGCTAATCCACATGCTCAATACGTATGAAGACAACATAACGGCAAGTAAAATTCTTGCCTTCGCGTTACCGGCTAGATCAAGCAAACGAAAAGCCATGCGTTTATGCAGTCCGTGTTTTTCAATAGCCAAAGCCAAAAGGAATCCGCCAAGAAATAAAAAGACGAATTTATCGGCATAAGGCACCACCACCTTTTCCATGCTCATGACATTCGCTATTGGAAAAACCAGCAACGGAATAAGTGCGGTAACGGCCATTGGAATCACTTCAGATATCCACCACCAAAGCATAACTAAAACGGTCGACAAGACCACCCGTTCATTCCACGACAACCAATTCGGCAGCCCAAGTGTAACAGCAAATGCAAGTATTACAGGAAGAAACAGATTTATTTTTCGCATGGACGAATTTAGTACAACAACTGCTTCTTAGAAGAATTCTTCCAACCTGCTTTGTACTCTGCATCTACGAAGTAAATTTTCAAATCAGCTTTGTACTCGGCATCTTCAAAATAGATTTTCTTGTTCGCCTTGTATTCAGCATCTACGAAATACCAGCGACCATCGTTATTACCCGCCTTATATTCTGCGTTCTCTTTGTACACCAACAAATCAGCTTTGTACTCGGCATCTACCACATAGACCTTCACCTGTGCCTTGTATTCAGCATCTACAGAATAAATCTTTTGAGCATTCGCGCTCAGTCCAAATGCGAACAAGGCAAAAAATAGTACTATCGATTTCATAGGTGTGTCTTTTATTGTTTTAACGAAGATAAACAATGTTGCACAAGATGCCATGCAAGATGCAACGCAAGACGCTTCGCGAGACCTTTCGAAGAATCTTACAAAGTATCTTACGAAGTATATTGCAAAGCATCTTTCGAAGAACATATCTTTGCCCCGTGCTAAAAAGAAACCAAATACTCGACATTAAAATAGACCGCTTTGCCTTCGGAGGTAATGGAATTGGGCTATTGAAAACCGACAAAGGCGATTTTACTGTTTTTGTTGAAAACACTTTTCCGGGACAACTCGTGCGTGCGCAAGTGATCAAGTCTGATAAGCGATTTGCGAATTGTAAATTAATCGAAGTACTTGAAAATTCTCCTGACGAAATAGACTTGCCTTATCAACGCATTCCAGGAGCACCATACGCTGCATGGCCCATAGAGAAACAACACGACGCGAAAAAAGATTCTTGTCTTCAACTCTACAAGCGCATTGGTAAAATTGAAAACATTGCTGAATTGTTCGACGAATACATTGAATCTCCTTCTGTATGGAACTACAGAAATAAAATGGAGTACAGCTTCAGCGCTATCCGCTATGACCTTCCAACCAAAACGGAACTCGATGATTTCGGATTAGGTTTCAAGCACAGAGGAACGTGGTGGATGGTTGAAAATCTCGATGCGGAATCGGGTCTCTTCGATGCGACATTCGAAAACAACTTGCACCGCATTCGAACCTTTTGTGAAAACAGGGGACTTCCAGCATGGCATCCACCTAAACGCGAAGGTTTCTTTAGATACGTTGTGGTTCGAAAATCATTCACGCACGATTTGCTTTTAGTTAACCTCGTTACTTCTTCAACGGGTCTGGAAAACTTCGATCGCGATGAATTTGTGAAACTTGTTTTAGACATACTCGGAAACCGTTGCGGAGGAATTATTCATACGCTGAACGACGACACAGGAGACCGCGCTGAGCCATTGAATGGCTCGTCACACCTACTCTTCGGCAATTCCGAAATCGAAGAAATTTTATTGGGATTGAAGTTCAAAGTAAACATGAAGAGCTTCTTTCAAACCAATCCGAAAAGTGCTGAAAAGCTTTACACCAAAGCAATAGATTACTGCAATCCGGAAGAAGTGCCCAATGGATATATCCTCGATCTGTTTTGTGGAACAGGAACAATCGGACAACTGATAGCGCAGAAAACATCGCTTCCTGTTGTGGGAGTAGACATTGTAGAAGCAGCCATTGCAGACGCTAAGAAAAACGCGCAAGAAAACAATGTTTCAAATATCGAATTCTTTGCAGCAGATGTGGGGAAATTCTTACTGGAACAACCGCAATTTCAAAATCAAATCAACACCCTTGTTCTTGACCCACCCCGAGGTGGAATTGCTCCAAAGACTCTGCGAAAAGTAATAGGGCTCGACGCTAAGCGCATCGTTTACATCTCATGCAATCCGGCTACACAAGCAAGAGATTGTGAGACGCTTATTCTATCCGGATATCAGTTAAAGAAAATCAGCTTTGTCGATCAGTTCCCACACACCTCTCATTTAGAGGCGGTGGCACTGTTCGAAAAAAATTAATTTACTGCTTCGTCGTTTTCGAAGAATCCTTTGAAACGGCCCACAATACTTTCCAACGGATTACGTGTTTGGCGAGTTGTTTTAACAGGCGCTTCAGTAACTTCATTCGCAGCATCTGTCATTGAAGGTTCTTCGTTTTCTTCGTTTCCAGTATGAGCAACTGTTGACTCAACTTGTTCTTTCTCCTCAGATCCTGCTACTCCAATAGAGGTCATAAATGACATGAAATCTTCCGCAGAAGCCGCATCGACTGGCACATTCACATCTTCCGGAGTAACAACTTCCTCTTCTTCTACCGCAACTTCCTGACCCAAAACACGCTCGAAATAATCTTCACCCACATTCTCTTCACCTGTAATTACAAGTCCAACACCTGTTGAAAGAGCCGGCGGTAATTGTGATTCGTCTGTGTAATTAATCACGTGTTCAATAGGCTTACCAATGCGACAATCCAAGCCAGTGATGTATTCAACCAACTGCTTAATGTGCTTCAACTGCGCACCACCACCTGTCAACACAATTCCTCCGATTAACTTACGCTCGTATCCGCTGCGCATGATTTCGAAGTGAACCAATTCTAAAATTTCCTTCATGCGCGCTTCAATAATTCCTGACAGCGCACCCAATGTAATTTCCTTAGGTGTTCTTCCATTTAAACCAGGAACAACAACCTTGGCGTTTTGTGTTTCAGCCGCTAAAGCCGATCCGTATTGAACTTTCAACTGCTCAGCATGTCTGCTTAAAATTGAACATCCGGTTTTAATGTCTTCAGTCAAAATGTTTCCACCAAATGGAATCACTGCAGTATGACGAATCAAACCGTCGTGGAAAATCGCAATGTCTGTTGTTCCTCCTCCAATGTCAACCAAAGCAACACCCGCCTCTTTTTCCTCATCGCTCAACACTGCCGCAGAACTTGCAATCGGCTCTAAGGTTAACTCCCCTACTTCCAGACCAGACAATTTCACACAACGATAAATGTTTTTGATTGCTGGAAGAGAACCCGTGATGATGTGGAAATTTGCTTGCAAACGCACACCAGCCATTCCAACAGGATCTTTAATTCCGCCTTCTGTATCAACTGTGTATTCTTGTGGAATCACGTGAATGATCGACTCCCCAGCTGGCACGTGAATCTTGAACATATCGTCCTTCAATGCTTGCAAATCCGCAACACTGATTTCCGTTTCTAAATCCTTGCGCGTATAGATTCCTGGTTGTTGAATACTCTTGATGTGCTGTCCCGCAATACCCACATTCACGCGATGAACCTTAATTCCGCATTCCATCTCGGCCTTCTGAACAGCTTCTTTGATCGACGCAACAGTCTGATCAATATTCAAAACAATACCGCGCTTAACACCATCACTTTTACTGCGACCAATACCCAAGATGGTCACCTTTCCAAATGAATCAATTTTTCCTACAACACAAGCAATCTTGGTTGTTCCGATATCAATTCCAACTACCAATTTCTCTTTGTTGCTCGGGGTTGGATTGTTGTAAGTAGCGAATGTATATTCCATATTCTTCAAATAATTATTGTGGTTGTTGAACTGCTTGCGCAGCTGCTGGTATTAAGTCGGTCGGAATGGCAATTGGAGCGCTATTCCCTATTAAAGCTAGGCTATCAACAGGAGCTGGAAACAAATCTGCGCCGCGCTTTTCGCAGATCACTTGATTTTCAAAATTCAAATTAATGCGACTGTATTTCTCCAGGTCCGTTATATACAATTGGGAACGATAAAATTGAAAAAGCATTCTCGTCTTCATTTCCAAATTGTATATACTGCCGAAGTCAATAATGTGCCTTCCAATGCGAGGAATAACTTCCAAAGTTCCCATCGCAGTGAGGTGAATATGCTCGGTCCAATCCTTTAACTCGGCATGTCTACGCATGTGATCTCCAAAAACCACAAGCTCATCTAAGTAGGTTAAACCTAAAGTGTTTTCGTCATAATACTCTTTGGTTGCTGGAAACTCCATTGCACCCATTACACCCTCCACTGAAACCACTGGCACATATGCCACAGCGCGATTAAGCAAACTAAACGATTGTCCCAATGTGTCCACATAAAAACCGCTTCCATCGGTATTCATTATCCTGAACATAGGAGCCCTTTGTTGAATATCAATATTCAAAATTCCATCTACACCCATCCATACATTACACGAATGAATTGCAGGATGTCTATTCACCGCAACCTGAATGGCTCCAACGTCTATTTTGCTCATTGGAGTTCCTTGCAACAATCCAAAGTGGCTGTGGACGATAGAATCCACTTCTTCTTTTGTAATCAGTTCATCTACGCTTTGTCCTCTCTGAATATTTACGCGCAACTCCGGAACCGGTTGCGTGTTGTGTTTTGAAATAGAAAATGCCCAAAGCACAATAGCACCAGCGCCCATGACAATAAAGAAAGTCAACACCAAAAACCTCATGAACCATGAAGTTTTCTTTACTGTATTTCCTTTTTCGTTTCTCATTCCACGCGTTTATTCATGTAGGCTTCCAAGGGCGAAACAAGGGTGTCTATGTCACCTGCTCCCAATGTCAAAAGCACATCAAACTGCAGTTTATTTAGTAAGGTGAAGATGGCATCTTTCTCCACTAAGTATTTCTCGTCCTTTTTAATTTTATCAAATAGCCATTGTGAATCAATTCCCTCTATTGGCAATTCGCGCGCAGGATAAATAGGTAATAAAATTGGCACATCCAATAGCGCTAAGCTCTCGGCAAATCCGTTCACAAAATCCCTTGTTCTCGAAAACAAATGCGGTTGAAATATGCCAACAATTCGTTTTCCAGGAAACAATTCTCGCACTGAACGCATGGCAGCAGTCAATTCCGTCGGATGATGCGCATAGTCATCTATGTACACTCCAGTCTTACTTATATAACGCACATCGAATCTTCGCGCAACACCTTTGAAACTGGCTAGAACATCAGGTAAATCGTTAATTGCAACACCTGCGAGTAACGCGCAAGCCATTGCCACCACGGCGTTCTCCACGTTGTGTCTTCCCGGTAATCCCAAACGCACGTTTACCAATTCGCCGTTCGGAGAATGAAAATCGAAGGTATATGCACCCTCTTCAATGCGAATATTCGTAGCAAAAAAATCAGCATCCGATAAAATACTGTATGTCAAAACACCCGAGCGATCGGCCTTCAATTCATCATGAATATTCAATTCCTTCTTCACCACTACATTTCCATCTGCACGATTCTGTTTTAAAAACAAAAGGAATCCTTCGCGAATGCTTTCTTCATTTTCATAAACATCCAAATGATCAGCATCCATGGATGTCAACGCTGAAATCTTCGGAAACAACGTCAAGAAACTTCGATCAAACTCATCGGCTTCCACCACGGTTCTTGAAGTGTCTGAAAGCAATACATTACTCTTAAAGTTGGAAGAAATTCCACCTAAAAAAGCATTGCATCCGATGGTTGAATGAAGAATGTGCGCGACCAATGTTGAAGTAGTAGTCTTCCCATGCGTTCCGCCAATAGCAATCGTTTCATCTAGTTGGGTTATGTATCCCAACAACTCACTTCGCTTCCAAATTCTAAATTCATGTTGAAGGAAATACTGCAACTGCGAAGAATCTATCGGAACTGCCGGTGTGCGCACAATCAAAACTTTTTCCTTAGGAGTGGAATGAAGCAACTGCGGCAAAGACATAACGCTGTCTTCGTATTGCACAGAAATTCCTTCCAATTCAAGTTCTGTTGTTAACGCCGTAGACGTGCGATCGTACCCCATCACATGTACTCCCTTGCGATGAAAATAGCGCGCAAGGGCCGACATACCAATGCCACCAATACCCAAGAAATACATGACTTCGCACGTTAGCTTACGCTCTTCCATACACCACTTCAATTAAGGTATCTACGATCTCTTCAGTTGCATTCGGCATAGCGAATCCGGAAATATTTTCTTTCAGTTTAGAAATCTCATTTTCGTTGTGAAGCAATTCTGAAACGACTTCAGCCAACTTCAATTCAGCTTCACTGTCACGTACCATTAATGCCGCTCTCTTTGAAACAAGTGCCATTGCATTTTTCGTTTGATGATCTTCGGCCACGTTCGGAGAAGGCATAAACACAACAGGCTTTCCAACCAATGATAACTCAGAAACACTCATAGCTCCTGCTCTGGAAACAATTACATCCGCAGCAGCATAAACCAATGCCATATCCTGAATGAAATCAAAAAGACGCAAGCCAGAAGTTCCTTCATACTTCGCCTCAAGATTAGCCTTGTAAATTTTTCCGCATTGCCATATAACTTGAAATCCTTGGCTAAGCCAAGCATTCAATGAAGCTTCAACTGCAGCGTTTACAGCGCGCGCACCCAAACTTCCACCTACAATTAAAATTGTTTTTCTTGTTGAATCGAAATTCAATTTGGTCAATGCATCTTCCTGCGAATAAGGCAACTTCACGAAATCTTTCCGCACTGGATTTCCAGTTAACTGAATCTTACCCTTTTGAAAAAACACTTCCATCCCTTCATATGCAACACATATTGCCTGCGCACGTTTCGCCAATAATTTATTAGTTACCCCTGCAAATGAATTCTGTTCCTGCAACACGGTTGGAACGCTTGCTGTTCCTGCCGCACGAAGCGTAGGACCACTCGCATATCCGCCAAAACCTACAGCGACTTGCGGACGAAATTCTTTCACCACAGCCTTCGCCTTCAACATACTTTTCAAAATTTTAATTGGAAGTAAAAAATTCGAAAGCGTCAATTTGCGCTGAAGTCCAGCAATGGGAAGTCCAACAATTTTATATCCCGCTTGAGGAACTTTCTCCATCTCCATTTTTCCTTCGGCCCCAACAAATAAAATCTCACATTCCGGAAAGCGCGATTTTATTTCATTCGCAACTGCAATGGCAGGAAATATATGTCCACCTGTCCCCCCAGCCGACAACAAAACCCTATTTAAACTTCGTTTTTCCATATGAATTAAAAAGGCGCTTCTTCCATCTCTTCTGTTTGCTCTATATCGTCATTCGCCTCATCCATCTTCGAGATACTCAATATCACTCCGAACATGATTGCAACAAAAACAATCGATGTTCCTCCCATACTCACCAAAGGCAATGGCTGTCCAGTAGTCGGAAACAAATCCACCGCTACACCCATATTAATGAACGCTTGCAAGGAGATGACCAATCCCAATCCCAAAGCGGTTAAACCGCCGAAATACTTAGGACTTCGAATTGAAATTCGAATTACCCTGAATAAGAAAATAACATACATCAACATTACCAACGCGCCTCCCAATATTGAACCGTATTCTTCAATAATAAACGCGTAAATCATGTCGGAATATGGATGTGGAAGGAAGTTTCGCGAAGTTCCTGAACCGGGACCTTTCGGAATAATTCCTCCTTCGTAAATGGCGTATTGGGCTAACTCTATTTGATATTTAGAATCGTCCATTGCGCCGGCCTGAACTTCCTTTCCTACCAAGCGATTCTTCCATGTGCTATAACGCGGAAGTAACTTCTCTGGTCCAAATTCACCAATAGCAATAATCAAAAGAAGTATCCCAACGACTGCCCCTATAAGTTTGAACAAATGCTTCCAAGGCACACCTCCGAACACCAACATTAAAAAACACACAAACCCAATTAATGCTGCTGTAGAAAAGTTTGCTGGTAACACCAATCCGCAAACCATAGCTATTGGAATAACAATTGGCAATACACCTTTTTTGAAATCATCTAACATCTGTCGCTTAACAGTAAGTTGTCGAGCAACATAAATAATAAGCACCAACTTAGCCAAATCACTCGTCTGGAACGTCACACCAATTCCGGGTATTCTAATCCATCGATCGGCGTTGTTAATGTTTGAACCGAAAAACATTGTGAATACCAAAAGAGGAATCACAACCCAAATCATCAGTTGTCCAATCCTGGAAAAAACAGTGAGTGGAAGTAAGTGTGTTCCATACATAAAGGCCATTCCTAATCCAAGCATGAAAACATGCTTGATTAAAACTCCTGCGCTGCTTCCACCTTCTGCTTTCCACACCAACGAAGAAACAGCGCTGTATACCGCCAACACCGAAAGGGTGCACAAAAAAAGTGCAACCATCCAGATCACGCGATCTCCCTTTAAGTGTGAAAGAAGTTTCTGCATCGAGATTATAATCCTTTAACCGCAACTTTGAATTGACGTCCTCTATCTTCGTAATTCTCGAACAAGTCGAAAGATGCACAAGCGGGGGACAACAAAACAGTGTCGCCGTCTCTTCCTAAATCGTAAGAAACACGAACCGCTTGCTCAGCGCTATCTGTATCAATAATGGTATCTACAATAGAACCAAATGCCTTTCTAATTTTAGAACTGTCTTTTGTTAAGCAAACGATTGCTTTCACTTTAGACTTAACCAATTCCATTAATTCAGAATAATCGTTTCCTTTGTCAGTTCCTCCAGCTATCCAAATGATTGGCTTATCGACAGACTCCAAAGCGTACCAGGTAGAATTTACGTTTGTAGCCTTGCTGTCGTTAATGAAACGAATGCCGTGAATACTAGCAACAAACTCCAAGCGGTGTTCAATGTTTTCGAAGTTCATTAGACTGTCGCGAACTGCTTCTTTTCTTAATTCCAAAAAGCGAGCTGCCGCCCCTGCTGCCATACTGTTCTGCAAATTGTGTTTGCCTTGCAATGCTAGTTCTGTAATTTTCATAGTAAATAAATTATGGTTTGTGTTTAGGTTAAAATTTGATTCGTCGCAATAGCCACCTTGCTCGTACGTCTTTCCAATCTGAATTGAAATTGGAAATAGGGTGGCGTTCAATACATGGCGTGCCATTGTTTCTTCCGTAATGGCATCGTCAGCGTTGAAAATGAATACATCGCTAGATGTTTGGTTCTGGGCAATGCGCAACTTCGCATCTGCGTATTTACTTAGATCGTAATCGTATCGATCCAAGTGATCAGGAGTAATATTCGTTAGAATAGCAATGTCTGCTTTAAACGAATACATGTTATCGAGTTGAAAACTGCTTACCTCCAATACATAGTAATCGAAGTTCTCTTCCGCTACTTGTCTTGCGAAACTCTTTCCCACATTTCCTCCAAGACCAACATTCAACCCCGCATTTTTAAGAATGTGGTATGTCAATAACGTTGTTGTAGTCTTTCCGTTACTTCCTGTAATTGCAATGATCTTCGCATTCGTGTATCGATAAGCAAATTCCAATTCCGATAATACAGGAATGTTCTTTTCGTGCAGCGCAACAATCAACTTCGCAGTATTCGGAATACCCGGACTTTTCACCACTTCATCTGCATTCAGAATTAATTCATCTGTGTGCATTCCCTCTTCGAAGGCAACACCGTGTGCGTTCAATTCAGCTTTGTACTTGTCTTTCAACAAGCCCTTATCCGAAAGGAATACATCATAACCCATCTTCTTTGCAAGCACTGCTGTACCAGCACCGCTCTCGCCTCCTCCAAGTATGACTAATCGCTTATTCATTATCTTACTTTTAGAGTGATGATGGTTAATACTGCTAGCATAATTCCGATGATCCAGAAGCGAGAAACGATTTTCGCTTCATGCATTCCCTTGCGCTGATAGTGATGATGGAGCGGAGACATTAAGAATATGCGACGTCCCTCGCCATACTTCTTTTTCGTGTATTTGAAGTATCCCACTTGAAGCATTACGCTTAAGTTTTCAATCAAGAAAATTCCACACAATACCGGAATCAAAAGTTCTTTTCGAATAGCAATAGAAAACGTTGCAATAATTCCACCGAGTGCCAAACTTCCTGTATCGCCCATGAATACTTGCGCAGGAAAACTGTTGTACCAAAGGAAACCAACACAAGCTCCAACGAATGCGGCAATGAATACAGTAAGTTCACCGCTATGCGGGATATACATTACATTCAGATAATCAGCAAAAATGTAGTTACCCGAAACGTAGGCGAAGATGGCCAGCGTTATACCAATGATAGCGCTTGTGCCTGTTGCTAAACCGTCAATTCCATCAGTAATATTTGCTCCATTTGAAACGGCAGTTACAATAAAGATCACTATCACCGCGAACACACCCCATAAAACCCACGGACTCTCCATGCTGTCCGGAACCAACCACGAATAATCGAATTCATTTCCTTTTACGAAAGGAATGGTCGTCTTCAAACTCTTCTCTTCTTCCCACTGCAATGCTTGCTGATCGTCAGTTGCATTTTGAATTTGAACATCAGAAACTTTTTCTTTTATAGTAACAGCCGGATTCCAATAGAGCATGCTAGCCACGATTAGACCCACTCCTATTTGTCCAACTATTTTACTTTTGCCCGCAAGTCCTTCTTTGTTTTTTTTGAAAACCTTAATGTAGTCGTCTAAGAATCCTATGAGTCCCAACCAAATGGTTGCAATGATCATGGTCTGAATGTAGATGTTCGTCAAATCAGCGAGCAACAAAGTCGGCACCAGAATAGCAGCTAGAATAATTAATCCACCCATCGTCGGAGTTCCCGCTTTCTGCATTTGTCCGTCTAATCCTAAATCGCGAATAGTTTCACCTACTTGCTTTTTGCGTAGCATGCGAATTAAGGTCTTTCCGAAAACCAAAGAAATTGTCAATGAGATAAGTATGCTCAATGCAGCACGAAACGACAAGTAGTGGAACAACCCTGAACCAGGGAAATGCATATGCCTATCGAGGTATTCAAAAAGGTGGTACAACATACTTAGTTCGGTTGAAAGAGTTCTGTTATAATTTGTAAATCATCGAAGGGATATTTCACTCCGCTTATCTCTTGGTATTTCTCATGTCCCTTACCTGCAATCAAAATGATATCGCCAGGCTTTGCTAGTGAGCAAGCCACCTCGATAGCTTCGCGTCGATCGGTAACAGACAATACTTTCTTCTTCTGAATTGGATCCAATCCAGCAATCATCTCTTGAATAATTTCCTTTGGGTCCTCGCTTCTCGGATTGTCGCTTGTAACAATGACGCGATCACTTTTATTCGCCGCGATAGAAGCCATAACCGGACGTTTCGCGCGATCGCGATCGCCACCGCATCCGACTACTGAAATAATTTCTTCTTGTCCGCGAACCGACTGAATGGTATTTAAAACATTTTCCAACGCATCGGGCGTATGTGCGTAATCAACAATTGCTGTTGTACCATCTTGCTTGCGGATGTATTGAAAGCGACCTTCTGGGGCTCCTAAAGCAGAAAGATGAACCAACACTGCTGTTGGATCTGTTCCAAGCTCAACCGCTGCCGCGAAAACAGCAGTTAAATTGTATGCATTGAATTCTCCAATAAGCGGTGAATGCAATTCAAAACGATCAATGTTTACTTGAAGCCCTTCCAGCGTGTTCTCTATGAGCTTCGCCTTATAGTCGGCCATGGTATGCAAAGCATAGGTGCGAACACGTCCTTTGCATGCAGAAATCAAAGCATCGTGGTAACGATCGTCTGCATTCACAACAGCGTAGGCATTCGACCCCAACTGATCGAATAAAATTTTCTTCGCTTTAATGTAATCGTTCATTGAACCGTGATAGTCCAAATGATCGTGAGAAAGATTTGTGAAAATGGCACCGTCGACTTGAACACCTGCCATTCTGTTCTGATGCAACGCATGAGACGAAGCTTCCATGAAGACATGTGTGCATCCTTCACGATACATGCGTGCTAATAAGTCGTTCAACGCAACAGCATCTGGTGTTGTATGTGTTGAAGGAATTTCAACTTCGTTAATACGATTTACTACTGTTGAAAGTAATCCGCACTTATGTCCCATTGAACGATACAAGCGGAACAACAATGTCGCAACGGTAGTCTTTCCATTCGTGCCCGTAACAGCTAGAACCTTCATTTTTTCAGAAGGATTCTCATAAAAATTCGCTGCCATAATACCCAATGCTTTGGAAGTATCGGCAACTTGAACATAAACGATGTTCTCTTCTAATTTTTCAGGTAGGTTTTGACAAACAATAGCCGCAGCTCCTAACTCAATAGCTTTGGCGATGTAAGAATGTCCATCAGACTGAATTCCCTTTACCGCAACAAACAACGCCATAGGTCGAACAGCTCGCGAGTCGGAGGTAATACTCTCCACAGCGACATTGGTCTTTCCAACTACACCTTCAAGTCGCACTTTATACAATATGTCCTGTAGCAACTTCATCGTAAAGTAATTTGTATGAATTGATGATTAGCTTTTGTCCCAGGAAGAATACTTTGGGACACCACTTTTCCGTAACCTGTTGATGATACTTTCAACCCTCTTTTTTCAAGAATAAATACAGCATCTGTGAGTCCCATTCCTCGAACGTCTGGAACCTTGTTTCCACTTTCATCTTTACTTGATACAGTTAAAGCACTTCCATTGGAATTTGCACTAACGAATTGCGCATCTGTTTCTAGGGCATAAGGAAATTGCACATGAGAAAATGCCTTTCGCAACGCATTTGACTCTCCCGACAAGATTGTTGGTATCCACGGTTGAGCAACAAAAGTGCTATCATTACCCATTGCGTTATGCGGAATATCCAACTCAGTTCCGAATAAGATATTCGCCAAATCGCGAAAAACCGGAGCTGCAACTTTTCCTCCAAATGCTTCGAAAACACGGGCCTTATTCACCACTACAATGCATGAATATTTTGGATCTTCAGCTGGAAAATATCCTACAAATGACGCTCTATGCGAATTTTCCAAATAATGTCCCTTCTCGAAAACGCGCGCTGTGCCTGTCTTTCCAGCAGCACGATAAGGCGATTGTTTGAATACTCCTTTACCCGTTCCGATAGTTGTTACCGCCTCCATAAGTTTGCGGCCTTTCGCAATAGTCTCTGGCTTTAAGAAGTTCTCGCGAATAACTACAGGTTCATACTTTTCGTAAGTCAAACCGTTCTTCCGAATTTCACTTACCAAGCGCGGCTTCATGAATTTACCACCATTGGCAATGGCGTTGTAGAAGCATAATTGATGAAGAGGCGTAACCTGCACTTCATATCCCACTGCCATTTGTGTTAAACTTAAATCACTCCAACCAGCATCCTTCATTGTGCGCTTAACACTCGACTTTCCTTCCCCTAACAAATCAATTCCAACAAGCTGTCCGTATCCGAAACGATCTAAATAATCTAGAAACTTCTGCGGGTTGCTTCCAAATACATCTCGAACAACCATAGCCGTTCCTACGTTCGAAGACTTTGCAAATACTTGCTCAATTGTTATTGAACCGCAAGGCTTAACATCGCGAAGTGTATGTTCTCCAATGGTAAAAGTTCCTCCTCCCGTATGTACAACTTTATTGATATCAATATTGCCTTCTTCCATTGCAGCCAGCAAGCTTGCAAGCTTCATGGTAGAACCTGGTTCAACACTTTGTGTTAAAGCAAGATTCTCAACTTCGTAAAACTTATTTGCAACAGAATCATAAGTCAAATTCGCAAGAGCCTTGATGTATCCCGTTTTCACTTCCATTAGGATTACACAGCCCCAATCGGCACGGTTTATTTCCATGGTGTGACGCAAAGAGCTTTGAGCGGCATCCTGAAGATGAACGTCTAACGTTGTAACCACGTCGAATCCCGGTTCTGGCTCAACCACATACTCGTCGCTCATTGGAACCCAGGTATCGCCGCCCACTTTCTGCTGCATTTGCTTCCCTGCCTTCCCTCTAAGAAGCGAATCATAAGAAGCTTCTAATCCAACCAAATTGCTTTCTCTGAAAATTCCTATCGTTCGCGCAGCAAGAGCTCCATAAGGTTTAGCCCTTTTCTCTTTTACTTCAATTCGAAATCCACTCTTTAATTTCTTCTCTTTAACAAAAGGCAGCGATTTAAATCGTTGCATTTGATTGTAATTCAAATGATCTGCAACTTTCATATAACGGTTACCCGACTCAACCGCCTTTAAAAACATTTGCTTGATATCCTCTTTAGTTCTGTCACCAACTATTTCTGCAATACCCGCACTGAGACTATCTAATTTCGAATTGAAGCGCTCAATGTTATAGCCGCCCTTGCTGTCCCAACGTATCTCATATTCCGGAATGCTGGTGGAAAGCGGTGACCCATCTGCTGCTAATATTCTTCCGCGCTCTGGCTCTATGTCGCGAAGCTTATATGTAAACTGAGCAGCACGTCTTTGCGCATCTTCATTAGGAATAGCTTGAATGTAAAATACTTTACCAATTATGGTCAACGCCAAAAGACATAAGACTACGTACAAGACATAGATCCAAACAGATATTTTCTTCAATTCATTCATTGGTGATCTTGAAGAAATTTGAATCGACATCTATTATGAAAGGAGTGGTAGTAGAATTCACTAAACCCCAAGGGGCCACCTGACCAACCACCTCGCTATGCTGAGACTTCACACTGAGTTCACTCGCATTCGTGCTATACTCTGAATTCAGATTTTTAAGCTTCTCTTTGGTGTTCTTTATTTCAATCTGAACCGATTCGAAATAATATATCATGCTAATTTGAATGAAGAATAACACGACAATGAAAAAGAAAAAAGGAAGCTGACTTACCAAAGACTGGCGCGTCAAAAAATCTCCTCCTATGATTTCTCGGAAGGTGATTCCCTTTCTTTTTACTTCTTCTTTCTTTGCCATTTTCCAATACCGAACGAACATTCATTCGGTTTAAAGTTTTATTTTTTTTGTCCTACTCGAAGTTTAGCACTTCGACTTCTACTGTTTCTTTCAATTTCTTCTTGTGATGGAAGGATTGGTTTACTCTTCACAGGCTCTATCTGACGTTCAAGATTTCCAAAAAAATCCTTCTTCATCTCCCCTTCCAAATTTCCTGATCGTAAAAAGTCCTTCACCAAGCGATCTTCTAAACTGTGATAACTAATTACCACTAACCTTCCCTCTGGCGCCAACAACTCCAACGATTGCTGAAGGAATTCTTTCAACACCGCAATTTCGTCGTTCACTACCATTCGAAACGCTTGGAACATCTGAGCCAAGAACTGCTTCTCCTTCCCGCGTTTCGCGAACGACTGCGTGCAGTCGATTAAAGCTTGCGTTGTTCCCAAAGGCTTGTGCATGTCTATCTCCTTCGCCACCTTGTATGCTCCATCAAGCTCGCCATACATTCGTAAGACGTCTGTAATTTCCTGAACACTCGATTTGTTTATCCACTCGTCTGCAGAAATTCCAGTTGATTGATTCATGCGCATGTCCAACGGTCCATTGAATCGGATTGAAAATCCCCTTTCGCCTGAATCAAATTGATGACTACTCACGCCTAAATCAGCCAATATCCCATCGACCTGCTGAAACCCATGAAGCTGTACCCAGTTCTTAACGAATCTGAAATTTTGTGGGACAAAAATCAATCGCTCATCCTGAGGAACATTCTTCGCAGCTTCAGCATCTTGATCAAATGCAATTAGCTTTCCAGTTGTCAAATACTTCAATATCTCTTTTGAATGACCTCCGCCTCCAAAAGTTACGTCTACATAAACCCCGTCGGGTTTAATGTTCAACCCCTCTATCGACTCGTGCAACAACACCGGGGTGTGATATACCTGCTCCATTACTTGTCGCCTTTTGCGTCAATGTCTTTTCTAACTTCTTCCGCCAACGCTCCGAAATCCATCTCCTCACCCAACACCTCAGCGTTGTATTGATCCAATGCCCAGATTTCCATTTTCTGACCAAGACCTGAAATCACCAATTCATTCTTAGACCCATCAACACCTGCGTATTCTAGGAGACTTGCAGGCAATGACAAACGACCAACACTGTCCAATTCAAGAAGCGTTGCCCCTTTCATGAATTTGCGTTGGAACATCTGATGCTTTTGATTGTATCTGCTCAACTTCGACATCTCTTCATTCACCATGTCCCATTCTGGTTTTGGATAAACCACCAAGCACTGCGTGAAGATGTCCCGGTTAACCACCAACCCGTGATGAAGAACATTCTCCAACTGCTTTTTCAAACGCGCAGGAAAGAGCAAACGCCCTTTTGCATCGACTTTACAGTGGTATTCTCCGAGTAGGTTTAACATTCAATTGTGAATTGTTTTCCAAAAATAATCACTTTTTCCCACTTTTTACCACTAAATAGCCCAAAATCACCATTTTGTTAAAAACTTCAACACCAAAAACTACTCAACAACCACTCAAAAACCTTGTAAATCAGGCATTTTAACACATATTGACTCTGGTGGGAAAAAGTGGGAAATGTTAATTACAATGAACACAACCCTTCATTCACCTGCGATTGTTCATTGCTTATAACAATGCATAGATGTTCAAGCGCAGAATCGCTTAATTTCGTTGGCTATAGATTATGGAATACACATTAAAAACCGACGGTGACTTCACCTACATCGAGGAAGGTGAAGGCAAACCACTCATTCTTCTTCATGGCCTTTTCGGGGCATTAAGCAACTTCAAAGACGTGGTCGACCATTTCAAACCGCGTTACAAAGTTGTTATCCCCATGTTACCCCTATACACCATGCCTTTACTTACGACAGGAGTAAAATCATTGGCTGAATTCTTACACGATTTCATTCAACATAAAAAATGGGACAAGGTGAATCTTCTTGGAAATTCGCTTGGCGGACATGTGGCCCTGGTCTATACCAAGAATCATTTGGAGCGCGTTGAATCACTCATTCTTACAGCCAGCAGCGGCTTGTATGAAAACGCATTCGGTTCGAGCTTTCCTAGAAGAGAAGACAAAGAATTCATTCGTCAGAAAGTCGCAGTCACCTTTTACGATCCAAAACACGCTACGCCTGAATTGGTAGACGAATGTTACGACGTTGTTAACGACCGTAATCGCGTTCTACGCATTTTAGCTCTTGCGAAAAGTGCTATTCGCCATAACATGGCCGATGACCTGAAAGACATGAACATTCCTGCATGTTTAATCTGGGGAAAAAATGACACCATTACTCCACCAGAAGTCGCAGAAGAATTTCAACAAAAACTTCCACAAGCAAAATTGTTTTGGATTGAAGAGTGCGGTCACGCACCAATGATGGAGCAGTCCGCTCGGTTCAATGAATTGCTCGATACTTGGCTAAAAGAGCAGAACATTTAATCCCATGAGTCAAGAACTAATCCACTCCGCTTCCTTTGTTAAATCATCGGTTGAAACAGATAAATGTCCGCCACCGATTTATCCTGAATTTGCCTTTATTGGAAGATCGAATGTCGGAAAGAGTTCACTGATTAACATGTTGGTGAATAAAAAAGGACTTGCCAAAACTTCGGCCAGCCCAGGTAAAACCCAAACCATCAATCACTTCATAATAAACGAAGAAAAGCATCCGTGGTATCTTGTAGATTTACCCGGATATGGCTACGCAAAAACTTCAAAGAGTGAGAGAAACAAATGGGGAAGCTTTATTCGGAATTACCTCGACCAAAGGGAAAACCTGATCTGTACCTTCGTGCTTCTCGACTTCCGCATTCCACCGCAAAAAATAGATCTTGAATTCATGCAATGGATGGGCGAGCAAGGATTGCCTTTTTGCATTGCTTTTACAAAGTGTGAAAAGTTAACCGAATTGCAAAAGACCATTCGTTTCAATGCTTTCGCGGAAGAACTCATGAAAACCTGGGAAGAGTTACCGCAATATTTTTTCACAGCATCTGTCGAACGCATGGGAAGGGTGGAACTGCAAGAACAAATTGCGGCTTGGAGAAAAGAATTTGCGAAAACGCTATAACTACAACGGAGGTTTAATGTTCATTTTCTCTGCGTAGTAATCGCAAAAATCACGCATGGTTGCAGACATACGTGCGTCGCCCGTTGCTTTTTCAAAACTATCTGAAAGAGTTAGCAAGGTCTGATGAACAAAAAACTTCATCTCATCCACTTGCATGTCCTTCGTCCATAAATCTATGCGCATGGTATTGGCTTCCGCTTTGTCCCAAACCGATAAAATCATGGCTTTGCATTCGGCCTTCTTTCCTAATTCAGGAGCTTCCCACTGAATATTTTCAGGAACATTATTCTCATCTAATTCCACTTCAATTGAAATCGTTGACTTCTTCATAAATTCGGTTTATAAGCTTGTAATATTTTCTGTGCGTTGTCTTCTTTCAGCATTTGCTCAACAGAAACTTCCGGATGTTTTTCCATGTAACTCTTCACCATCTGGAAACCCATAAACACCCCCAACTGCGGAGCGCTTTCCTGCGGAACATTTTCAGCATTGGTAAATGGCGCATATTCAAACCAGCGTTGCACTTCAACTCTATTCTTAGAGAACAATACTTCTTGTCTGGCTATTTCCTTCCACACATTTAACTGATGCCCCTGTGTCCAAGAATATTGCTCGGCAGTCCACGCCATTAAGGTAGAATCGTGAATTTCTTCAAATGCCAACCAGGTAAGGTAGTGCGCCTTTCCATGGAATATCATTTCAGACAACATATCATTTTCGTGCTGAACAGTATCTGCTTTTAATAAGTAGTAGTATGCCAAATTCTTAATTGCATTGGGCACCAACTGCGCGCGTGTCATATCTTCTTTCTGATATTGCGGAAATGGAACCGACTTTGTAATACGACTGTTTTGTCCCAAATAAAAATCCAAGCCAACAGCCAAATAATCATCGGTGCTGTAGGCTCCAATATTGAATCCGGAATTCATCCAAATCAACTGTGGCAGTTTCATATTTGGAATCAACGTCTGCAGTCGCAACGAAGACACAAGTATTTTTTCGTAAAGAGAATCCAGCCTTTCTTGCGGATAGTTCTTTTGAATCTCTGATTTCAAATCTTGAAAATCGGGATGCGAAACAAATCCTTGAATCATCTTCAATGTTGAAATGCTGTCGCATGCACCTGCATGCAGAATTCGTTCAACATACAAACAATAGAAACCACCATACTTCGATTTCAGACTTGCAACTGACTCGGTGTTGTTCCAATCGCAGCTAAAAAAATCTTGATCGAAACGGAGTGGATTCAAGGTTTTACCTTCTGTTTCAACATCAATATCTTTATGCTTGTCAGCCTCACCGCAAGAGTAACAGAGCATTGTCAACAAAATAGACAACACTAGAAGATAGGAATTCGTTAGCTTTGGCATAGTTATTTGCAAAAGTCATTAAAAAAGACATTGATATGAAAAAAATAAACATCTTAATTCTGTGCAGCTTGTTGACAAGCTTGTCATTTGCGCAGACTACAAAAACTCCAACCAACAAATTCCGCTTGGGCTTTAAAGTTTCTCCGAACGTCTCTTGGCTAGCGAGTGACAATAGCAATATGACGGTAGGCGAAAAATCGCTTCACTTCGGTTATGGTTTGAACTTCGATATTTTCTTCGCAGAGAATTACGCTATTGGAACGGGGGTAAACATTAACAACACCGGCAGCACGTATTCCTATTTCGCGCAATACACAGGGACCGATTACGACGCAACCGGAGCGGAGCTCACGAACATGAAACAAATAGGATTGATTGAACGCGATCTTCGCTTACAATACATTCAGGTTCCATTAACCTTTAAAATGAAAACGAATGAAATTGGATACATCACTTATTGGGGCCAATTCGGAGTGGGATTGAATATCAATCGAAAGGCAATTAGCAACGACCAAATCGATTACCTCTACTACCAAGATAAGAATACATTCAATTGGGAAAAATCTAACAGAGTCAATACCAATAAACCATCGAATGACATCCAAAACGACGTAAACATTTTCTCTTCGAATTTGATTTTCGCCGCAGGTATTGAATACAATCTTTCCGGCAATACCAGTCTGTTGGCTGGATTGACTTTCCAAAATGGATTTACCGATGTGTTGAGAGGAACTGGTGTTGCTGCAGATAAAGATACCAACTCTCCTGTATTCAACGACGACACAAACAATACACCACAGACCTTTGAATTATCGGGGCTTCCAAATTATGTAGAATTGAACATAGGCATTTTGTTTTAAAGGAATCTCGTTCACTTTATAAATCCCGTACCTTTGAGGTTCGGGATTTTTTTTATGAAAAAAAAGCAAACTGTTGATCACATTGTAAAATGGCTTCGCAACTACTGCGAGACCAGCAGCATGAGTGGATTCGTTGTTGGGGTAAGCGGAGGCATTGACTCTGCGCTTACATCTACCCTTTGCGCCATGACAGAGAAACCCACGCTTTTGGTTGAAATGCCCATTCATCAGGCCCAAAGCCAAGTGACTCGTGCACAACAACACATGGATTTCCTTGAGAATCGGTTTGAACGAGTAAGCACCACACGTGTTGAATTAACGCAAACGTTCGACACGCTTGTGCAGGCTTTGCCCGACTCAGACAACGAAGCGTTGTACAACTTGAGCTTGGCCAATTCTCGCGCACGTTTGCGCATGACCACACTTTATTATTTCGCTGGAATACATCGATACCTGGTTGCAGGAACTGGAAATAAAGTGGAAGACTTCGGAGTTGGATTTTTTACGAAATACGGAGATGGAGGGGTTGACCTTTCTCCCATTGCCGACTTAACCAAAACAGAAGTTTATTCGCTGGCTGAATCTCTTGGCGTGCACGAAGACATTTTAAATGCTGCCTCTACCGATGGATTGTTCGGTGATGATCGAAGCGATGAAGATCAATTAGGAGCAACTTATCCTGAGTTAGAATGGGCAATGAACTACACAGATCGAGGTGAAATACTATCGAAACGTGAAGGTGAAGTCTTGGCAATCTATCAAAAATTGAATAGACAAAATCAACATAAAATGCAACCTATTCCGGTTTGCACAATTCCAGACGACTTAAGATCATGATGAATTTAGATTTAACAGGAAAAAAGGCTGTGGTATGCGGCGCAACACAAGGTATTGGCTTTGCAACCGCAAACCAATTAGCAAAACAAGGAGCATCACTTATCCTAATTGCACGCAGTGAAGAGCGCTTAAAACACGCCGTTTCACAATTGGAAAATCCAGATAGGCACTCCTATGCTGTTGCAGATTTTTCTCACCCTCAATCGGTGAAAGAAGCGATTCACCAAGTTACAGCAGCGCAAACTGTAAACATTCTTGTAAACAACACGGGCGGACCAAATCCAGGAAAGGCAATTGATGCAGATATTGAAGAATTTCGTCAAGCTTTTAACGCACACCTGATCTGCAATCAAATTTTAGCACAAGCTGTAGTTGAAGGAATGAAAAAATCGGGCTATGGTCGCATCGTCAATGTCATTTCAACTTCAGTCAAACAACCACTGCCGAATTTGGGTGTAAGCAATACCATTCGCGGAGCGGTTGCGAATTGGAGTAAGACTTTAGCATCTGAACTGGGTGCTTTTGGAATTACCGTCAACAATGTACTTCCCGGGGCTACTTCAACAGGAAGATTGGAGCAAATCATGAATAACAAAGCCGCAAAGACAGGACATACCGCGGAAGAAGTGAAGCATGAAATGGAAAGCGAAGTTCCACTTAAACGCCTCGCCAAACCCGAAGAAATTGCAAATGCAATTGCATTCCTTTGTTCACCCGCGGCAGCGTACATCAACGGTATAAACCTACCTGTTGACGGAGGAAGAACACTTTCGTTGTAAGACCTACTACTTAATCCGAGTGCTTCACAAATAGTGAAACACAACAGCTATTGCCAAAACAGTAGCAATGGCTTGTATCATCAACTTCAAGAAAATTGGAAGTGGCAGAGCAAATGCAAGTACCATAAGCAACAATGCTATCCAAAAGTTCTTACTGAATCCTTCCAATAAGAATATCGTCAATGCTGGAAGAAACAAGGCCAGGACAATAAACAAAACCATTTCTAAATCTGAGTCTATATTCTTTAACAGATTCTCCGAAAGTTCCTGCGGAAGGTCTTGCGAAGCACCTTCGGAACGACCTTGTGAAACAACTTGTTCAACATCTATTTCAAGATTCTCCGAAAGGTCTTGCGAAGTACCTTCGGAACGACCTTGTGCAACATCTTGTTCAACATCTATTTCAAGATTCTCCGAAAGATCCAAATTCTCCGAAAGATTCTTCGAAAGGTCTTGCGAAGCACCTTCGGAACGACCTTGTGAAACAACTTTTTCAACATCTATTTCAAGATTCTCCGAAAGGTCTTGCGAAGCATCTCGCTCCACGTCTTGCGAAGCAAAATGATTCCACTCAATATGATAGCCCGGCTGATAGACGCGCTTTTCAACTGAACATGAAGCCAAGGCTACAACAGACAAAACGAGAGCAATCCAATTTTTTTTCATAGCAAATAATTTTTTCAGTTCGAATCTAGGGCATTCCATTCAATAAAATGCAAAAGAAAAGGGTTGTCTTTCGACAACCCTCTCTTCATTATTTAAACATCTCTTAATATCTGTAAGTATCGTTCTTGAATGGACCAGCAACTGGCACTCCAATGTAATCTGCTTGACTTTGAGTTAATGTTTCCAACTCAACCCCAATCTTCGCTAAGTGCAACATAGCCACTTTCTCATCGAGGTGCTTCGGTAAAACATAAACCTTGTTCTCATATTTATCATGGTTCATCCACAATTCCAATTGAGCCAAGGTTTGGTTCGTGAATGAGTTGCTCATTACGAACGATGGGTGCCCTGTTGCACAACCCAAGTTAACCAAGCGTCCTTCAGCCAATACAATGATATCCTTTCCATCTACGGTATACTTGTCTACTTGTGGTTTAATGGTGTCTTTCGTTGAACCGTAATTCTCGTTCAACCAAGCCATGTCAATTTCATTGTCGAAGTGTCCAATATTACAAACAACTGCATTGTGCTTCATGGCTTTGAAGTGCTTTCCAACGATAATTTGGTGGTTACCTGTTGCGGTAACTACAATGTCAGCTTCTGGAATAGCAGTATCCATGCGCTTCACCTCATATCCTTCCATTGCAGCTTGAAGCGCGCAGATAGGATCAATTTCAGTAACGATTACACGAACACCTGCGTTGCGCAAAGAGTCTGCAGATCCTTTCCCAACATCGCCATATCCAGCAACTACAGCCACTTTACCAGCCATCATCAAGTCTGTAGCTCTGCGAAGTGCATCTACCAAAGACTCACGACATCCGTACTTATTGTCGAATTTACTCTTAGTAACCGAGTCGTTGATATTGATTGCAGGAAGCATCAATGTACCGTTCTTTTCACGCTCATACAAGCGAAGAACTCCCGTTGTAGTCTCTTCAGAAATACCTCGAATACCAGCAGCTAATTCTGGGAAGCGATCGAAAACCATGTTCGTCAAATCACCACCATCGTCTAAAATCATATTCAAAGCCTCTCCACCTTCGAAAGCGTGAAGCGTTTGTTCAATACACCAATCAAATTCTTCTTCGTTCATGCCTTTCCAAGCAAACACAGGAATGCCAGCGGCAGCTATAGCAGCAGCAGCATGGTCTTGTGTAGAGAAGATGTTACATGAGCTCCAAGAAACTTGAGCACCCAATTCAACAAGCGTCTCAATAAGAACGGCAGTTTGAATAGTCATGTGTAGGCATCCCGCAATACGTGCGCCTTTTAGGGGTTTGCTAGCTCCGAACTCAGAACGCAAGGACATCAGTCCTGGCATTTCTGCTTCAGCTAATAAAATTTCTTTACGTCCCCACTCTGCGAGAGACATGTCTTTTACTTTGTAGTTCATTGTGCTTGTGAGTGTTTGGCTCATTATTTCAATTATTAGTTTGCAAAGGTATAAACAGAACATTAAACAAAAGGTTGAATACCTTAGCAAAAAGATTTTTCATGCCCCTTTGGCCACTCCCTTCGAACAAGAATATATTCCTCTGGCACTTAACAGAGTCAGAAGAAGCATGGATGGATTTAGCCGAAAAATCAGGAAACCCATTTCCCAACAAACTTCCAAATCGGAGAGATATTGAGCGTTTCGCGACGTTATTGTTATTGAAGGAAGCGAAGTTAGAAGACCAACTTCACTACAATGAATTCGGGAAACCAGTCTTGAGCCATGGTCGATTCATAAGTATTTCACACGACAAGAATATTGTTGGAATTATTATCCACGAGGAAGAAATTGGGCTCGACATTCAAACCGTTGAAGAACGTATTCATCGAATTGCGCATAAGTTCTGTAACGAAGATGAGTTGAACCAATTTCAATCCACTGAAGAAAGAACAGCCATCTGGTGCACCAAAGAAGCCATCTTCAAATACTTCGGAACCGATGTACCTTTTGCAGAAAGCATAACAGTAACCTCGATCAATTGGAATGCAGAAGAAATACTTGCTAACTATTCTGGTGTTCATGGGACGCGCACTTTCACCTTAAAGCTCATAAACCTTAACAATACCTTTGTTGTATACACACAGTAACATGAGAAGCTTTTTAACTTTCACTCTTTTCATTTTTTCTTTTTTTGTGGAAGGACAATTCCTGTCAGCTCCTGGCACATATATGTACGCTCGCAACACATCAAATTCCTCAAACAGAGAAACCGTTATTTGGTCGGAAGATTTTGCAAACGGAATACCACTAACCTGGAGCAACTCAGGCGCGCCCGCGCTTGCCGTGTGGGAATATCGTGGCCCTTCTACAAACCCCAATCAACTCGTTGGTTCAAGAGGCTCGTGTCTTCCAGATGGAAATGTAGGAGAAGCCATTGCAAGCACCACGTCGGCAAACGGATTTGTTATCTTCGATTCAAACTATTGGGACAACAATTTGAATCCTTGTACTGTCGATAATTTCGGAACGGGTCAAGCTCCGGGCCCGCACCTGGCGTACTTAACAACTTCACCCATTGACCTCACAGGATATGAGAATGTTGCATTGGTTTTCGAACAATACATCCGCTACTATTTGGGAAATACACGCGTAGAAATTTCAGTTGCCAACGGTCCTTGGGAGGTTCTTTACACCAACATTCTTGAGCAAGGCATTACCACACAAAATACTCAAACCGTTCGCATGCCCTTGCCAGCCAATGCTGGTAATCAAAGCAATGTGAAATTACGTTTTGTTTACGATGGGCTCTATTACTTCTGGCAACTCGACGATATTCGTCTTGTTCAAGGATTTGCGAATGATTTGCTCATTGAAAATTCATCCTATGGCGATTTCGATTTCAACAATCCGGATCACACCACCGGATTCGAAATGATGGAATACACCCAATATCCGAGTGCATTCGCTCCGCTTGTGCATTTGAAGAGCAACGTTTTTAATTTCGGAACGAACACGCAAACCAACATCGCATTGAATGCGCGCGTCAAGGATGACGTTTCAGGTGCGCTCTTGTATGAAAGTACCTCTCCTGTTTTACCATCCTTGGCTCCAGGTGCTGACTCTGTCTTGGTTTCCGGAGAATTCCAAATGGCGCCAACGGTTTCAGATTACAGCGTTTACTTCAACAGTCTTCAAACCGAAACAGATGAAAATACGGATAACAACCTCGACACGCTTCACTTCAAGATAACACCTTTTACATACGCTCGAGATGAAAACAGTTTAGGATCCATGTTTCTTCCTTCGGACGCATTCGCAAGCGCACCCTTTGAAATGGGAGCAGTTTATTTGCTTCCTTCTGGACAGCAACTTCACAGCGTAAGTGTTGCTATGAGCGAAGGAACAACACTCCCCTGCTCTGTGTATGCAACCGTCTTCCCTTTCTCACTGTCAACTGGAATTGGCGGAGCCATTGCCACAACCCAAGATATTGCAGTAACAGAAGCCGACATCAATTCCTTCGGCGAAGCAAGCATGAAAGTCTTGTCATTCGACACACCTGTGTTTCTATCTCAAGGACTTTACCTTGTTGCCGTTGGTTCACCGAACAATGCATTTCAAGCCGTAATTGGATTGTCAGGAAAATCAGAAGATTTGAGTGCCTGGGTTCGTTTCAACAATTCAAACACCGATCTTTTCTACTTGACAAGAACCCCTATGATTCGAATGAATTTCGGTCCGGTTTCAAACATAACCGAACAATCATTCGGTCAATCTTTTGAGATTTATCCGAATCCGGCAACCGAATCCCTTTCCATTCTTTTGAATGAAAAAGAATCGGCAACCATCGAAGTATTCGACGAAACGGGCAGACGCATTCACTCACAAAAAAGCAATACGGAGGCATCAAAAATTGAAATGAATGTTTCTGATTTTTCTTCAGGAATTTATACCGTTCGTGTCACTCAAGCGCATCGCACATCCGCACAAATTTTCATTAAGCAATAACGCATGTCAATCAAATCAAGCGCCAGTCTCTGGCTCGGAAAACGCATTCGAAAATCATTGTTGAGTGAAAACGATTATGCACAAAAGTTGCAAAATGAAGTGCTTAAAAAACTTCTTTATACCGCCAACAATACGGCATTTGGAGAAGATCACAAATTCAAATCCATTTCGAATCATGCTGAATGGACCGACGCTGTTCCTGTGCGTGACTACGAAGAATTGGTTCCGTATATGGAACGAGCAAAGGCAGGTGAACTTTCCGTTTTGTGGCCAGGTATACCGAAATATTTCTGTAAGACTTCAGGCACAACAAGCGGAACGAAATTCATTCCGCTTACACAAGCTTCATTGCCAAACCACATTGGCTCCGCTCGTAACGCGCTGTTGAACTACATTGGTGAAACAGGTCAATCGAAATTTGTAGATGGAAAAATGATCTTCCTTCAGGGAAGTCCTGAATTGAGTAGACTCGATTCAGGTATTCCTTACGGAAGACTTTCGGGCATTGTAGCCAATCACGTCCCTGCTTATCTGCAAAAGAATCGCATGCCTTCGTATGCTACGAATTGCATTGAGGATTGGGAAACGAAGATCAATAGAATTGTAGAAGATACCTGCAAGCAAGACATGCGTCTCATCTCTGGAATTCCAAGTTGGGTGCAGATGTATTTCGAATTGCTACTTGAAAAAACTGGCAAGCAAACCATCAAAGAAATTTTTCCGAATTTCGAATTATTCGTTTTCGGTGGAGTGAATTTCGCTCCGTATAAATCCCGATTTGCGGAACTCATTGGAGAAGAAATCCCAACCATCGAATTATATCCGGCAAGCGAAGGATTCCTCGCCTATCAAGACAGTCAAGAGGCCGAAGGACTTCGTTTAAATATCAACAGCGGTATCTATTTCGAATTCATCAAAGCCGAAGAATACTTTTCGGAGAATCCAAAGCGTTACGCCTTGCATGAAGTGGAGTTGGGTGTGAACTATGCGCTCATTCTGAGTAACAACGCAGGACTGTGGGCATACAGTATTGGTGACACTGTGAAGTTTGTTTCGCTCAATCCTTATCGCATTTTAGTCACTGGAAGAATTAAACATTTCACCAGCGCCTTTGGCGAACACGTCATTGGCGAAGAGGTTGATCGCGCCATGGCACACGCGCTTACACAACTGAACTTCTCGGTGAATGAGTTCCATGTCGCTCCGCAGGTTCAACCTACAGAAGGACTTCCTTATCACGAATGGATCATCGAGTTCAACGGTGAGATTCCTGAATTGAATGCGCTTCAAGAATTGCTAGACAATAAAATGCAAGAACAAAATGTTTACTACAAAGACCTCATTGTGGGAAGCGTTTTGCAAAAGCTGAAAATCACTCCCGTGAAAAACGGAGCATTCAATGCTTACATGAAATCGGAAGGAAAGTTGGGAGGTCAGAATAAAATTCCAAGACTAGCGAACGATCGAAAATTGGCAGATGCATTACTTCAACATAAATAAAATTATTCTTCTTGTTTTAACGCTGTTCTGCGTTCACGCAAGCGCACAATTGCGTTGGAGCGAACAGACCGTGAACTACGGCGTATTCACGAAATACACCGAGCGTGTGACTGACATTGTTGTTTGGAATGAAGGAACAAAAACAGACCATTTGCTTCGTGCCGACTTCTCACCAAATTTTCAAGTATTGTATTCAGCGAAAGACGTGCAGCCTGGAGACAGTTTGGTGATTCGAATAAAATTCAATCCGAGAAAAACAGGAAAATTCAAAGAAGTGGTTCCCGTTTATTTCGCTTCACAAAGCGTTTCAACTCCGCTTACCATAAGCGCTGAAGTCACCTACGTGAACTTAACGGAAGATCTTCCTTGTCCACACTTCAACGAAAAACCCACGCAGTGCTGCGGCGAATTTTCGCTCGACGTTTTAGTCCTTGACAAAACCACTAAAAAACCCATTCGCGATGCAGATGTTGAAGTGATTGAAGAACGCATTCTTCAACTCACAAAAAAAACAAACAAAGACGGCGAAGTGAATGCTGAAATTCCCATTGGCTATTACACGCTGTATGCCGGAAAGGAAGGTTACATAGGGAAATCAATCACTACCCAAGTGAATCTTCACAACCACCGATTTGTATTCGAATTAGAAAAGAAAGAAACTCCCCTTCCACCCGTTGTTACTGTTCCTATTGATTCCGTTCCGAATGTGGTTGTAACGGAACCCATTCCGAATAAAACTTTCGACGAGAAAGAATATGTTCCGAATAACATTTCATTCTTGATAGACATTTCAGGGTCTATGGCGCAAGGAGACAAATGGCCCATTACAAAACAGGCACTTTCTTCGTTAACCGGAGTCATGCGTGCTTCAGATCAACTCTCTGTTCTAACGTATTCAGAAAAAGCAAAAGTGCTTCTGAATACAACAAAAGGAAATGAAATCAGTGATCTTGGATTGTTGTTGGAAGGAAAGAAGCCGAATGGACAAACCAGTGGAACAGCGGGATTCAACGCTGCCTTTCGAATGTTGCGCAAATCAAAAATTGAAGCAGGAAACAATCAACTCTATGTTATTTCAGACGGTGCCTTTAAACCTGAAGATGAAAAGCGAATTGAGAAACTCGTTCGTTTGGCGAATAAGCGAAACATTCACACGACGGTCATTGTGGTGAAAGGAAGTAAATTCGCGAAAGAAAATTTGGAAAAGATTTCTCAATTTGGAGAAGGATCTTTTCTCTGCATTGAAAATGCAGAAGATGCACAATCGAAAATTTTCGAGTTAATAAAGCAGCAATCGAAAAAATGAGCGAAGTAAAAATCATAGGCATTTCAGGAGGAAGCGGTTCTGGCAAGACAACCTTTTTAAGCAGCTTGAAAGAACGTATTCCAAGCGACCATTTGGCGCTTGTTTCGCAAGACAATTATTACAGACCGCAAGCCGAGCAACACCGCGATGAAAACGGTTGGGTGAATTACGACCTTCCAACGGGTATTGAAAAGGAACGATTCATTCACGATATGAATCAATTGTTGAATGGAAATGCCATTGAATTTTTGGAATACAACTTCAACAATCCGGCATGGGAGCCGCAGAAGATGACCATTCAACCAGCACCAATTGTGGTCATGGAAGGGTTGTTTGTGTTTCACTACAACGAAATTTTTGAAAAACTTCACCACAAAATTTACCTCGACGCTCCGGTAGATTTGCGCCTTCAACGTCGAATAGAAAGAGATCTCGGTCAACGAGGTTACCCTGAGCATGAAGTTCGTTACCAATGGGACAATCATGTTCGTCCGGCAGAGATTGAATACCTCGAACCTTTCATTGATCGTTGCGATTTAGTCATTGACAGCACCAAACCCATTGAAAGTGAAATTGACCGTCTGGTAAAACTTCTCGGATATTAATGGAGATTACAATTTACACAGACGGCGCTGCCAAAGGCAATCCGGGTCCGGGCGGATACGGAGCAGTGCTCATGGCAGGAAAATTCCACAAAGAAATTTCTGAAGGCTTTCGGCTCACCACGAACAACCGCATGGAGCTTATGGCAGTATGTGCGGCTTTGGAATTATTGAAATTCGATAATAGTCCTGTTACCATTTACAGCGATTCCAAATATGTAGTAGATGCAGTAGAGAAAAACTGGATTGGTGGTTGGGTAAAACGCGGCTGGAAAAACGTTAAGAATCCCGATTTATGGAAACGTTATCTAGCTGTAGCATCCAACCATAAAGTAAAATTCGTTTGGGTGAAGGGACACGCAGGAAACACCTACAACGAAAGGTGCGATGAATTAGCCGTAGCAGCAAGTGCGGGACGAAATCTTCCTGCCGATGAATGGTATGAACGGAATGCCTCAGATAATTAATTGTTTTAGCTAATCACTACTATATTTGCCCAAACTTTTGAAACCATGCGTACAGACCAATACCAAGGGCACGATTATTATTTGATGGATGAGCTGCTTACTGACGAGCACAAATTGATTCGCGATGCAGCACGTGAGTGGGTAAAAAAAGAAGTTTCTCCAATTATTGAAGAAGCTGCTGAAAATTGTAAATTTCCTCAACACCTTTTGCCTGGCTTAGCTAGCATTGGTGCCTTCGGACCTTATATCCCTGAAGAATACGGGGGAGCCGGATTGGATCAGATTGCATACGGATTAATCATGCAAGAGTTGGAGCGCTGCGATAGCGGTCTTCGCTCTACGGCTTCGGTTCAATCTTCTTTAGTTATGTATCCCATTTGGAAATACGGTTCTGAAGAACAACGTATGAAGTACTTACCGAAATTGGCTTCTGGCGAATGGATTGGTTGCTTCGGATTAACTGAGCCAGACCACGGTTCAAACCCAGGTGGAATGACCACCAACTTCAAAGACATGGGCGACCATTATTTGTTGAACGGTGCGAAAATGTGGATCTCTAACGCTCCCTTCGCGCAAGTAGCGGTTGTTTGGGCTAAGAACGAAGAAGGACGTATTCACGGATTGGTGGTTGAAAGAGGAATGGAAGGATTTTCAACTCCAACCATGCACGGAAAATGGAGTCTTCGCGCAAGCGACACAGGTGAGTTGATTTTCGATAACGTGAAAGTTCCGAAAGAAAACTTGTTACCTGGACGTTCAGGATTGGGCGGACCGCTTTCTTGTTTAGATAGCGCACGTTATGGAATTGCTTGGGGAGCCATTGGTGCAGCCCTTGACTGTTACGACGTTGCCCTTCGTTATTCGCAAGAACGCATGCAATTCAACAAGCCCATTGGTGCGTTCCAATTGCAACAAAAGAAATTAGCTGAGATGATTACTGAAATCACCAAAGCTCAATTACTCACTCTTCGTTTAGGTCAACTTCGTAACGAAGGTCGCGCAACCAGCGCAATGATCTCTATGGCGAAACGCAACAACGTAGACATGGCGAAAACCATTGCAAGCAATGCACGTCAAATGTTAGGCGGAATGGGAATCACAGGCGAATACCCAATCATGCGTCACATGATGAACCTCGAGTCTGTGATTACATATGAAGGAACACACGACATTCACTTGTTAATTACAGGACTAGATGTAACCGGATTCGATGCATTCAAATAATTCAAGAGGCCTCGTTTAACTTTTGTTAAACTTATACGTCTCAATGAAAACTAAATTCAAAATGAAAATTAAAATTCTTTCATTCGTTCTAACCCTAGCTTCGGCTGGGGTTTTTGCTCAGCAGCCCGTAGGTCCGCACTACCTTTTCACGACCTATTCAAGCACCTTCACTCCAATTGAAGAAGGCGTGTCGCTCGACGCCGGCATGATCTGGGATGATCCAACTTGGACTGTTCCGCTTGGATTCACATTTTATACTGCTAATTATACCATAACTACATTATATGTTGGAGAGCTTGGAACTACAGTTTATGGTATTCAAGACGATTCATTGAGTGATGTGTTTCTTCCCTATTTCGATGATTTGAGAAACGCAGATAACGACAGTTTAGTTAGTCCGGTTAGTTATGTGGTGGAAGGTCCCCCTGGATTTCAAATTTGTAAAATAGAATGGTTGAATGTTGGCTTTTATGAAGATTGGGCCGCAACCGGCGATTATTCAAACTTCACCACTTTTCAATTGTGGTTTTACGAAAACTCGAATATTTTCGAATACCACTTCGGCCCAAGTAGCATTCCGAATCCAAATTTGGTTCACATGTTTGGAGCACCTGCTTCCGCGTTCATAGAAAATTTGAATCAAAATTCAGGATTCGATTGGGAAGGTTTTTACAGTGTGACCGGAAATACCGATGCACCAACAATCACAACGTTAAGTAATGCAGAAGTTCTAGCGGCACAGGGTATTCCGTCATACGCCTTGTTGAACGGCGAGCCTGCTGAAGGAACTGTTTACCGCTTTGCCCCCACTTTTGTTAATGTTGAAGAAAATCAACTTGCGTCTTTCGATGTCTATCCTAATCCTACCCATGGAATATTGCACGTAACAAATCCGACCAATGAATCGGTTGTTGCACAAGTAATGTCCTCTGATGGAAAGATAATTCAAACAGAATCCCTTGTTTCGGGGAGAAACACAATTGACACTAACGCCTTAGCATCTGGTTTCTACATTATTCGTATCAACGGCAATTGCTCTTCATTCATTAAAAACTAGTTCATGAAAGGCAATTGGCGAAGCCTTCCAGTTATTGTCATTTTAGCAACAATCTGGGGTAGCTCCTTCATTCTTATGAAGCGAGGCATGTTCGCCTTCGACGCCAATGGCATTCAAGTTCCTGTCTTTTCTCCGAATCAAGTGGCTGCTTTAAGATTAGGCATCGCATCGTTGGTCATGCTTCCCTTTGCCTTCATTTTCAAAAGTTGGTTGAAACGTGAGCTCATCTGGTGGTATGTTGTGGTTGGAATGTTGGGAAGCGGCATTCCTGCCTTTCTTTTCACGAATTCGCAATTGTTCTTACACTCGAGCATGACGGGCATCTTGAATGCCCTTACTCCACTTTTCACTTTGATTGTAGGATACTTTGTTTTCAAGAAGTCTGTTCGGAAAATACAAATGGTAGGAGTTACGCTTGGACTAATCGGAGCGGTCTGCCTCATTAGCTTACGCGGATTGGGCGATTCGAAGAACATGGCGTACAGCATGCTTATTGTGCTTGCCACCATAAGCTACGGTTTCAGCGTGAATACCATTCACAGCAAACTACACGGAGTGCCTTCTTTCGCAATTTCAGCGTTTTCGCTTTTGGTAATTGGAATTCCATGCTGGATCCTCATTGCTACAGACGGGACATTGGACACTCTTGAAACGAACCTTCACGGCTGGAGAAGCTTCGGTTTCGTCGCCACTTTGGCTATTTTGGGGACAGCACTCGGAAACATCCTCTTCTTTCGATTTACCCAAAAGGTCGGTGCACTTGCTGCTTCTTCCATTACTTATCTCATTCCCATAGTGGCCATTCTATGGGGTGTATACGACGGCGAACCGTTCACTTGGCTTCACGGCGCCTTCGCAGGAATTATACTTACGGGGATTTATTTGGTGAATAAACAGCCTGCTTCGAGATTCACCAATTGAAAGAAGTTTCACAAGATTCTCCGAAAGATTCTTCGAAAGAATTTCACCAAAGGTTTGATCGTGAAACGATTGATCGAATGCAAATTCGATTTCTATGAAATATTATATTGTTTTCAAACAAAGAATGTGTATATTTGCACCCCTTAATCGGGAAAAATTATTAAAAAATTAACGTTATGTACGCAATTGTTGAAATAGCAGGGCATCAGTACAAAGTACAAAAAGATCAGCAGATCTTCGTTAATCGTCTTCAAAACGAAGAAGGAACTCAGGTTGAATTCGACCGCGTTCTTTTGACCGACGATAACGGAAAAATCACTGTTGGCGCCCCAGCTGTAGAAGGTGTTAAGGTCACCGCACGCGTAGTGAATCACCTTAAAGGAGATAAAGTAATTATCTTCAAAAAGAAACGCCGTAAAGGCTATCAAAAGAAGAACGGTTTCCGTGCTTATTTGACAGAAATTGTAATTGAAAAAATCGGTTAATCCCAAATCCTAAAAGACAATGGCTCACAAAAAAGGTGTCGGTTCGTCGAAAAACGGCCGTGAATCAGAAAGCAAACGCTTAGGTGTAAAATTATTTGGCGGACAAACTTGTATTGCTGGTAACATTATCGTGCGTCAGCGCGGTACGCGTCACAATGCAGGTCTGAATGTTGGGGTTGGAAAAGACCACACATTGTATGCTTTGACAGACGGAGTAGTAGAATTCCGCAAGAAGAAAGACAACAAGTCGTACGTTTCGGTTGTTCCTGCACAGGCGTAATCGAGAGTTCGTCTCAACTATTTTCAAAAACTCTCGATCTTTTGGTCGGGAGTTTTTTATTTTATCTAACATCAAGTAACTTAGTCGCATGCTTCAAGTACCCTATTTAAGAGAGAACACAGAGAAAGCGCTTACCGGTTTAGCCAAGCGCAACAAAGATTTTTCAGCAACCATTCAGTCCATTATTTCTGTAGACGAATCGAGAAGAAAATTGCAGAATGAACTCGACAATCTTTTAGCCGAGTCGAACAAAATTTCGAAAACCATTGGCGATCTTTTCAAGGAAGGAAAACGAGAAGAGGCCGATGGAATGAAGGCTCGAACTACCGAAATTAAAGAAGAATGCAAAGGCATTGAGACCAACCTTTCACAATTAGAAGAAGAGTTGAAACAATTGCTATACCAAGTGCCAAACGTACCTCACGAGAGTGTTGTGTTCGGAAAAGGTGCAGAAGAAAATGAAGTGGTTTACTCTTCGGGAGAACCAAATGCTTTGGGTGAAAACAAATTACCACATTGGGAACTTTGCGAAAAGCACAAGCTCATTGATTTCGAATTGGGCGTAAAAATTACTGGAGCTGGATTCCCCGTTTATATTGGAAAAGGAGCACGCCTTCAGAGAGCTTTGATTAATTTCTTTTTAGATGAAGCTCAAATGGCAGGATACACAGAGCACCAAGTACCTCACATGGTAAATGAAGCAAGCGGATACGGAACAGGACAGCTTCCAGATAAGGAAGGACAGATGTACCACGTAGGTGTGGATGACTTGTATTTGATTCCTACGGCTGAAGTTCCACTTACGAATTTGTATCGAGATGTATTGTTGAAGGAAGAACAACTTCCGATTAAACTAACCGGTTATACTCCTTGCTTCCGCAGAGAGGCAGGAAGCTATGGAAAAGACGTTCGTGGATTAAACCGCTTACACCAATTCGATAAAGTAGAGATTGTTCAATTGTCGAAACAAGAAGACAGCTACGCATTGTTGGAAGACATGGTCAACCATGTGAAGGGACTTTTAAATAAATTGGAATTGCCTTTCCGTATTCTTCGTCTGTGCGGCGGAGATATGGGATTCACTTCTTCTTTAACTTACGATTTCGAAGTGTACTCAGCTGCACAGGAGCGTTGGCTCGAAGTAAGTTCAACATCGAATTTTGAAACTTTCCAAGCCAACCGCTTGAAATGCCGATATAAGGGCGCAGATGGGAAAACACAACTCGTACATACACTAAACGGAAGTGCTCTGGCGTTACCACGCATAGTGGCCGCGTTGTTAGAAAATCACCAAGATGAAAACGGAATTCGTATTCCTCATGCCTTGGTGCCTTACTGCGGATTTGAACGAATATAAAAAATGAATATGCGCATACTTTATTTCTTCTTGGTCATTGCCCTTTGGCTCTCGGTACAATCGTGCACGCCACCGGATAGAACAGAATATGTGAAGCAAATCGATTCAATTTCGAATGCACTCGAAAACGTTTCTGGTCCATACGAAAAGCTCAACCTCGATGAATTGCAGTCAAAAATTGACACGGTAAACAAGCACCTCGATTATATTCAAGCGAATTACACCGGCGATATGAAAAAAAGTATTGCATTCGAACTGACTGATTACCGCAGCATTCGCAAGCTGATTCCTGAATTTGGAAAACGACGTGAAAACATTGCGAATGGACTCAATGTCTCAAGAGAGCAACTTTCCTCCTTGAAAAAAGCATTGAATGAAAATGCTACCCATGATGCTGTTGGAAATGAAATCAATGATTTATATCTGAAGAAACAAATTCAACAAGAGAAGACAATAAATTCTGCCCTTGTGAAAGAAATTGAATTTATCATTCAAAAATCAGATTCCATCAATAACCGTTTCGGAAGACATTACACCCAGGTGAAATTTTGGTGTGACAGCATCGCGGCTTCTTTAAAGTAATTTATGAAAAAGCTTTGGCTCATAGCAATTTTGATACTTGCCACCGAATGTTCATTCGGTCAGCGCGATTTTGAAATTGCCGAACAATATTTTCACGATGGGAAATATAGCGAAGCGAAGATGTATTACGAAAAGCTCTCGAAAGAAGGATTTGAAAACGAAATCTTCGAGAATTATAAAACAACTTTGATACAGCTCAATCTCGAGAAAGACGCTGAAACCCTTATCAAACGAAGACTCAAACAAACCAAAGATGCAACTCTTCATGTCGATTTAGGCAACCTTTACTCGCATTTCAAACACGATAAAAACGCAGCTGAAGCCTATCAGACGGCCATAGATAAAACTGCCCCATACAGAATGCCCATTCTTGAATTGGGGCAAAAATTCTTAGAAGTCAACCTCTATGCATGGGCATTAAAGACATACGAAAAAGGGAAGACATTAGGAAAAGACGGATACACTTATTCGTTTGAAATTGCAGGAGTACAAGGATCACTTGGAAACTTCCTGGGCATGAGCGAAGCGTACATGGACATTCTCAAAGAAGATCCCTCGTATCTCGCGCAAGTAGAAACATCGCTTATGCAACTGGTCGATTTTCAAGATGACGATGATCGATGCAATGAATTAAAAACTCTTGTGCTCAAACGAATTCAACTAGAACCTAACATTTCTATCTACTCTGAATTTCTAGCATGGTTCCTTATGCAGCGCCGAGATTTCAATGGAGCTTTTGTTCAATTGAACGCTCTTGACAAGCGCAATAACGAGAATGGAAATCGGCTGATGAATTTGGCTATTCAGGCCACCAATAATGAAGAATACAATGTTGCGAAGAAATGTTATGATGCGGTTATAGCAAAGGGAAAAGCTTCGATTTTTTTTCAGCAAGCCAGCGTAAATAAACTCCAAACAATAAGTCTTCTTTTGGAGAAAAATGAATTCACGACAATCGACGAATTCAACGCCTTGGACACTGAATACGCCGCAATACAAAAAGACATTGTTCAAGCGAATGAATTGGCCATCTTGAAAAAAGACTGGGCACACTTGAAGACATTTTATCTCAATAATTCAAAAGATGCAGAGACACTTCTGAAAGAAGCTCTAGCTATCGGCGGTGTAAATGCCAAGACTCTTTCCGAAATCAAACTTGAACTTGGAGACGTGTTACTCTTTCAAAATAAAATTTGGGAAGCATCCCTTCTCTTTTCGCAAATTGAATTGGACTTCAAAGACGATGTCCTTGGACATGAAGCGAAATTTCGCAACGCAAAAATTTCATTCTATACTGGAGACTTTGAATGGGCTCAAGGACAGCTTGATGTTTTGAAAGCTTCAACCTCCAAACTCATTTCAAACAATGCATTGCAACTCTCTTTGCTAATTACAGATAATTTCAATATGGACACCATTCCATTACCAATGATGCAATACGCACGTGCAGAATTGCTGGCTTATCAAAATCAATTTGCAATGGCTTTCCAAACATTAGACAGTATTACTAACGCCTTTCCTGGTCATTCGTTAACCGATGAAATATTATTCACCAAAGCGAATATCTATCGAAAACAAGGCGATTTCGAAAAGGCCGTTCAGCTATACACAGAATTGGTGAATATTCACTTCGACGGAATTTATGCCGACGATGCATTATTTGCAATTGCCGAGATTGAAGAAAAACATTTCAAAGATTTAGCAAAAGCCCAAACGCAATACGAGCGTCTATTGACCGACTTCCCGGGAAGCTTGTTTGTAATAGATGCTCGCAAGCGTTATCGTGTCTTAAAGGGTGAAGTGCAATAGCAAAACGCTATATTTGCAAAAATTTGTTTCAATGAAAAACATTGCAGTTATCGGTGCTGGCACCATGGGGAACGGAATCGCGCACGTGTTCGCTCAAAACGGATTCAACGTTCAATTAATTGACTTGAATGAAGCGCAATTGCAAAAAGCATTGGCTACCATTGCTAAAAACCTCGACAGACAAGTGGCTAAAGGTACTTTAACCGAAGAGCAAAAGGCACAAACCCTTGCTAACCTTTCCACTTCAAATTCTATTGAAACGGGTGTTGCGAACGCTGAACTGGTTGTTGAAGCTGCAACAGAAAATGTTGATTTGAAACTTAAAATTTTTCAAACGCTCGATGCTAACGCTCCGGCTAATTGCATCTTAGCTTCTAACACCTCTTCTATAAGTATTACCAAAATTGCTTCGGTAACCAATCGCCCTTCGCAAGTAATTGGCATGCACTTCATGAACCCTGTTCCGGTTATGAAGTTGGTAGAGGTCATTCGCGGATATAGCACTTCAAATGAAGTGAACGAAAAAGTATTCGAAATTTCAAAACAGCTTGGAAAAGTTCCAGTAGAAGTAAACGATTATCCCGGATTCGTTGCCAACCGCATTCTTATGCCAATGATTAACGAAGCCATCTACACCTTGTACGAAGGTGTTGCCGGAGTGGAAGAAATTGATACGGTAATGAAACTTGGAATGGGACACCCTATGGGTCCACTTCGCCTCGCCGATTTCATCGGACTCGATGTTTGCTTGGCCATTCTACGCGTCATGCACGAAGGTTTCGGTAATCCGAAATACGCACCATGTCCTTTATTGGTGAACATGGTTACCGCTAAAAAACTGGGTGATAAATCAGGAGAGGGTTTTTATATTTTGAATAAGGAAACAAAAGAAACAACCGTTTCCCCTTCGTTTTCAAAATAATTCAAGGTGAAGATTCATCACGACTTTTCTTCGTTTAAGGAAGTAAAGAATCCCGTTCTAACCATTGGGACCTTCGACGGTGTTCATCTTGGACATCAAGCTCTTTTAAACCGAATGAAAGCGCTTGCCAATGAACTCAGCGGTGAAACTGTTGTGCTCACCTTCACACCCCATCCACGTACCGTGCTTTTCCCAGAAGATCACGGTATTCAGTTGCTCTCAGACACGCAAGAAAAAAGAAAATTCTTATCCGATAGCGGAATAGATCATCTCGTTGAATTTCCATTCAACATGGAATTCGCAAAAAAATCTGCATTCGAATATGTGCGAGATCTTTTGGTAGTTGGAATGAACGTGCATACGGTGATTGTAGGATACGACCACCGATTTGGAAGAAATCGGGAAGGCGATTTTAATAAACTGCTCGAATATGCCGACATGTTTCAATTTCATGTTGAAGAAATACCAGCACAATTGGTGAACGCCAGCGAAGTGAGTTCAACGAAAATTCGAAAAGCAATTTTAGAGGGAAAAGTTGAATTCGCAAAAGAAGCTACAGGAAGAAACTACCTTCTTTCCGGAACGGTGGTGCATGGAAAAGGAAACGGACAAAAAATTGGTTTTCCAACAGCGAACCTAAAAATTTCAGATCCGCTGAAACTTATTCCCGCAAATGGAGTCTATGTAGTAGAAACGAACATCAACGGAAAAAACTACCGCGGAGCCATGAACATTGGAACACGTCCTACATTCGAATTAAACGGAAGCCGTTCGTTGGAAGTGCATGTCATTGGTTTTCACAACAACCTCTACGAGCAACCCTTGCAGGTAGAGTTTATCCGGAAGTTGCGCGACGAACAAAATTTTGGTTCAATTGATGCGTTGAAAGAACAACTAGCAAAAGACATTGCCAATGCGATTCGCTAAATCAACGCTTTTCATTCTTCTTTTTTCTTTCAACTTCATTGTTGATTCTCAAGCGCAATTGATTTCGTGGGATAAAATTGACACGTGTAAAATATACACCGACCTGAATCTCGCATTAAAAGAACCGAGTAAGGTTTATCGTCTTCATCTCAACAGAAAAAAATACACCGAAATTCCTCAAGAAGTTTTTCTACTCTCCAATCTAAACGACCTTCAACTCGACCGGAACAAAATCAAAACCCTTCCAACAAAAATTAACGAACTTCCATTTCTGCAGCGACTCAGTATTAATGAAAATGTCATTGATTCTATGCCCCCAGCACTTTTCAATTTAAAAAATTTGCGTATTCTCGAGTTGGGTGACAATTATATCATTACCCTTCCCGACGAAATAGAAAAACTGCAAGAGCTGCGCATATTAGCGCTTTGGGACAATCCCATTGACTACTACCCTAACGCTTTGGGATCACTGAAAAATCTTACACATCTCGATTTTCTTCACAATCAAATGAGTTACGGCACTCAAGACCGCATTCTTCAAATGATAGACCCGAAGAAAACCAAGATGTATTTCTCAACTCCCTGCGCCTGCGAAGACGGGCATTAAATTTTAAACTTTATCGAAGTCGATAACGACCGTGTCTGAAACAGGTTCGCATTGACATGTCAACACGAATCCGGCATTCACCTCGCCAGGTTCCAATGCGTAATTCAGCTTCATATCCACCTCCCCTTCTTTCACGTGTGCGCGACACGTGCAACACATTCCACCTTTACATGAAAAAGGTATATCCAATCCCGCACGTTGCGCGGCATCTAGAATCATCTCTCCCGTTTTCGGCATTTTGAATTGGGTGTAATTTCCGTCGAAGATGACAGTCACATCTGCTTGACCTTCCAATACAACCTCTTTCTTCACAACAGGAGGAGCTTGCTTTGCTTGACCGGGAGACGCAAATAATTCAAAGTGAACATTCGCTTCGGCCAATCCATTCGACAAATAAAAATCCTTCACCGCACGAATCATCGGTTCTGGCCCGCAAACAAACACCTCAGAAACCGAGTCAATCGGAATAAACCTGTCTGTATACCCTTGAATTTTCTCTGCATCTATTCTTCCATGGAAGAGCGCAATATCGTTGGGCTCGCCGCTAAGTACATGAAACACACGGAATCTACCGAGGTAGATGTCTTTCATATCCTCTATTAAATCGCGGAAGATAATTCCACTGAAGTGTCTGTTTCCATATATCAAACTCACTTCAGCCTCTGGGTTGTTTTGAAGCAACGTGCGGGCAATTGAAAGCATGGGCGTAATTCCGCTTCCAGCAGCGTAAAGGACCACGTGCGTCTTTCCGTCTAAATTATTCGGCGTGAAGTGACCCATCGGGTTCATCACTTGCATTTCCATACCCACCTTAATTTCCGAGGTAGCCCAAGTTGAAAACACCCCACCGTCAACACGCTTAATTGCCACCCGCAATTCACCGTCGTTGGTTCCACTGCAAATTGAATACGATCTGCGAATGTCTTCTCCGTTTACACTTGCACGAAGCGTAAGGTATTGCCCGGGCTTGAAAGTATATCGCTCGGCCAATTCCGCGGGAACATGGAAAGCAATAGAAACACTGTCAGAGGTTTCTTGGCGCACATCGGAAACGGTTAAGGCTGAAAAGGTAGGTCTCATAATATTGAAAAGGCAAAAATAGGCGAATGGGCTTCTGAACAAGAATTTTTCGCTGCTGATATTTGTAATGATTTTGTTTAAGATGAATGAACTAAATTTGTTTTTATGGAAATGGAAATCGCTCTTCAGAAATTTCAGCAATATTTAGATGCTGAAAATAAAATCGAAGCAAAAGATTGGATGCCCGAAGGCTACCGTAAGACGCTTATTCGTCAAATTGGACAGCATGCGCACAGCGAGATCATAGGCATGCTTCCCGAAGGAAACTGGATTACACGTGCCCCGTCGCTTCGTCGCAAAGCCATTTTGTTAGCGAAGGTTCAAGATGAAGCTGGACACGGTTTATACTTGTATTGTGCAGCAGAGACCTTGGGTGTAGATAGAGATACCATGACGGAAGAAATGCTTTCTGGCAAAGCGAAATATTCTTCCATTTTCAATTACCCAACTATTTCTTGGGCCGACATTGGAGCCATTGGTTGGTTGGTAGACGGAGCTGCTATTGTGAATCAAGTTTCATTGCAACGCACAAGCTATGGTCCTTACAGTAGAGCACTCATTCGAATCTGTAAGGAAGAAAGCTTCCACCAACGTCAAGGATATGAAATTTGCATTGCTTTATCGAAAGGCACCGCAGAGCAGAAGAAAATGTTACAGGATGCTTTCAACAGATTCTGGTGGCCGTCTTTAATGATGTTTGGTCCGTCTGACAAAGACTCTGCTCACAGCAGTCAGAATATGACATGGAAAATCAAGCGTCACTCGAACGACGAGTTGCGTCAGAAGTTCGTAGACATGACTGTTCCTCAGGCTGAATATTTAGGACTAACCATTCCGGATCCAGATTTAAAATGGAATGAAGAGCGTGGTCATTATGATTTCGGTGAAATCGACTGGACAGAATTCAACGAGGTTGTGAGAGGAAATGGGCCATGTAACAAAGAGCGTGTAGCTGCCAAGCAAAAAGCATGGAGCGAGGGTCAATGGGTTCGTGAAGCGGCAGTGGCTTATGCTGAAAAGCAAAAAGAAAAAGCCGCACAGAGTGCAGCTTAATCTTCAAACTAAAAAACAACTTAAACAGAACGGAGCAGTTGAATCAACTGCTCTTTTTCTTTTACCCCTGCTTCTTTCCACTTCACCTCTCCATTCTTGAAAATCATGAGTGTTGGAACAGAGCGAACACCGTATTGGGCGGCAATGGCCTGATTGCGATCGACGTCGATTTTTATAATTCGAGCTTCATCGCCTATTGCACTTGCCAACTCTTCCAAAATTGGAGCTTGGTATTTGCATGGTCCGCACCACGTTGCAAAGAAATCGATGAGCACGGGCTTATCGCCTTGAATAATATCGTTGAAACTTCCTTTCATTTTTGTTGAATTAGCGATTGCATTTTATTCCAGCTTCCTGCATTGTGAACATTGGTGAAGCCCATTTGCTTCAATTGCGCAACGGCTGCACCGCTTCTCATACCGCTTCTGCAGCAGAGAATGATGGCTTCGTCTTTTTTCCAAGCCTTTGCTTTCGTTGGTATTTCAGGAAGTGGAACGTTGCTTGTTCCTTTCGCGTGTCCTTCAGAATATTCTCCTTTGGTTCTCACGTCAACCAGCTTTGCACCCTCGCGCATCAGCTGCACCAAATCTGCCTTTGGCTTTCCCTTTAAGAATGAAAACAGTCCCATTAGATCATGCTATTTACATCCATCCATCCACCACCGTTGTAGACATCTTCTACACCTTGCTGCTGAAGGTATCCGGTCGCCTGTCCGCTTCTACCACCTGAAAGGCAGCACATAACCAAAGGCTTCGGCATGTTTTTGAATTCCTCTACTTTACTCGGTACTTCTTGAAGTGGAATATTGATTGACCCCGCTACATGTCCACCTTGAAATTCTTCTCTAGATCGAACGTCAACAATTGTTGCTGTTCCGTTTTTTAAAGCTGCTAATACATCCATGTTGTTTGAATTTTTAGCGAAGTTAGGACATGAAGTTGTGAGGTGCTGTGAGGAGAGTCACATTACTCACCGAAGGTGATCAAACCTGCGGTGAAATCCTTCGGATCAATCTTTCAGATCAAACCTGCGGTGAAATCGGAACGAATAATCATCGAAGATGATTTTAAAAGCCCCTTAGGGCGACATGAGTAATGCCCCCAGCAGAGCTGGGGGAAAAAGGTTTAGAGTAGATCTCCTTCTTAAAACATAAGAGCTAACTTCAAATTCCATCCCCCAGCTCTGCTGGGGGCATTACCCATACCGCTCGCAGAGCGAGCTCAGTCTAATCCGTGATCAAACCTTCGGTGAAATCTTTCAGATTGCTCACATAGTGATTGATTGCGGAGCAATTGATCTGACAAAGTCAGATTGATCATCGAAGATGATTGATCACTTCGTGATTGATCCGAAGGAGTAAAATTTCTCCCGCTCCGCCAAAAGCAACTCCAACTTATTGCGCAGATCCCCTTCACTCAAAAGCGGACGCTTAGCGCGCTCTTCTGGAGTATTGAGTCTCTTGAACAACTCGTCAATAGACACTTCCAAATACCACACTTCAAAATGTTTCAACGAAAATTCAACTTTCTCTTCAGAAGTAAAAAATCCAGCACCCGCAGAAATAATTCCCGGTGGCTCATTCACGATCGATTTCACCATGGAAAATTCTTCCTCACGAAATTTCTCCCACCCCTGCTCTGCCACAAATTCAGCAATACTCCTTCCCCACTTCAACTCCAATAACTCATCTACTTCATAACACAACACCCCCCGCTCCAACGCCAACTGCCTCGCCCTCGTCGACTTCCCACTTCCAGGCATTCCTACTAATAATATGTGTTTATGCATAATCATCTTTCTTTAACATCCACAATGTGGTCATCACAACGCGTTGTGTCATCCGCTCCGCGGTCATCCTTCGTAGAAGGTAATCACAACGTGTTGTGTCCCGTAAAAGTAATTTATTTCAGAGGTACATTTGTAGCATGATGAGATTTACTTCCATATTGCTTCTATTCGTTAGCCTAAACGCTTTTGGACAGAAAAAAAACACTTCCTACTCAGACCGACAGTTACCAACTTTGGTCATTGGTGTAACGGTTGACCAAATGCGCAACGATTACATCGACCGCTTCTGGAACGACTACTGCGAAGGCGGATTCAAACGCCTTGTGCGCAACGGCGCATACGCCCGGAACTTGCAATACAACTACATGCCCACATACACGGGTCCAGGACACGCCGCAATATTCACAGGCACTTCACCAGCACACAACGGTATTGTTGCGAACGACTGGTTCGAAAGAAAATACAACAGACTTACGTACTGCGCAGCAGACTCAATGGTGTCGGGGGTAGGAACTTCTGCAGCGGCTGGAAAAATGTCACCACATTATTTGAAATCAAGCACCATTGGCGACGAACTGAAACTCTTCACCTCAGGAAAATCGAAAGTCATTGGTATCTCGCTGAAAGACCGAGGCGCAATTCTTCCCGCTGGAAGAACGGCCAACGCAGCCTATTGGTTCGTAGGTGGAGAAGAAGGCGTGTGGGCTTCTAGTACTTGGTACATGCGAGAACTTCCAAAATGGGTGCAAGACTTCAACAGCAACGGCAAAGCAAAAGCCTACGCCGCTTCAACGTGGAACCTTCTTCTTCCCGAAGAAAATTACACCGAAAGCATTGAAGACAACAATGCTTACGAAATGCCTTTCAAACCGCTGCTGCGTCCCGTTTTCCCCTACAACATAGACACATTAAAAAAACACAACGGTGGATATGAAATCCTCAAAGGTGTCCCCATGGGAAATTCGCTTACACTCGATTTCGCGTTGGCTGCAATAGACGGAGAACAGTTAGGAAAGAACAACACCATAGATATGCTATGCCTAAGCTTCTCTGCTACAGACTATGTTGGACACCAGTTCGGAATTCATTCAAAAGAATTGCAAGACACCTACATTCGTCTCGATCGCGAATTAGAAAAATTATTGTTGGAACTCGACAAGCGCTTCGGAAAAGATAATTACCTCTTGTTCTTAAGCGCCGATCACGGTGGTGCACCAACACCAAGCCTTATTCAGAAATCGAATGCCAACGCCGGCTATTGGTCTTCCGATGCTTTCGAAGACAAAGCAGAGCTGTTTATGAATTCGAAATACGGACAAGGCAACTGGATACTAAACGAAAGCAACTTGAACCTATTCATCAACCGAACGCTCGTTCGGGAGAAGAACATGAAGTTAGACGATATGCAACGCACACTCGCTAAGTGGGCAGAAGAACAAGAATTTGTAACCAAAGCTTTCGCTAGCTGTGATCTTACCGAAGAAAATTATTCCGATGGTCTTGGCAGAAAAGTTCAACTTGGATTTCTTCCTGCTCTGTCAGGTGATGTCATCTATGTGCTTGAACCTGGATTCATGGAATACTCTAGACAAGGCACCACACACGGCTCTCCGTATGCCTACGACTCGCAGGTGCCCTTCTTGATGTATGGAAAAAATGTTCCCGCAAGTACAAACTTTGCGGCACACAGCATTACCGATATTGCACCAACTATTTGCAGCTATTTGCGCATTGGAAACCCTAACGCTTGTATTGGCAATCCAATCATTAGTTTCCTCAGACCTACTAAAAAATGATTCATGTTTCATTAAGCACGCCGCGCATTCACAGAAAAATGGTGAAGGTGCGCGTGTCATTCAGCCACACAGAAGAAAATCAAATCGTTCAACTTTCATCATGGAGACCTGGACGATACGAAATGGGAAATTTCGCAAAAAACATTTCGCACGTCAAAGCTTTCGATTCATCGAACACCCAACTCGACGTTAGAAAAACAGAAAAAGACAAGTGGTGCATCACTTGCAATTCCGACGAGCAAATCACTTTTGAATACTTCTATTGCGCAGCAGAACTGAATGCCGGAAGCACCTACGTGAACAGTCAAATGCTCTATGTGAACCCCGTGAACTGCATTCCCTTCCTTCCAGGAAGAGCGAATGAAAACTATATCGTTGAAATTCTCGATTCTTATGCCCACCTCTCGTGCGGACTTCCTCATGAAGGACTAAAACTATTTGCGAATAATTTCGATGAATTGGCAGACTCACCTTTTGTTGCTTCGCACAACAGAGAAGTAATTTCGGAAGAGATTCAAGGTGTCACTTTCCAAGCTCATTTATTTGGAATTACGAATCTGAATTTCGAACGCTTCTGGAACGATGTCCGCGCATACACCCAACTTCAACTGAATATTTTCGGAGAGTTTCCTGTTCCGAAATACCGGTACTTGCTTCACTTCACACCGTACTTCATGCATCACGGCGTAGAACACACTACCAGCACAGTGATTGTTATGGGGCATGGCGAGAACTTCGACCGCGAAGAAAAACATAACGAAATGTTGGCCATTTGCAGCCACGAACTCTTCCACACCTGGAACGTAAAAACCTTACGTCCGGTTGAAATGATGCCCTACGATTTCACGAAAGAAAACTATACGCAACTCGGATACGTCGACGAAGGAGTGACTACCTACTACGGAGATCTTTGCCTTCGCAGATGCGACGTTTGGAACAACGACCTTTGGAAAAATTCTTTGGAAAAATGGTTGAATACCCACCACAGAAACTACGGAAGATTTTCATACAGTGTGGCTGATAGCAGCATAGATACTTGGCTAGACGGCTATGTACCCGGAGTTCCTTGGAGAAAAGTTTCCATTTACAACGAAGGCGCTTTGCTTTCCATGATTCTCGATATTGAACTTATTGCAGCTACGGAAGGAAGGAAATCGTTAGACGACGTCATGCACAGCATGTACCACACCATCGCGAAAAACAACAAAGGATATTCGGTTGAAGATTATTGGAAAACGCTAGAATCTACAGGACTTCCAAACGCACAACACTTCAGAAAAAACATTGCTGAGAAAGCAGTGGATTATTCAGATGATTTGAAAAACGCTTTCGACAAAATTGCTGTTCAACTCGAATGGCTGCCCTCTGTTTTAGCTACCGAACGTTTATTCGGTTTTAGTGTCGACATTCAAATGGGCAAATCAAAAGTCACTTCGGTTTGCATGAATTCTGCTGCCGATCTTGGCGGTTTATGGTACGGCGACGAGATTTTAGAAATTGATGGAATCGCTGTAGACCGCAACGTGAACTTCCTTATTGAAGCCACAACAACCACACAACTGCTAATTCTTCGAAACGGCGTGCAGTTTGAATTAACGCTTCATTCAGAGCCTGAACTTCCGATTATTCAGCAATCTCACCTTTCATTTCCTGAAGACAACAACCTCTTCAACTACTGGATAGGTAGACGGAATGCATAAAAAAAGGCCTTGAGAATTTCAAGGCCTTTTTATCTATCTCGATTTCGAATTACTTCTTATCATCTTTTACTTCTTCGAAATCAACATCGGTTACTTCACCGTCGTTGCCTCCTGCTTGCTGTCCAGCACCCGCATCTGCAGCCCCACCGGCGTTGTTATACATGTCTGCACTTGCCGCTTGGAACACTGCATTCAGTTTATCCATAGAAGCTTTAATGGTGTCTAAGTTCTTTTCAGCGTGAGCTTTTTTCAACTCTTCCAAAGAAGCTTCAATTTCCGATTTCTTATCGGCAGGAAGTTTATCTCCGAACTCTTTCAATTGCTTGTCCACTTGGAAAATCAACGAATCGGCCTGGTTCACCAAATCAGCTTCTTCTTTCGCCTTGCGATCTGAGTCTGCATTCATTTCAGCTTCTTTCTTCATCTTCTCAATTTCTTCCTTGCTTAATCCGCTAGAAGCTTCGATTCGGATACTTTGCAACTTGTTGGTTGCCTTGTCAAGTGCAGATACGTTAATGATTCCGTTTGCATCGATATCGAATATTACTTCAATCTGAGGAACCCCTCTTGGTGCTGGTGGCAATCCATCCAAGTGGAATCTTCCAATGGTACGGTTGTCTTTCGCCATTGCGCGCTCACCTTGCAACACGTGAATCTCTACGCTTGGTTGGTTATCGCTAGCCGTTGAGAACACTTCAGACTTCTTCGTTGGAATGGTAGTGTTCGCCTCAATCAACTTCGTGAATACACCTCCCATGGTTTCAATTCCCAATGAAAGCGGAGTAACATCTAACAACAACACGTCTTTCACTTCTCCGGTTAATACACCACCTTGAATGGCAGCTCCGATAGCTACTACCTCATCTGGATTCACCCCTTTGCTCGGATCTTTTCCGAAGAATTTCTTCACTGCATCTTGAATGGCAGGAATACGTGTTGAACCTCCTACTAAGATAATTTCGTTGATGTCGTTTACAGACAAACCAGCGTTCTTCAATGCACTTTCGCAAGGAGCAATGGTTCTGCGAATCAATGAATCTGCTAACTGCTCGAACTTCGCACGTGTTAACGATTTCACCAAGTGCTTTGGTATTCCGTCAACAGGCATAATGTATGGCAAGTTAATCTCAGTTGTTGTAGAGCTCGACAATTCAATCTTCGCTTTCTCAGCAGCTTCCTTCAAACGTTGAAGAGCCATTGGATCTTTCGAAAGATCTAAATTTCCATTTTCATTTTTGAACTCTTGAACCAACCAGTCGATGATTACTTGGTCGAAGTCATCCCCACCCAAGTGTGTATCTCCGTCTGTTGACAATACTTCAAATACTCCGTCACCTAACTCAAGGACAGATACGTCATGCGTTCCACCACCGCAGTCGAACACCACAATCTTCATGTCTTGAGACTTCTTGTCTAATCCATAAGCAAGGGCTGCTGCTGTAGGCTCGTTAATGATCCGCTTTACTGTTAGACCCGCAATCTCTCCCGCTTCTTTGGTAGCCTGACGTTGCGCATCGTTGAAGTAAGCTGGAACAGTAATAACCGCCTCTGAAACTTCCTGACCCAAATAATCTTCAGCGGTCTTCTTCATCTTTTGAAGAATCATTGCTGAAATTTCTTGTGGGGTATACTGACGGTCGTCGATTTTCACGCGAGGCGTGTTGTTGTCGCCCTTCACTACCGTGTACGGCATGCGGGTCGCTTCTTTTTCCGTTTCAGAGAAAGATGATCCCATGAAACGTTTGATACTTGAAATCGTCTTGGTTGGATTCGTAATGGCTTGACGCTTTGCAGGATCTCCTACTTTACGCTCACCACCTTCTACGAAAGCAACAATAGAAGGCGTGGTGCGCTTTCCTTCGCTGTTCGCGATAACCACGGGCTCGTTTCCTTCCATCACAGATACACACGAATTCGTGGTACCGAGGTCAATGCCAATTATTTTACTCATGTTCTTAAATTTTCAATTTGTTTCACCCCGCATTTCAACCAATATGCCATTGAGAATTCACCTGGGAAATCTGACAGAATTGTCAGCATTTTCTGACACATCCCTTAAACCGCCCGACAAATCAGCGCGGTAGATACAAATCGAAGTGCTCTTTGCGCATTCTTCCATTCAGGAAGATCACGCCGAACCAATAGAAATCGAGGCTTAATTCAATGCGAGAATCCGCACAAATTTTCTTCCAAGCGCGCATCATTCCCTTGCTCCAATAGATGTCGTCGAAAACAATGCAGGTGATATTTTTATGTTGAAGCAGCACCTCGAAATAGCGAAGCGTAGCCTCTTCCGTATGGTTTCCATCTACATAAACCAATTCCATTTCAGGAAAAGTATTTAGTGTATTTGGAAGGGTGTCGTTGAAATTTCCTTCAACCACCTCGATATTTTTTTTCTGGAAGGAATGAAAAAGAGATCGTGCTTCTTCCGCATGGGTAGGGTCCCCTTCCAACGTGATTATTTTTTTTGTGGAATGAAGGGCCTCTGATAAATAAAGCGTGCCTATTCCGAAATGCGTTCCTATTTCCAACAGCCCGGAAGGCTGTATATGTTCAACCAACAAATGAAGGGCTTCTCCCTTTTTCTTCGGCATGGCGCTGGATGCCACAGAGCGCGAATAAGTTCGCGTTGTCTTTAGCCCTTTGCTTCCCGCCCCGAAATCTTTCACCACATAAACAGTGTCATTCGCCAACAATTTTCTGCGCGCTTCTTCAATGGGATTCCAAACAGTAGGACGCTGCTGCTTCAGCACATCGGTAATCAGTTTGAAAACAAACGGTGAGTGAACGCCGTGAGGTCCTTTCGCAAAAAGTAAGTGTTTGAGATAGGGAAGCAATAACATTACTTCTGTCCTTTTTCAAGTCGCTCTATGCGCTCGAGCAATTGCGGCAATCGACGGTGAATGATATACGACTTCTTGAAGTCCATGGTATCTACTGCAGGTGTTCCTTGCAGTACAACATTTTCCTTCAGCACAGAAGCACTGATACCCGTTTGCGCAGCGATCTTTACGCCGTTCGCAATAGTCAAATGTCCAGCAATACCTACCTGTCCGCCTATCATACAGTTCTCACCAATCTTGGTGCTTCCAGCTATTCCAGTTAAAGCAGCAATGACGGTATTCTTTCCAATTTCAACGTTGTGCGCAACCTGAATGAGGTTGTCTAACTTCACCCCTTCACGAATAAACGTAGAGCCCAATGTTGCACGATCTATAGCAGTATTCGCGCCTATTTCAACGCGATCTTCCACAACGACATTTCCAATTTGAGGAACCTTCGCGTAACGATTGTCGGCTTGAGGAGCAAAGCCAAATCCATCTGCGCCTATGATCACACCCGCATGCAACGTGCAATTCGAACCAATAACACATTCGCTATAAACTTTCACACCCGGGTGAATCGAAGTGAAATCTCCAATCTTCACGTGCTCGCCTAAATAAGACTGTGCCATAATTACAGTGTTATTTCCAATGGAAGCTCCTGCTTCAATAACTACCCCCGCTCCTATGTGTACGTTTTCACCCAACACCACGGAACTATCAATAACTGCAGATGCGTGTACACCCGGACGCGGTCTCTTAAATTGGCTGTACGCTTCTAGCAACTTCGCAAAGCTTCCGTAAGCGTCTGCAACACGAATAAGCGTAAGTGTTTCTGGCAAGGTTTGTTCTGCAATGAAATCGTTTGAAACAATAGCAATGCTTGCGCCTGTTGAGTAGATATGAGAAATGTATTTCGGATTGGCGAGAAACGTCAAGGTTCCTGCCTTGCCTTCTTCAATTTTAGAGAGACCAGAAACTTCCGCTGAAGAATTACCTTCAACCGTTCCTTCCAACATACCGGCTATTTGCTCTGCCGTAAATTTCATACGAAATAGATTTGAATGCGAATATACTTCTCAATTGGTAAAGAGCTATTTCATCTTCACTCCTATTGATTGAATGTCTTTGAAAAAATCGGGATACGACTTCGAAATAACTTCCGGATTTTGCAACACGGTTTTCGCGCCTGCAATTCCAAAGAGGGCGCCTGCCATAACCATTCGGTGATCCTTATGCACATTCCAAACAGCAGGACGTGCATGTCCCGGATAAATCATCATCTCGTCTCCGCGCACAACAACCCGTATTCCAGACTTCGCAAATTCTTCAACAATGGCGTTCGCGCGGTTGCTCTCTTTCACGTGCAGTCTCTTCGCGCCTTTCAACGTAGTGACTCCGTTTCCGAAGGAGGCCAACACTGCAAGGCAAGGAAACAAATCTGGACAATGCGTGGCATCGAAATCAAAGGCATGAATGGTACTTGCGAAAACTTTCACACTGTTTTCATTCTGCGTGTACTTCACTTTCGCTAAATCGAAAACTTCCAAAATAGCTTGATCTGCTTGCGGAAGACGCGTGTTTAAATTCTTCACCAACAATCCTTCAGTAGCAGTTAAAGCACCTGCAATAAGCAAAGGCACTGCACCACTCCAATCGCCGTCTACAGACACATCTTGAGGTTTGTATTTCTGAGAGCCTTTGATGAAATATGTACCGTCTTCTTCCTTCACTGCAACACCAAACATCTTCATTACCGCAAGAGTTAAGTCTATGTATGGCTTACTATTCAATTCAGTTATCACCAACTCTGAGTCGCCTGTGCAACGGGGCAAAGCCATGAGCATTCCCGAAAGAAATTGCGATGAATTTGCTGCAGACAACTCAGATCTTCCAGCAGTCAATTGTCCAGAAAAGGTTAATGGCAACTTCCCTTCGTTGGTTGAAACGGTAACACCAAAAGGATTCAAATACGGCTCGAATTCGAAGAAAGGTCTATTCAATAATGTACCTGTTCCATTCAATACTTTTTCGCTGTTGTGCAGCGCAGCAATGGGAACAAACAAGCGCGATGCGAAACCCGACTCTCCGGCAAAAAGATTTTTTTGCGGTGTACGAATTCCGTGAATTTCATTGGCTGGAAATCCGCCCTTAATGGTTAAGGTATTCTTTGAAAGTTGAACAATGGCTCCGAGAGCTTCGGCCAATTTTCTTGCATGAAAAGGATCTTCCGAATTCGGATAATGACGAATGGTGGTTTCTCCGGCCGCGAGTAGGGCTGCAGCAACATAACGCTGCGCAATGCTCTTCGAAGCAGGTGCCGATACGGTTCCGTTAATTTCCGAAGGAAGAATTTCTATTTTCACTTTTCACCAATGTAAATGCTTGCGATTCCACCGCTCAGAGGAATACAGCGTACACGCTTGTACCCTACTTTTTCCATCACATCTAAGAAATCTTTTCCTGAAGGAAATTGCGCAACAGACTCTGGCAAATATTCATAAGCACGGCTGTCTTTCGAAACCCATTTGCCTAATGTTGGCATAATGAATCGGAAATAAAATCCGAATAATTGCTTAATCGGGAAATGTTTCGGACGAGAGAACTCAAGAACGACTCCCACTCCATTAGGACGAAGTACGCGTAACATTTCGCGCATGCCTTGCTCCAAGTTTTCGAAATTACGAACTCCAAACGCAACGGTGTAGGCATCGAAGCTATGATCTTCAAAAGGAAGATTTTCCGAATCGCCTTTTCTTAATTCAATAATTTGTTCGAAGCCTCTTTCCTTCACCTTCTTCCTTCCCACTTCCAACATTCCCTCTGAAATATCTACGCCAACAATTGAAGACGCATTCAATTTGGACTTCACTGCCTGAAGCGCGAAATCTGCTGTTCCAGTTGCTACGTCTAGTACTTTCTTCGGATGGTACTTCTTCAAAATACGAATGGCACGTTTGCGCCAGATGATATCGATTCCCAAGGAGAAAAAATGATTCAGAAAATCATAACTGTGTGCAATTTGATCGAACATTTGTTCAACCTCTTCTTTCTTTCCTCCTTGATTGTAGGGCTTAACTGTTTCCATACTTACATGAATTCGATTTCCATCGATTTTGTTCAAACTGAAACAGCAATTCTTTCTGCTTCCAACTGTAATAATTCTTTTTCTATTGGTACTACCCCAACTTTTTCACAAACGAGTCCGCCTGCGAGATTGGCAATCTCGGCAACATCGGCCAAATTCCAACCCGAAGCCAAGGCTAAAGTTGCTACGGCAATTACTGTATCTCCAGCTCCTGAAACATCAACAATCTCGCGCTTGTGCGCCGCGTGTGTAGCGTAATTCGCACCATCGAAAGAAGTTACGCCGTGTTCGGAACGCGTTACCATAACGCCCTCCGCATTCAATTCGTTTCGCAGATTCACCAATGACTTTTCTATAGCAGCAGTATCGTCTGCGGCGAAATCGACTTTCATTCCTTCCTTCAACTCTTTCAAATTCGGTTTGAAAAGAGAACAGCCTTTGTACAAATTGAAATTCTTCAACTTCGGGTCAACGCTAACGGGAATGTTTAATGACTTAGCTTTCGCAATCACATGCGCAATCACTTTTTCAGTAAGCACTCCTTTGTCGTAATCTTCAAAAACAATGGCATCTACTTTTTGTCTGCCTAAAATCTGATCAATGCAATCCAATAAGTTTCTTTCATCGGTTGCTGAAAGTGGCCACGTAATTTCATCGTCGATTCGAACAATGTGGTGTCCGCCAGAAATAACCCGGGTCTTCACCGTTGTCATTCGCTCGGTTGAATCTATGATTCCCTCGGTACTAAAACCAAGCTCTTTTGCCGTTTTGCGGAAGATATCTCCTTTCGCGCCATCGCCTACTACAGAGCACATGATGGCCTTCGCGCCAAGCGTATTCACGTTCAGTGCCACATTCGCTGCACCGCCCAAACGATTTTCTTTTTTCTGAATGTGCACAACAGGAACAGGTGCTTCAGGAGAGATTCGTTCTACTTTTCCCCATAGATAAGCATCGATCATGACATCGCCTACGACAAGGATTGTTTTGTCTGACAATGAATTGAAAAAGGACTGTACCGAATTTTTGTTCACTTTACAATGGCTTTAAGTCTGCGAAAGCTTGCGTCATGCGAGACACTGCTTGATCTAAATTTTCTTCCGATGTTGCGTAAGAAATTCGAATGCAATTCGAATCGCCAAATGCATCTCCAGCTACCGTTGCAACATACACTTTCCGCAACAAATACATGGCTAAATCTTCGGAACTTCTAATCACGCTCTCGCCATCAGTAGTATTGAAAAAAGCAGTTACATCTATGTAAAAATAAAACGCTGCCTCTGGCAAATTAATTTTCAATCCAGGAATTTTAGAGAGCCCTTCATAAACGCGATCTCTACGTGTCTTGAATACAGCAATCATTTCATTAACAACAGAAGGATCGGCCTCCAATGCTGCTTTCGCAGCCATTTGCGCAATGGTATTTGCTCCGCTTGTAATTTGACCTTGCATCTTGTTGCATGCTTGTGCAACCCATAGCGGAGCGCCTATGTATCCCAATCGCCATCCGGTCATAGCGAATGCTTTTGACACACCGTTAACCGTGATGGTGCGATCCAACATGCCTTCGCAAGCACCAATAGAGTAAGTCTTTCCAACGAAATTGATTAGCTCATAAATTTCATCACTTATTACATAAACACCCTCGTGCTGAAGAATCACTTTGCTCAATGCTTCTAGCTCTTCTTTGCTGTATACAGACCCCGTTGGATTACAAGGCGAACTGTAAATGATCAACTTCGTTCTGTCGTTAATGGCGTTGCTTAATCCTTCGGGCGTAATCTTGAAATTACTCTCAATTCCTGCGTGCAGCTCAACCACTGTTCCTCCGGCCATCTTCACCAATTCTGCATAGCTTACCCAATATGGACTTGGCATAATTACTTCGTCGCCAGGATTCACCAATGCCAAAATAACGTTCGCTAAACTTTGCTTCGCTCCTGTGCTTACAACTACTTGTTCGGGTGAATAAGAAAGTCCGTTATCGCGTTTGAATTTGTTTGAAATCGTCTGACGCAATTCTGGAAATCCGTTTACTGGGGGGTAATGCGTAACGTTTGCATGAATAGCTGCAATAGCAGCATCTTTAATGAAATCAGGTGTATTGAAATCGGGTTCACCAATAGAAAGGTTCACCACGGACTTACCTTCCGCAGCCAATTCACGAGCCATGCGAGCCATTGCTAATGTTGCAGATTCAGATAACTTTTCCAACAAGTGGGAAACCTTGCCCACACGAGTATTTTCTTGCATGGTGCAAATTTACGATTTAAGAAAGAAAGTCCTTGAAAATTATGCGATTTCCCAAGATTTTTCAGACCGATGAACTGTTCCTTTAAAAAAGGCAACGGCCTCGTTGTTTTGATTAAAAACCGTGATGTGATAAACACCTATGCGCTTCGACAAACTTTTCTCTTCAACCAACGTTGAAAGAATGTCTCCTTCCACGACTGGTTTCACATGCGAAATAGACGTCTCAACCGAATAACACTTCAGTCCGTGTGCATTACTTGCGAATGCCAATGCTGTATCTGCTAATGAATAAGTTATTCCTCCGTGGGCAATAGAAAATCCGTTTAACATTTCTTCGCGAACCGTCATGCGCAAATCGCAAATCCCAGGCTCAATTCGCAAACGTTCAATGCCCAACCATTGGCTGAATGCATCGTTCACATACATAGACTCAACAATCTTTTCGGCGTGTGTCATTATTTCTTGTATTGCAGTTCAACTAAGTTACGATAATGACCACTCATATTCATGAGTTCTTGGTGACTTCCTTGCTCAATAATTTCTCCTTTCTCCAAGACAAAAATTACATCAGCTTTCTGAATAGTTGAAAGTCTGTGCGCGATAACTATTGAAGTTCTGTCTTTGGTAAGAAGCTCTGTAGCACGCTGAATTAACAATTCAGACTCCGTATCGATGCTCGAAGTAGCTTCATCGAGAATAACAATCTTCGGATCTTGAAGAAACACTCGAACAAATGCCAACAATTGTCTTTGACCTGTACTCAGCAATGTTCCTCTTTCCTTCACATCGAAATCGTATCCACCCGGAAGCGCCATAATGAATTCATGCGCACCCACCATCTTCGCCGCTTCCATCATGCGTTCATCGGAAATTTCTTCGTTATACAACTTCAAATTGTTTCGAATGGTATCGCTGAAAAGAAAAACATCCTGAAGAACTACACCGATTGTTTTGCGCAAAGAAACCAACGGCAATTTCGAAAGTGCGACATCGTCGATGAAAATTTCTCCTTCACTTATTTCGTAAAAACGATTCAGCAATGAAATCAACGTTGACTTTCCTGAACCCGTAGAACCCACAATAGCAGCACCTTTCCCTGCTTCAATAATCATGTTGAAGTTGGTTAAGACTGGCTGATTTTCTACATATTGAAAACTCACATTTCGGAATTCAATTCTTCCATTCACATCCTTCAAAGCATCGTGCTGTGCATCTTCTTCGGAGTGATCTTCATCCATTAACTTGAAAACGCGTTCAGCATTCACTACTCCCATTTGAAGTACGTTGAAGTTGTCTGCCATCTGACGAATGGGGCGGTACATCATGGCTATGAATGTACTGAACTCAAGGATCAGTCCCGGAGACATTTCCAAATTCAAACTCGACTTCACACCCCACCAAAGCAATAAAGAAACTGAAAGTGCAGATAGAATTTCAACCACTGGAAAGAACACAGAATATGCCCAAATACCTCGGATGTGGGCATCGCGTTGCTGCGCATTAATCTCTATGAACTTTTCATTTTCTACTTTTTGCCGGTTGAAGAATTGCACAATGTTCATTCCCGTGACGTGCTCCTGCACAAAGACATTCATGCGTGCAACTTCATTTCGAACATCCTGAAACGATTTCTTCACCGCTTGTTGAAACAAGCGCGTTGCCCAAAGTAAAATTGGAATGGGAAGCATAACGATTAGCGTCAATTTCCAATCGAGAAAAAACATAAAACCTACAATCACTAACAGTTTCAGCGTATCTCGAATAATATCTAAAAGTCCAACACTGAACACTTCCGCAATACCGTCGATGTCTCCAATGTGTCGCGTCACTAATTGTCCAACAGGAGTTCTATCGAAATAATTCAACTTATATCGAATCACCTGCGCATAGACCTTTTCACGCATGTCCAAAGTAATGCTTTGCGCAACGCTATTTGCAGAAAGGGTTTGAATGTATTGAAGTAGAATCTCCAGAGCCAAAACAACAAAAAACCAAATGGCTACATTCAGTATTTGCATAGGATCACCACCGGGAACTGCCACATCTAGCATGTTTCGCATCTGCTCTGGACGAACCACAGTCAATCCGGAGAGAACTAAAACCAACAAAAGTGTCAAGGCGAATCCTCCTCTATAAGGCTTGCTATAGCTGTAGAGCCTTCCAAATATTCTCCAATCAAATGCCTTACCAGATGCCATCTTTTAATTTGTTCGGAATGTAGATTCCGGATAAATAACTCGAGTTAAAAACAATCCATTCGGACGAACACTTTCACCCGCTGCATTTCTTGATTTGCTATTGAGCACTTCTTGAAATTCTTCCAAACTCATTTCACCTCTTCCCACTTGCAAAAGCGTTCCAACCACTGCGCGAACCATGTTCCGTAGGAATCGGTCTGCTGTAATGTGGAAGATTAACAAACTCTCTTTCTCTTCCCATCTCGCCTCTCTTACATCGCAAATGGTAGTCATCTGACCACCTCCAGACTTACAAAAACAAGCAAAGTCGTGAATACCCAACATTAAACGCGCAGCGTTGTTCATGGCTTCAACATTTAATTCTTTCCCGTAGAAGTAGGTGTAATTGCGTTGAAAAGGATCTTTTCTTTTTGCTATACGATATTCATAAGATCGCTCATTCGCATCGAAACGCGCATGAGCCCGATTGTTCACTCTGAAAAGACGATAAGCCGCAATGTCTTTTGGCAAAACTTGTTGCAAACGAAACAACGTTTCCGCTTCATTCAAATCATGTATTTCAGGAACGAAATGGAGATAAAAATCACTCGCGTGAACACCCGTATCGGTGCGACCACAACCAAGAGTAACTACTTTGGGTAGACGCAAAATTTTACAAAGCGCCTTTTCTATTTCTTCTTGAACCGAATGAGCATTCGGTTGACGTTGCCAACCGTGGTAATTTGTTCCGTCGTATGCTATCTGCAGGAAGTAGCGTGCAAATTCAGATTTTTCTTCTTCCTGCTCCATAGCTCACTTATTGAAACATTTCTTTTACACGTTGAAAAAAGCTCTTGTCTTTCGCCGAAGGATTTGGTTTGAAGTTCTCAGACTCACGAAGTTTTGTGAGCATCTCTTTCTCTTCGGATGAAAGTTTTTGAGGCGTCCAAACATTTATGTTTACCATCAAATCTCCTGAACCGTATCCGTTTACATCCGGAAGACCTTTTCCTTTCAATCGTAATATTTTTCCTGCTTGTGTTCCCGGCTCAATTTTAATCTGCGCTTTCCCTTTTACCAATGGAACCTCAATACTTGCACCCATGGCTGCATCTACGAAATTCAAATACAAGTCATAATACAAATGAATTCCGTCGCGCTTCAATTCGCTGTGTTCTTCTTCTTCAATTTGAACCAACAAATCTCCAGGCACTCCACCGAATGGACCCGCGTTTCCTTTTCCTGAAACATTCAAGGTCATTCCCTCTCCAACACCCGCAGGAATCTTGATTTCGACGGTTTCCTCCTTGCGCACTTGTCCGTATGCATCGGCATCTTTCGGACGGTCCTTAATTGATTTTCCAGCTCCATTACAAACGTGACATGTGCTTGCCGTTTGCATAGCTCCTAAAATGGTTTGTTGCACACGACGAATTTGCCCTGAACCTCCGCAAGTAGAACACGTGTCGTAGGTCACGCCATCGGCGTTCGCCATTTTGAAAACCTTGATTTTTTTTGTGGTTCCAAAAGCAATTTCCTCCAAATTCAATTTAACGCGAATGCGAAGATTGCTTCCCTTCACTTTTCTGGCACCCGATCTACTTCCACCTCCTCCGAAACCTCCGAAGATATCTCCGAACTGAGAGAAGATATCGTCCATGTTCATTCCACCACCGTAGCCGCCACCGCCGCCGCCGCCCATACCGGCATGACCGAATTGGTCGTAGCGCTGACGCTTTTGATTATCACTCAATACCTCATAGGCCTCAGCAGCCTCTTTGAACTTTTCTTCCGCCGAGCTATCGTCTGGATTTTTATCAGGATGGTATTGAATCGCCAATTTGCGATAAGCCTTTTTTATTTCGGCTTCACTCGCACTGCGCGAAACGCCTAATACGTCGTAATAATCTCTTTTTGCCATAATTATTTTCCTACCACTACTTTGGCGTAGCGTATTACATTATCGTTCAACAAATATCCCTTTTCGGGCGTATCAATCACAGTGTTCTTTTGCTCTTCCGTTGGAGCAGGGAACTCTGTAATTGCCTCATGAAAATCTACATTGAAGGGAAGCCCGGTACTCTCCATAGCCTTAAGACCTTTCTTCTCCAACTCTGCCATTAATTTCCCGTAAATCAAGGCAAATCCCTCTTTCACCGCCTGAATATCCTCGCTCGTCTCATTGGCCTTCATTGCCAATTCGAATACGTCAAGCACAGGAAGCAGTCCAACTATAACATCTTTCGAAGCATTTTTCAACAATTCCACGCGTTCAAGATTTCGCTGTCTTCTGAAGTTCTCGAAATCGGCTGTCAAGCGTACATATTTATCCTTCCATTCTGCAACTAACTCCTCTGCTGAAGGCTCTGCCGCAGTTTCAGTGGTAGATTCTGCTGCGGTCTCTTCGGTGGGTGTCTCATTCACCTCGTTGTTTTCCAATTCTTGTGACTGATTGTCATTCAATTCTTCTGTCATATCCCAAAATTTAATGTAATTCCCTTTTGACAATCGTTAAGCCAAGCCAAAAAGAGCGACAGGCTGTCAGAAAACAAAACGGGCCGAAAAGATTCGGCCCGCAAAGATAACTTATATATTCAGATCAATTGAACGAAGCTACATACTTGTCTAACTCCATGTCCAAAGCAGGTCCGCGAAGGTTCTTCGCGACAATAATTCCATTTTCGTCAATTAATACACTTGAAGGGATGCTTGAGATTCCGTACAACTGTCCGGCAGCGTTTGCCCATCCTTTCATATCACAAACATGGTACTTCCACAACAATCCATCTTTTGCAATGGCTTCTTCCCATGCCGTTTTGTTTTGATCGAAGCTTACAGAAAAGATTTCGAATCCTTTTGCCGTTTTGAATTTTGCATTGCTGTATTTCTTGTAGGCCGCAACAACATTCGGGTTCTCTCTACGACATGGACCGCACCATGAAGCCCAGAAATCTATTAAAACCATTTTGCCTCTTAACGAAGAAAGCTTCAGGTCCTTACCGTCCACACCTTTCATAACAATATTCGGGGCTTCGTCTCCAATCTGCAATCCGATTTTAGTTGATAATGGTTTGATTTCATTCTGCTTAACCGAAGTGAAGCTGAACATTGCTACTACTGCGAGTAGCAAAGCCAAAGGGGCAAGATTTTTTTTCATAATTGTTGAATTCATTTCAAATATAGAACAGTAAGCTGCGCACAAGCCAAAGTTCTTGCCAAAGAGTTCAGACGCGTTTAATATCTGCTCCCAATGCTTGCAGGCGCGCTTCAATGTCTTGGTAACCACGGTCAATCTGCTCAATATTCTGGATTGTTGACTTTCCTTTCGCGCTCAATGCGGCAATTAATAAGGAAACTCCCGCACGAATATCTGGAGAAGACATGGTTACGCCTTTCAAGGTAGACTTACGATCAAGTCCAATAACTGTAGCTCTATGCGGATCGCACAAAATGATTTGCGCCCCCATATCAATCAGTTTGTCAACGAAGAACAAACGACTCTCGAACATTTTCTGATGAATAAGCACCGATCCTCTGGCTTGGGTTGCAGTAACCAAAGCAATCGAAATTAAATCGGGAGTAAATCCAGGCCAAGGCGCATCGCTAATGGTCATGATAGAACCGTCGATGAACGTATCAATTTCATACGAATCTTGCGCTGGAATATGCAGATCATCGCCGTTCACCAAATCTACCTGAATACCCATGCGACGGAACATTTCGGGAATAATTCCTAAGTCGTTATATGATACATTTTTAATTAGAAGTTCTCCTTTTGTCATGGCGGCCATTCCAATGAAAGACCCAATTTCAATCATATCCGGAAGACATCTGTGCTCGGTTCCACCTAATTTCTCCACCCCTTCAATGATTAATAAATTCGAACCAATTCCAGAAATCTTTCCGCCCATGCGGTTAATCATTTTACACAACTGTTGCAAATAAGGTTCGCAAGCGGCGTTGTAAATGGTTGTTGTACCTTCTGCCAATGCTGCCGCCATGAGAATATTTGCAGTTCCTGTAACAGAGGCCTCATCTAACAGCATGTATGCGCCTTTCAAGCGCGGTGCCGTTACACTGTAGAAATAATTTACTGCATCGTAGTTAAACGTTGCGCCTAGGTTTTGGAAACCTGTGAAGTGGGTATCTAACCGACGACGACCAATCTTATCACCACCTGGTTTCGGAATATAACCTTGCCCGAATCTGCCCAGCATAGGACCAACTAACATAATTGATCCTCGCAAAGCCGCTGCCTTTTTCTTGTAATCTTCTGTCTTTAAATATTCAAGATTAACATCGTCGGCAATGAATTTGAATTCGCCCTTGGCCAACTTTTCCACCTTCACTCCAATATCTTGAAGCAGGTCTATCAACTTTAACACATCAATAATCTCCGGGATATTGCGAATAATTACGGGCTCTGCGGTAAGCAATACTGCAGATATAATTTGTAACGCCTCATTCTTCGCTCCTTGCGGAATAACAGTTCCCTTTAAAGCATTGCCACCAACAATTTCAAAAGCCGACATATCTCTTAATTTTCTTCGAAGAAAACGCGAAACTGTCTTGGCTCGAACCCTTAAATTTAAAATTATCAACGAAGCACAATGAATTACGCAAGGGCTGGGCTAACTTTGAAAAGAACTTATGAGCAGAAAATTACTTTTCCTTGGCTTTATGTTGACATTGAATAGCACTGTAAATGGCCAAGATTGGGCCAATTTAAATTATTACAGAAAAGCCAATACCTTACTTGAGAACCCAACAGATAATGAAGATCGAATTGTCTTCATGGGAAACTCAATTACGGAATTCTGGAAAAACATCCACCCTGAATTCTTTCTTGGAAAATCCTATGTTAACCGAGGAATAGCCGGACAAACTACCTCACAGATGTTGCTCCGCTTTCGTGCCGACGTCATTAATTTACATCCGAAAGTTGTAGTTTTCCTTGGGGGCACCAATGACATTGCAGGAAATACCGGGATAGTTTCTCTGGACATGATCGAGGACAACATATTCTCCATGATTGAATTAGCGAGAGCCAACGACATCAGAGTAGTTCTGTGTTCGATTCTTCCTGTCTTCGATTATCCTTGGAGTCCTGGTAGGGAGCCTGCTGAAAAAATCATCGAATTGAATAAAGCTTTACGTTTCTACGCCGAAACTCATGACATAACATTTGTAGACTTTCACACGCCAATGAAAGATGAACGGAATGGTCTTCGCATTGAATTGGGTGAAGACGGGGTGCACCCAAACGTTTCTGGATACCTTATCATGGAACCACTTGTTGAGGAAGCCATTAGCAAGGAACTTCAAGAAATGAAAGCCAAATAGAATTAGTACCTTTAGAGAATGAAAAAATTACTTGTATTCTTTTCCGCGATTGTCATGTACAACTTCGCTTCTGCCCAAGTGGTTATTAACGAAGGAAGCAATAAGAACTACAGCCTTATTGCCGATGAAGACGGAGAGTTTGAGGATTGGATTGAACTTTATAATGCTGGAACCAATGCCGTAGATCTTTTCGGTTATTCTTTAACCGACAACTCAACCACTCCAACTGAATGGACTTTTCCCCATTACACCCTTAATCCCGGAGAATTTCTTGTTGTTTTTTGTAGTGAAAAAAATCGATTTGCAACTGCCCCATTCACTACCACTATAAACACAGGCTCGTTCACCCCTGTTGTCGGTTGGAACACCCACAATTTTACCACACCCTTTCAATGGGACGGTGTTTCTAGTATTGCGGTAAACGTTTGCTCATGGAGCAATACTGGTTACATCACAAATTCTCAATTTAGACAATCTGCTACACCCTACGGCTCAACAATCTTCGCTTTCAATGACGGCAGTGAAGCATCGTGCTCAGCTGTTCTCGGAACCGTTGTTAACCAACGTCCAAACATGAAATTAAATGGCGTTACCATAGGAACTGGCAACATTCAAAATGGAAATACAGACTATCCAGCTCCTTATGGCAACTGGTATTGGAGTGCTCGCAACCAAATGTTAATCCCTGCTGCCGAACTGACAGCTGCAGGACTCTCTGCTGGACCCATCAATTCGCTTGGATTTAATGTCGCGGCCACAGACCCTGTGGAATATACTTACATCGAAATTGCCATGAAGAACACACCAGATGTTGCCATGACAAATGCATTCCTTCCTAATTCAGGAACCCAATTCCATACCAATTTCAAGCTTTCTGGAAGTGGAGACACACTGTTTCTATTCAACCCTTCACAGGTTCTTGAAAATAGTTTATTCATTAATTGTCAGGCCATCGACATGAGTATTGGAAGGTATCCGAATGGTTCCAACTCAAATTCGCTTTTTGCCAATCCAACACCTGAATCAAGTAACAACCAGGCACCTGCATTGGGCTATGCTATTGCACCACTTTTCGACCACAATCCCGGTGTGTACACAACGCCTTTTGATGTTTCTATTCTCGACTTGAATGCGGCTCCGTCAACAATTCGGTACACAACAGATGGAAGTGAACCAAATTTCAACTCACCAGTTTATACTGGAACACCTATCCCATTCTTCCAGTCAAGAATTCTTCGTGCAAGAGCATTCAAACCAAACTACATTCCGAGTAACGTAACTTCAGCCTCATTCCTTTTCAATATTAGTCACACCACGCCTATACTTTCCATCACCACAGACAATTCAAATCTATATGGAAGCGAGGGAATCTTCGACAATTGGGACCAAGACTGGTTGCGCAGCGCGCACATTGACTATTTCGATTCTATTCCGGGTCATCCGCTTATGTTTTCACAGAACACAGGAATGCAAATCGATGGCGGCGCGGGTGGAAGCCGATCAAATCCGCAGCACTCGTTCCGATTGGAATTAGCACACAGCGTTCTTGGTGAAAATCCAGTAAGCGAGGTAATTATTCCGGGAAGACCCAACAGAAATAAATATTCTGAATTCTATTTACGCAACGGAAGTAATCAATACTTAATTCTTCCATACAAAGAAGCTTGTCAGGCAGAACTCATGTGTCGCGGAGCAAATGCCAACTACAGCGCATACAGACCTGCAACCGTATATATAAACGGACAGTATTTTGGATTGTACGAACTCCGAGAAAAATATAATGCCGAAATGTTCAAAGAAAATGAAGGCGCCAACAAAGATTCTGTAGAAATTATGTCGCTAAGCTATTGGTATGGAGGAGTACTCCGTGCATTAGAAGGTTCAACAGATAATTTCTGGAATTCATATAACGCATTCAATAATTTGAATGCAGGCAGTCCTAGCTATTGGAATGATGCTGATCAGCATTTCGACATGACTTACTATACCGATTACATCATCTCTGAATCGTGGATGGGCAATGTTGATTGGCCTCAGAACAACATAAAAATTCACCGCTCTAATGTGACCAACAACAAATGGCGTTTCGCAACCATCGATTTGGAATTAGCGCTAAATCCGAATGCTTGGACAGACTGTTTTTTCAATCATATCGATTATATCTCAGGACAGAGTACCGACAATCCATACATCAACATTTGGCTGAAGAGCATCCAAAACACACAATACAAAAACTACTTCATCAACCGCTTCGCAGATTTGATGAACACCAACTACCGTCCTGAAAGGCTTATTGCAGTAGAGAATCGTTATTTCAATCTCACAGCACCTGAAATGCCGAATGAATACCAGCGCTGGGGAGATGCGAATAATGTTCCAGGACAAATGGATAATTTCTACAATAATCATTTGACATTCCAATCAGAATTGCTTTGCAGAACAGAACAAGTTCGCAATCACATTCAAGGACGATTCAACTTACCCAATCAAGTAGATGTAACATTAGATGTTCTTCCAGTGGGTTCAGGGCAGATTCACATTAGTACCATTCAACCTACTGAATACCCTTGGACAGGAGTGTACTTCGACGGAGTGCCGGTGAAAATTGAAGCCATTGCAAATCCAGGATATGAATTCGCATACTGGGAAAACAGCAGTTTAATTAATGATATTCTTGACTCTGTTTGGCTTGGAAATATTTCCCTGAACAACGCTGAATTCACAGCACATTTCCAGTCGAATGTGAGTGTAAAAGAGGAAGAAGAATCCATCTTCAGAATTTATCCTTCACCTGCTCAAGATTACATTCAAGTGGTTGCCGATGCACAATTCAGAGGGCTAACCTACTCCATTTTCGACATACAAGGAAAGTTAATTGAATTAGGAAATATGCAGAATCAAGGTTCCACACGAATAGACGTGTCTTCATTCAGCAACGGAATGTATGCCATTCAAATTTCTGATAGTTTGAACGGAATTGTTTCGAAAAAAATATTTGTAAAAGAATAATCCTCACTTTTGTCTCTCAAAAATTACACGCATGTCAGTAAATAAAGAAGTTCGAAGAGTCACTACTCATACCCTTCAGGAAATGAAGAACAAAGGTGAAAAAATTGCTATGCTCACTGCATACGATTATTCAATGGCTCTTATCGTTGATCAATCTGGAATAGATGTCATTCTTGTGGGTGACTCTGCTTCCAATGTTATGGCTGGCCACGAGACCACATTGCCAATTACATTGGATCAAATGATTTATCACGCAGCAAGTGTTGTTCGCGCTTGTAAGCGTTCATTGGTTGTTGTAGATATGCCCTTCGGATCTTACCAAGGAAATTCGAAAGAGGCCTTAAACTCTGCCATTCGTATCATGAAGGAAACAGGCGGACATGCTATTAAGATGGAAGGCGGTGAAGAAATTGTGGAAAGCATCAAACGTATTTTAACGGCTGGAATACCGGTTATGGGACACCTCGGATTAACTCCTCAAAGCATTTACAAATTCGGAACCTATCAGGTTCGCGCGAAAGAAGAAGCTGAAGCAGAAAGGCTCATTCATGACGCAAAACTGTTGGCTGAAAGTGGTTGTTTCGCAATTGTTTTGGAAAAAATTCCAGCAGCGCTTGCCAAGCGCGTTGCGCAAGAAGTGCATGTTCCAGTCATTGGAATTGGCGCGGGAAGTGACGTTGACGGACAAGTATTGGTATTACACGATATGCTGGGAATTACGGAAGGATTCACTCCGAGATTCTTGCGTAAATATTTAAACATGGGCGAGCAAATGCGCGGCGCTCTTCAGCAATATGTTCAAGATGTAAGAAGCGTTGATTTCCCAAACGACAAAGAGCAATATTGATGAAAAAAAACACGCCCAAACAATGGGACCGTGCTCCGAAGAAACCGCTCGAAGTAACTACCATCGAGAACCTTCGCGTGCTGTATGAAGACAATCACATTATTGCTGTGAATAAACGCAATTCAGATATTGTCCAAGGCGATAAAACCGGAGACGTTGTTCTTAGCGACATCATTAAGGAATACATTAAAAAGAAATACAACAAGCCCGGAGAAGTTTTTTGCGGAACCATTCATCGCATAGACAGACCCGTTAGCGGTGTTGTGGTTTATGCCAAAACAAGTAAAGCTCTTTCAAGACTAACGGTAGATTTTAAAACACGTGATGTCTCGAAAACGTATTGGGCTGTTGTGCAGGATACACCGCCGAAGCTCGAAGGGCATGTGATTAATTATTTGTGGAAAGATGAAAAACAAAACAAATCTTTCTTCTACAATGAACCGGGAAAAGACAGAAAAGAATCGGAATTGAATTACAAAGTAGTTGGAAAAGGCGACCATTATACGTTTGTAGAAGTTTATCCGAAAACAGGAAGACACCATCAAATTCGAGCAACTCTATCACAACTCGGTTGTCCAATCAAAGGCGACATCAAGTATGGAAGTAAGCGCACCAACGACAATGCAAGCATTCATCTTCATGCGAGAAAAATTGAATTCACACACCCGGTAAAGAAGACTCCTGTTGTAATCTCTGCCCCACCGCCAGAAGATCCGCTTTGGGACGCATTCCTTATTAAAGCCTTTGAATAACCTGTGTGTAAAATCACACAGTGTCAAACTTCACTCACACTATATTTGTCCACTCAAAAAAAACTAGAATACTATGGAAGCGAACGAACACATCAAATGTCTCATCATCGGTAGCGGACCCGCAGGATACACAGCAGCTATCTATGCAGCTCGTGCCGACATGAAACCGGTAATCTACCAAGGTCAGCAACCAGGTGGTCAATTGATGGATACAACTGAGGTTGATAATTTCCCTGGTTATCCTTCTGGAGTTAAAGGACCAGAAATGATGGCCGACTTAGAAAATCAAGCGAAGCGTTTCGGAACAGACATACGCAATGGATGGGTCACGAAAGTAGATTTTTCAGGAAGTAAACACTACGTAGAGATTGATAACGGAAAGCATGTGGTGTCTGCTGATTCTGTAATTATTGCAACTGGAGCTTCAGCAAAATGGTTAGGACTTGAAAACGAAATTCGTTTGCGAAACCTAGGTGGAGGTGTTAGTGCTTGTGCCGTTTGTGATGGTTTCTTCTATAGAAATCAAGAAGTGGCAATCGTTGGTGCAGGAGATACTGCAGCTGAAGAAGCAACGTACCTCGCTAAGCTTTGTAAGAAAGTTTACATGATCGTTCGAAGCGACAAAATGCGTGCATCGAAGGCTATGCAACACCGTGTAATGGACACTCCAAATATTGAAGTACTATGGAATTCTACCACAGAAGATATTTTGGGTAAAGACGGAGTTGAAGGTGCCATCTTCAAAAATTCGGTAACAGGTGAAAGTCGCACTGTAGCCATTACAGGCTTTTTCGTAGCCATTGGTCACAAGCCGAATACAGACGTCTTCAAGGAGTTCATAAATACAGATGAAACCGGGTACATCTTGAACACACCAGGTTCATCAAAAACAAACGTTGAAGGTGTATTTGTTGCAGGCGATGCAGCAGACAAAACCTACCGTCAGGCAATTACAGCAGCAGGAACAGGATGTATGGCAGCGTTAGACGCTGAAAGATATTTGGCATCTAAGGGAATTCACTAAACCGAAATTATACAAACGAAAAAGGTCGACAAAGTCGACCTTTTCTTTTTCTAGTGGGGTGGCTTATGGGATTCGAACCCATGACCCTCAGAACCACAAACTGATGCTCTAACCAACTGAGCTAAAACCACCGTCTAAGAGGCCGCAAAGATAAACACATTCATTCTATTTGCACAAATAGACCCGAGTATTTTTTTGAATTTGTATCTTGCAACAGTGAAAAGTCAATTTCATGTCCTCTTTTTAAGCAGTTGGTTTCCTAGCAAAACCCACCCTACTCTTGGCAATTTCGTTCAACGTCATGCCGAAGCAGTAGCCTTGTTCGCAAAAGTGACGGTGCTCTATCTTTCCAAGAATAGCATGCTTGAAAATTTTACAATTGAAGAGACCGAAGAGAGCCATGTTCGTATTGTCCGGGTATACTATTCATCCAATGGCTTTCTTTTTCGAAATAGAATTCGCGCCCTAAAAAAAGGCATTGCCCACATCAACTTCAACACAAACATGCCAGACATCGTTCAAATGAATATGATCTGGCCCGAGGGATGGCAGGCACTTTTCATTAAGCTGAAATGGAAAATCCCCTTTGTAATTTCCGATAACTGGACCGGCTATCATCCAGATGAAAGAGGCCCCTTGCCAACACACATTCGCAGCTATATGCGATTTGTAGCAAATCATGCAAATCTTCTTCTTCCCGTTACACAACAACTCGAGCAAGCCATGCGCAAACTCAGATTCAACAAGCGTTCTCTTATCGTTCCGAATGTTGTGAATACAGAATATTTCAAGATTAAAAACAAAAAATCTACACATACTTTCCTTCACATTTCTCACTTAGACAACAACCACAAAAACATAGAAGGCATTCTTAACGTTTGGAAGAAATTCTCTGATCAAGTGGAAGAAGTTAATCTTGAACTCGGAGGTGATGGTGATATTCAATACTGGAAAAAGAGAAGCACTGAGCTCTTCATTCGCGAAGACTGCATTTCTTTTTTCGGAACAATGAACCAACAAGAAGTTGCTGAAAAAATGAATGCCGCTCATACGTTTGTGCTTTTCAGTAATTACGAAAATTTACCTCTCGTAATGATTGAAGCAATGGCAAGCGGAATGAACATCATTGCAACACGTGTTGGCGGAATCTCAGAGCATATGGGCTTTTCCAGATGGAACAAACTCATTGACGCTAAAAATGAAGATCAACTTTTGAGCGCATTTTCAGCGTCACATAACGAGTTTCTTGAAGTTAATCGTGAGGAAATTTCGGCTTATGCCGAAGACAATTTCTCTTTCAATTCAGTTGGAAAAAAATTCATAGACGCGTACCAGCAAGCAACGAATAAATGAAGCGAGTAGAATTCCTTTCCATATTGAATCGCGTCTTCGGATTGATTTCAGCTTTGATTCTTGTGCTAATGAATTTGCATTTTGTTCATGTTGAAGGGCAAGGGACAATTGCACTCATAAACTTTGGAATATTAATACTCGCAACGTTAAGTCAATTCATCGGCGGTGGAGCCCTTATTTATTTAATTCCACGAATTGGAGAGCACAAAATTGCGCTTCCTTCGCTCCTATGGATAGCAATAAGTGCATGTTTAACTTTCGTGTTACTCCTACTTTTAGGCGCTCCTTTCATCGGATTCACCCTCCTATTAGGAACGTTGCAGGCTATTTTCGTTTTGCAACAAATGATCCTATTGGGAAAAGAAAAAATTGAATCTTATCAGGTTTTACTCTTCACACAATCCGTTTCTTCTTTGATTTTTGTCGCTTGTTTTTATCTAGCAACAGATTGGGGAGTTTTTGCTTTCGTTTCTGGACAGGTTCTCTCGTTTATACTTACTGCATCTGTGGGATTCTTTCTCACAGCACATGTTTGGAAAAGCATGAGCTTCGGATTAACGAAAAACGATTTGCAACAAACGGCTAAGCTCGGTGGTTACGCACAACTTGGAAATATATTCCATCTGGGCAATCAGCGTTCCTATTTATATTTTCTTGAGAATTCAAGCGCAGAAGGAAAAGTCTTCGCCGGAGTATTCTCAATACTCATGTATGTTGCTGAAGCACTTTGGTCTGTAGTAAAAAGCTTATCATCTATACTCGCTTCCCGCGTTGCCCAAACTTCAAATTTCACAGAACATATCTCCTTAACCAGACGCTATTTAATTATTGGAATTCCCACCACTACTTTCGGAACATTCTGCTTCTTGCTCGTACCGAATAATTGGCTCGCAGTGTTTGTTGATTACGACATTGCTTTTTTAAAGGAAGGTTTTTTCTTCCTAGTACCCGGAATAATTGCTAATGCAGCCACTGTATCTTTTGCACATTTATTTTCGGGAAAAGGACTCCATCAGTACAATTTCTATTCAGCTGTTTCAGGCTTTTCTGTTGCGATTTGCCTCTCGATTTTTCTAATCCCCAGTAACAATATCAACGGTGCTTGTTTGGCCGCTTCCGCAGCATTTTGCGCCCAATGCTTGGTGCAAGTTTTTCTCTATTTCAAATTGAAACAAAAAGAAAAATTAGTCTAAGCTGAACACATCACGCATGCCCATAGGCCTCGAAGCAACGAATGCCTCGGCGTATTGATAGCCCGCATAACGACCGAAATCCAAGGCTCTTCCTTTTATAAAATCGAAAAATTCCTTTCCAGAAATTGGCGTCATGGGTTCCTCTGAATTTGGATCGTAAAACTGACTTGAGAAAGATTTTAACGTTTCAATTTTTTGTTCCATGTAAGGTGTAATATCGATGACAAAATCAGGTCGATTGTAATAATCCTGATTGAAGTGATAAACGGCACGAGGACGCCAAGCTTCAAAATTGGTTTCAATTTTCGGAAGTCCGGAATAGAAACAACAATCTGCCACCAACTTGGCTGCACGGGCATGATCAGGATGCCTGTCTCTTAGTGAATTAGTAAAAACAATTTCCGGCTTGTACTTTCGAATAGCATCAATCACCCGCATCTTATTTTCAGGTGTATCGGAAAAAAAACAATCTGCTAATTTCAAATTCTCTCTAAAATGAATGCCCATAACCTCAGAGGCCTTTTCCGCCTCAATCATACGAAGTTCAGCACTTCCGCGAGTTCCTCTCTCGCCCTGAGTTAGGTCTACAAGCGCAACTTTCTTTCCCTCTTTTACAGATTTTAAAATTGTGCCTGCCGCACTAATTTCAGCGTCATCTGGATGAGCAGAAATAACAAGTAAATCAACTTTATTCATTTCGCAAATCTCTGAAATTAACGTCAAAATTGAGTTAAGAAATTAATCCTTATTTTTGCTCAAGATGTTTAGGAGACTTTTATTCATAGTTTGCTTGGTGCTTTTGGGCACTTTCTCCTATGCACAACCCTCAGGAGCAATAGAGTCTGCCCTGGAATTAATGGCCGATACGGCATCTTGGGCAAACGCTTCAGACTACATTAAAGTAAAAAAGTCGTCTATATACGCGACTCCTAACATCCCTGAGATTAATCTCAACTTGAAAGGCCTTGCAGATTCTCTTCTGAATATTCCAAGCTATGCCAATTACCAAAGTTGGGATACTGAGAATATATGGCACAAAAAGAGAAACGTGGTTTTCCCCAACGACTCGTCTTTGTTCTTCCAACTCATAAAGGACTCCTGTGATTTTGCTTTTCCTACTGACATTGGAAGGCAGACCTCACCATTTGGTCCGCGTTGGGGTCGACTTCATGCTGGACTAGATTTAGATTTAGACACAGGAGACCCTGTTTACAGCATGTTCGAAGGGTTGGTGCGAATTTCTCAATACAGCGACACCTACGGAAATGTGGTTGTAGTCAGACATCCCAACGGTTTAGAGACTTTGTACGCACACATGTCTGCAAGAATGGTAGCTCCCGGACAATACGTGCAAGCTGGGACAATACTCGGCTTGGGTGGAAATACAGGAAGATCCTACGGAGCTCACCTGCACTTCGAAACGAGATACCTTGGAAATCCATTTGATCCAGCCTACATGATTACGCCAAATCAAAAGGCCTTGAAATCGCCGGTGTTCGAATTAACAAAGAAAAAACTAAACGCTCCAACGACCGCCCCTGCAGCGCCGGCCGCAAATAACTCCAAAGGTGGTGCAGGCAGTAAATATCATACCGTTAAAAGAGGAGATACTCTTTCTTCTATTGCCTCAAAAAACAGAACCACTGTATCTAAGTTGTGTAAACTCAACAAAATAAAGCCCTCTTCGAATTTAAAAATCGGTCAGAAAATTAGGGTTCGATAGAATTTAAGCCTATCTTCACTCACAACTAGCAATTTTCCCGTTAGTCAAGAACAAAAAGCACACAATGGTGTTTTATCTTTATGAGAAAACGTGTTGCCGTTATAGGTGCTGGCTTTGCAGGTCTATCTGCTGCAAGTCGATTGGCTCAGTTGGGCTTTGAAACCCACGTGTTCGAACAACACGCCACTCCTGGTGGCCGTTGTAGAGTGTTTGAGAAAGATGGATATGTTTTCGATATGGGACCAAGCTGGTATTGGATGCCCGAAGTTTTTGATCAATTCTTCGAACAATACGGTGAGAAAAGAAGTGATTATTATTCGCTAGAAAGATTAGATCCATCTTACAGAGTTTACTTTTCAAATAAAATACTCGACGTTCCTGCTTCTACGGAAGCTTTGGGAGATCAACTCGAATTATTAGAGCCCGGAAGCAAAGAGAATCTGAAAAAATTTCTTTCGGAGGCGAAATATAAATATGAAACCGGAATCGGAGAATTCGTCTGGAAGCCATCGCTTTCAGCAACAGAATTTCTTGATCTCAAACTGTTAAAAGCTGCCGTTCGCATTCACTTATTCAATTCTATTTCGTCTCACATTCGGAAATATTTCAAACATCCGGAAATTATTCAATTGTTAGAATTCCCTGTTCTGTTCTTGGGAGCTAAACCCGAAAAAACGCCCGCCTTGTATAGCTTAATGAATTATGCAGACCTTGAACTTGGCACGTGGTACCCAAAAAATGGAATGGGCGAAATTCCAAAAGCAATGGAAAAAGTTGCAAAAAAACTCGGAGTTACCTTTCATTATAACAGCACTGTCTTTCAAATAGAATCAATGAATGGCAAAGCAAACCGGATCGTAACATCATCTGGAACCTTTGACGTAGACGCAGTAATTGCTGGTGCAGATTATCACCACGTTGAAACAAAAATGCTTGCGCCAAAGGACAGAAGTTATACAGAAGATTATTGGAATTCAAGAACCATGTCACCTTCTTCCCTTCTGTTTTATTTGGGAGTGAATAAGCGAGTTAACAATTTACTTCATCACAATTTGTTTTTCGACGAGCCTTTTGATCGCCACGCGAAAGAAATCTACGATAATCCGCAATGGCCCACTCAGCCACTCTTCTACGCCTGCGTTCCTTCTAAAACAGACGATTCAGTAGCACCTGAAAACTGTGAAAATATTTTCTTGTTGGTTCCCGTGGCTCCAGATTTAAAAAGCGACGAAACGTTGAGAGACACATACCTTCAAAACATGCTCGACCGATTGGAAAAGCGCACTGGAGAGTCTATTCGAGAACACATCGTCTACAAACGAAGCTTCGCACACGAAGAATTCATCTCTGAATACAATAGCTACAAAGGCAATGCCTACGGGTTAGCAAACACGCTAAAACAAACAGCAATTTTAAAACCAGCTATGAGAAGTAAAAAACTAAGCAACTTGTTTTATGCGGGACAGCTTACCGTGCCTGGCCCTGGTATGCCTCCGAGCATTATTAGTGGACAGCTTGCTGCCGAAACCATGAACAAACTTCTTTTTCAATCATAATATCATGACAGGTAAACCACTATTCGACAACGTTTCCTATGACTGCAGTAAGCTAACTACGCATGCCTACAGCACGAGCTTCAGCTTGGGAATTCGTACTCTCGGAAAAGAAATTCGAAATCCGATTTACGCTATCTATGGGTTCGTTCGATTTGCCGATGAAATCGTCGACACTTTTCATGATTATGACAAACATGAATTGATGGCACGATTTCGAAAAGATACCGTGCTTGCCATTGAGGAGCGTATTTCTTTGAATCCAATCTTAAACTCTTTCCAACATACCTATCACAAATACAACATCGAGTGGGAACTTGTAGATACTTTTTTGAAAAGTATGGAAATGGATCTTCATCAGATAGAACACGATAGAGATTCATACGAAACGTATATTCTCGGTTCTGCTGAAGTTGTCGGGCTCATGTGTTTGCATGTATTTGTTAACGGAAATCGCGCTGAATATGAAAAGCTAAAACCATCAGCGATGAAGCTTGGCGCAGCGTTTCAAAAAATCAATTTCCTTCGCGATTTACATGCCGATTACAACGCACTTGGGAGAGTTTATTTCCCGAATGTAGACATGACACAATTCGACGAACCGACTAAAAAAGCAATCGAAAAAGAGATTAATGAAGACTTCAAGCAAGCATACATTGGAATACTTCAACTTCCTAAAGAAGCGCGTTTCGGTGTTCTCATTGCGTTTAAATATTACTACAAGTTATTCTTAAAAATACAAGCGCTTCCTTGCGAACGCATTTTAAAAGAACGGGTTCGAGTTGCTAATCCAAAGAAAATTGCTCTGCTTGCAAAAAGTTATCTGCAACACAATCTAAATTTATTGTGATGAAATTTTTAAGTATAAGTTCATTCTTTCTTGTATATTTTTTTTCAGTAGCATTCTCCATTTCTGGTCAGGAAATTCAATGTCAAAAACTCTTTATCTCCGCTCAAAACGAACCTGCTAAAAAAGAGTTCTATAATTATTGCGCTAACCTTACTAACCGAAACAATACGCAACAAGCTTACTTCGGTGTTGCAACAGCCATGTATGCTGAACTTGTCTCAAACCCTGCAGATAAACTCAGTTATTTCAGTCGAGGAAAAGATATGCTTGAAAAAGCTATTGCAAACGATTATTGGAATGAAGAACTTCGTTTCCTACGATACTCTGTTCAAGACAAAGCGCCTTGGATGTTGCAATATCACGACAAACTCAATGAAGATTCATACTACATTTACCAATCACTTTCATCTGGGAAATTGAATAAGACAAAAGCATTTTGGAGAATCGTTATTCAGTTTATGATTCAAAGTGAAAATATAAGTGACGACCTAAAATCTAAATACAGCCAGCTGTAATGGAATACGTGGTGCTCGTAGATGAAAAAGACAATGCCATTGGTACAATGGAAAAACAACAGGCTCATGTCGAAGGGCTGTTGCATCGGGCATTTTCAGTCTTTATTTTCAACTCTGACAAAAAACTCTTACTTCAGAGACGAGCATCTTCGAAATACCATTGTGGAGGCTTATGGACAAACACATGTTGTTCACATCCAAGGGAAAATGAAAACGTTCAAGACGCTGCCCACAGAAGACTTCAGGAAGAGATGGGAATGCAATGCGAATTAAAACCAATCTTCTCTTTTGTGTACAAAGCAGAGTTTGAAAACGGATTAACCGAACATGAATTCGACCATGTGTTTTTCGGGCAGTCAAATCAAGCGCCCAAATTGAATCTAGAAGAAGTCGAAGACTACAGATACATTAGTCTTGAAGATTTGAAATCTGAAATAAACAAAGCTCCTCAGAATTTCACTCCTTGGTTCCTTATTGCACTCGATAGGGTAACTGAATATAACTCGAATCAATCATGATAATCAATATTGCAATCGTCGTAATTACATTCTGTATCATGGAAGGAATGGCTTGGCTTACACATAAATTTGTAATGCACGGATTCATGTGGTACTTCCATGAAGACCATCACCAACCTACACCAGGAGTTTTCGAAAAAAACGATGTTTTCTTTCTAATTTACGCCATTCCAAGTTGGTTACTTATTATGTTCGGTATGATGAATGGAAATGACTTTCGTACTTTCATAGGCCTTGGAATTCTAGCATACGGAATCGGATATTTCTTAGTTCATGAAGTGCTCATTCACCGCAGATTTCATTGGTTCGACAAAACCGACAACCTCTATTTCCGTGCAATTCGCAAAGCACACAAAGTTCATCATAAAAATCAATTCAAAGAAGAGGGAGAGTGCTTCGGAATGCTAATTGTACCAATGAAATACTTCAAATCTGAACTCAAATTCAAACAAGCGAAAGCATCGAAATGAGTTCGAACTACGCATACATTCTCGTAGATCTCTTCTGCTTGGCAGGACCATTCTTTTTAAGCTTCCACAAGAGTGTTGCTTTTTATAAAAAATTTAAAGCACTCTTCATTGGTTTGTTATTTATGTCTGCGATTTACATTCCTTGGGATATCCTATTTACGCATTGGGGTATTTGGAATTTCAATCCTACCTATACCTTGGCTCCAAGATGGTTTCTCTTACCCATTGAAGAATGGCTATTCTTCATGGCAGTTCCTTTTGCGTGTGTGTTTACTTTCGAATGCGTTCGTTATTTTAAAAAAACAGCCCCTTCAAAAAATTTCACAAATGTTACTGGCACAACCATCACTTTATTAGCAGCTGGACTTTGTGTTTACGCTGGAATTGAAAAACTCTGGTACACATTCAGCGCTACTCTTCTCTGCGGAGCTTTATTGCTCTTCCATTTGCAACGCAGGTCGGAATTTCTTGGATACTTTCTATTCGCTTGGTTCATTCTGCTCATTCCGTTTTTTATTTCGAATGGAATTTTAACGGGACTTCATTTCTATGAATATGATTTGATAAATACATCTCAAGTTGACATTTCTGAAGCTATTGTTCGATATAACAATAAGTACAATTTAGGTATTCGAATTTGGAGTGTTCCTATGGAAGATTTCTTTTACGGATTAGCAATGGTCTTGCTTGCAATAACACCATATGAGTACTTCCGCCTGAAATGGAAATCTAAAATTTCACGATAACCGGTCTGTGATCAGAAGCACCCGCTTCGCTCGTTGAATAGGAATTGGCATGAAGCCCTTTACTATGCAAAACATAATCTATGCGCAAACCCAAAAGAGGACCGCGATATGTACTCCCTATTCCACTTCCCGAATCTCTGAAACTATCTTCTAATATTCGTGTTAAGCGATTGTAAGTATATGAAATTGGAGTGTCATTAAAGTCGCCCATAACTATAGTTTTATACTTGCAAGACTCAACATGAGCTGCTAAAACGTTAACTTGTTGCGAACGTTTGAGAGACGACCGATACAATTGAATGAATAGTGGCTTACTCTCGTTCTGAATTTCATTCATGTCTATGTTTTCGTCGAATAACTGAAGTGATTTTTTCTTCAAACGAAAACTTTGGAGGTGGGCATTGTAAATTCGAAGTGTATCGCTTCCAACTAAAACATCCATGTAAATACAAAAGTTATTCACCTCGTTTTCGAAAGGCACCTGGCCTTGACTTACAACCGGATAACTAGAAAAAATTACTAACCCAAATCTCCCTCCGTCAGACAGCACATGAGTGGTTCTTTCATGCACCGAATATCCTGGAAGAATTTCATTTCGCGCCTGCTCCGATAAAAAATCGCCTCCATTTGTATTCCAATAACACTCCTGCAAACAAAGAATGTTTGGTTTCACATGTTGAATTTCATTCAATATCGCATCTCTATTTTTCTTTGCATTTTCCCCATCATAGAATCCCATGAGATGAGAATTATGGGTCATGACAGTCATTCCAATTCCACCTGAAGTTTGTGCCTTCCCTGAATAAAAACTGAAAAACGAAAATAAATCGGGAATTGAAAATGTGAAACATATACCAAAAGCAATTAGCCACTTCCACTCCTTTCGAAAAGCCATTACTATTGCAGCGACTAAATACAAAAGCAGAAGAGGCCAAAAAAACAAACCTAACACGCTAAAGAACTTGAAAACACTGGGTGTGAAGTGCGAAGACAGGAAAGAAAGCAAATAGAAGGAAATAACTACAAGACTAAATAGTCGAAAAACAAAGCGAACGAACTTTCCCCAACGACTCAACTTCTTAATTTCCTTCGCAGGTGACTCCATCACTTTTCCTTTTGTTGTTCCAAAAACAATTTCTCTTTATTAGAAAGGCTTTCAAATCCTGAACGTGAGATCTTGTCTAAAATTGAATTCAAATAGTCTTCTTTCAATTTCTTCTCTGCGTTAAACTCATCGTCGGTTTGAAACCTCAAGTTGCTTCGCTTTACCATGAGTTTCGGCGTGGGCTTAAACCACGAGAATATTTTTTCAATCCAATTCATTTGTGCAAAATCAAATTTATCGAGAATCATCCAAATCAAACCGCCAACGCCACCACCGAAATGCGCAAATAGCGATAAGTTATGAGCTTCATAATTCAAGACATCAATTACTTCCAAAATTAAAAACACCGTGCAGCCCATCCAAAAAGCCACTCCTCTTTTTTTGCCATTTCTAATATCAAAAAACAACCATCCAACCCACAATGAAGTTATTCCTGCAGAAGCACCAATCAATGACACCTCGTCTTCAATACACAACAGGAAAAACAAACCGCCAACTGCTCCAGCAATCCAATACTTAATAGCCTTCAGACCGAAATAGCGATCATTTGATAAATAAATCAAGAGCAACAGCAACGCGTAATTCCAAACGAAGTGACTGACTTGTGCGTGAAAGAAACTATAGGTTAACCATGTCCAAATCCAAGTGTAAGATTCACTTCTTGTAGAAAAACCAATGTAGGAATCAAAAGTTGCGATATAGGCCGATCCCGAATAATTCACAGACAGTAAAACGACTATCAATCGAATAATAAATCCCAGTGCCATGAGTGCACTTAAAAACTTCAGTCCAATTGGGGCGTTTCGAAAACGATTTACCATGTAACTCCCTTTTTCTGCCAATACTTAAGCAGAAGATATCCGAAAAGCATTCCACCCAAATGGGCATAATGGGCCACGTTATCCCCAGTGGTTTGACGCATGGCCAAATAGAATTCAATCGCCCCATAAATCATAACGAAATACTTCGCTTTAAGCGGAATTGGAGGAAACAGCAGCATTAACTCCGTATTTGGGAATAACATACCAAATCCTAATAACACCCCGAATACAGCACCTGACGCTCCAACTACCCCTGTATTGACAGCCGAATACAATTCAACCATTTGAACTTTATACGATTTCCCCTCTTCTAATCCAGTTACCATCACTTGATAAATCTCTCTATCCGAGAGTACCTGCATCATCTTTTGTATTTCAAAATAACTCACCCCCATATGCAAGAAAAAAGCACCAACACCACAAGTCATGTAGTAGATCACGAAACGCTTTGTGCCCCAATAATTCTCTAGTGCGGTTCCAAACAAATACAGGGCATACATATTAAAAAATATGTGTGTGAAGTCGTACTGTGAATGCATGAACATGTGAGTCACAATTTGCCAAGGTCTGAAATTCGGACTGGCAAAATAATATCCAGTTAAGGCGTCGTTCAATCCTGGAACAACAAAACAAGCCAAGTAAATAAGAACATTAATAATAATAATGTTTTTTACAGCCGGTGTAAGATTCATTCTCATAGCTCTTTATTTTCCTAATTGATCTTCTAGATGATCTATTCCAAAAGTCAAGGCAATGGCCTTTCCATCTGGAGCGAAATTTTTATTTTCACACGCGTTCCATCGAATAAGCAAATCTAACATCTCAGGAACCGTTAACATTTGGCCTTTCTTCACAGACAATCTGCGCGTATAATCCTTCAACAAATTCATTCTTAGATCAGGACCTTCAACTCCCAAACGTAAACTTTCCATTACCAATTCAATAAAGTTCAAAGCGCCCTGATCATCAAGGTTTGAAGGAGCTGCAATTATCTCAGGTTCTTCTTCCAAATTCAATTCAAAACCAAACGAGGCCAATAAAACATCGTGAAGTTGAAGTAAGGAGATGTCCTTCGGCTGAACATGTAGTGGTATAGGAAATAACAGCTGCTGCGCAACAAACGAATGACTATTCTGATTCGAATGCTCTTCAAACAAAATCTGCCAATGCAATCGCGTTTGATGAAACATCTTCAACTCTGAATTAATCTCACATCCAATAATAACTCTTCCAATTTGAAAAGGCGTGCCTCCATCCCATTCTTCCGCATCGAATTCTATTTGCTCTTGTTGTGGCGAACTTTCTTTTTCGAATCCAAATCCCGCTTGGGCGAATTGTTCCATCCAATTGCGCGATTTCTGCTGCCATGAATCTGTCTTTTGGAAAGGGTTGAAATCGTGATTAACACCTACTTGTGGCACACGTACAACGCCTGGACTCACCTGAGTCAAAGGAATATTCTCTTGTTCGAAATCTAACGAAGGCGCAACCTGATTTTTACCTAAGCCTCTTCTCACTGCAGCATGCAACAAAGCGTGGATGCTTCTTTCATCTTGAAACTTGATCTCCGTCTTCGTCGGATGAATATTTATATCAATAGTTGACGGAGGTACATCTAATGCAATCAGATAAAACGGGAAACTTCCCGAAGGAAGAATTTGGTCGTAGGCTTGCTGAACTGCATGATTTAAAAACGGACTTTTTATGAAACGCTGATTCACAAAAAAATACTGATCACCTCGGGTACGTTTCGCTATTTCGGGTCTTCCAACAAAACCTGAAATTTTTACAATTTCTGTATCTTCATCAAGGTGAATTAACTGATCGTGGTATTTGTTTCCAAACACATGAACCAATCGCTGCTTTAAATTCGATTTCGGCAAATCAAAAACAATATTCCCATTGTGCGTTAACACGAAGTGAACATCTGGATGTGTCAACGCTACACGCTCGAATTCATCTATAATGTGACGAAACTCTATGGCATCGGTCTTCAAAAAATACCTTCGTGCAGGAATATTGAAAAATAAATTTCGAACGGAAAAAACAGACCCTTTCGTTGCTTCAATAGGCTCATTTGAAATTAACTTTCCTCCATCAATTTCAATTCGCACACCCACCTCATCCTCTTCGCGCTTAGTAATCAATTCTACCTGCGCAACAGATGCTATACTCGCTAAAGCCTCTCCTCTAAATCCCTTTGTAGTAATGCTAAATAAATCTTCAGCCTTTCGGATTTTAGAGGTCGCATGTCGCTCAAAACAGAGCTGAGCATCTGCCTCATTCATTCCCTTTCCATCATCAATTACCTGAATAAGTGTCTTACCTGAATCTTTAATAACCACACGAACTTGTGTGGCCTCTGCGTCGACAGCATTTTCTACCAATTCCTTTACAACGGAAGAAGGTCGTTGAACAACTTCACCGGCAGCAATTTGATTGGAAACTTGATCAGACAATAATTGAATGACACCTGAACTATTCATCTTCCAAATTTACAACAGAACATCGCGAATGCGATTGCACATTTATTCACTTTATATGCGCCCTTCCAAAGCAGACTCCACCGATGCTGTTTCTCCACGGAGTTCAACAATCCGTTGAATGACTTGATCAACAACTTTATCCGGACAGGAAGCACCGCTCGTAATAACCATTTTCATATTTTCTTGTTCAAGAATCGAAGGTATTATCTCCTCTTCTTTCAATGTTTTTGTATTGAATACGACCGCTTTTTCTAGTGATATTAAATCACCTGCATTTCGAACAAAATAAACAGGCATTTTCTCGCTCAAGATCGTTGCAATTTGAATGGTGTTCGACGAATTGAATCCACCAACTACAACAGCCAATTGAGCACCACTTTCCAGCACACCCCTGGTAGCATTTTGATTGTCGTTTGTAGCGTAGCACAGCGTATCACGCGTGTCTGCAGTTGCTTCTTCACCATACATTTCCACTACAACTTCCCTTAAGTATGACGCAATTTCTTGGGTCTCGCTGGCCAACATCGTTGTTTGATTGACCACGCCTATTTTTTGCAGATCTCTTGAAGCAACAAACCTAGATGAGTATTTATTCGCGAAATCGATTTCAAATTGTTCGTCACTCAATTCTTTTCGAATGTATCTCGCAAGCAACTCCGCTTCTTTTCTGTTTCGAACAACAACGACGGGTCCAGTTTCAGCAGCATGCGAAAAAGTGGCGCGCGTCTCTTCATGCAAATACTTTCCATGAACAACCAAGGTATATCCACGGCTTCCTAGTTCTGCCGAACGTTTCCAAACCTTTTCTACAAACGGACAAGTCGTGTTATAACGTTCAAGATGCACGCCCAATTGAGCCAACTCCGCAGTCATTTGAACCGTTGTTCCAAAAGCAGGAGTAATAACAATATCCTCTGAACTTAAGGTTGAAAAATCAATCAAGCGTGTACCTTGGTTATCAACTAAAAACTGAATTCCCTCCGCTATCAAATCTGCATTAACCTGAGGGTTGTGTATCATCTCACCCAAAAGAAAAATTCGCTTCCCAGGATTTTCAGCCACGGTTCGAAAAGCAATTTCAATCGCATTCTCAACCCCGTAACAAAATCCGAAATGTCTAGGTATCACAAATGCTGTTTTTCCAACTTGAAAAACAAAAGGCGAGTGATCCTTTTTCCTCGGATCATTGACCTTACGAATCTCCTTTATTCTTCCCAGTATACTAGACCTGTAATGTTCAGGCACTTCGAATTTCTTCATTCTAATTGATTATTTCTGAACCTAACAACCACGGTGACTTATAGTTCACCCACGCCGCTTCATCGAACTCATTTAATTGACCTTTTCTACTGGCGCGTAAAAGAGATTTAAACACTTTATTTCCCGAGTACGACTCCGAGTGCTCAATCAAAAAAAGTAATGCTTTCAATCCAGAAACCCGTTGCGCCTCCTTTTTAACCTTCCCTTCGTGCTTAAGCACGTAATTGATATTACCGAATAAATAAGCCAACATCAAATCCTCCGTAATGAGATAATCAGTGTAGGGACCAACTTCAACATCCACACGTAAATTCGGATTCTTCGTTACCCATTCCATCACGAAAATACTCGCAGCGCTGCGCTCGATTAATTGTTCAGTAGGCGGAGTTGCAATGAGCCACTCAACAAGTTCTTCGACATTTTTTCTATTCTGTGCAAACGATTCTACCTTTTCCCAATCCTCATTTGCATCAAACTTCGGGCACTTCCGATACTCCTGCGCCAGCATAGAAAACGGCAAGATGAAAAGTATCAGAATTGCTTTTTTCATAATTCCTTAATGGTTTCAACAAACGAAATACCGTAGTTGTGAAGGTCCTGCAAAAGCGGTTTATAAAACTCTGGGGTCACGGGTATTTGAACACCGCGCGAAGAAAAATCACCTTGAAGCAAACGCTCAATGGCAAATGCAATAGGCATACCCACAGTCTTCGACATCGCGGTTTTAAATTCGTCGTCACCCTCCAAAACCATAGAAGAGGTTAACATGAAATTCTTTCCCTTGAGCGAGTATCCGAACTTGTGCACCATAACTATCATATCGCGATCCCCTTCTTTCAAAACCCATTTTCTCTCGAGCAATTGCTGAAGGTGCTGTGCACATGTAAGTTCTTCATTTTTAATGGGCTCTTTACTAAAGATTCCAATCTCATTCAACATATTCACCACCTCTTCGTCTTCATTGTTTATGTTGAAATTCAAACCAAGCAAGGACTCAGACAGCTCCGCCCATGTCGAAAATTCACCAGCAGGAATCTTGGTATCGTCATTCACAAAGCCATTCTTAACCAAGAATGACCATCCTTTACAATACCCCTGTTTTCGTAATGTTCCTCGAACAAGTTTGTGTACTTTTTCTAGTCCGTACAATTCCAGATAATGAACGGAATTTCGATTGGCATAGGCGTCGTAGCATACACCGTCACTAGCAACAACTGTTTCAACATCATCGAATAATTTATAATAAGGCACCATTCGAAGCCTATTGTTGTCGCGGTACATAGCATGTCCCGAGCTTCCAGCAAGAATAATATTCCTAGGGTTCCATGAAATTTTATAACCCCACAAATTATCGTCACTCGCAGGCGCAACTAGTCCTCCTGTATAGGATTCAAAAGACACTATTTCGGCACCTTGACCCTTGAGCCTGTGAATAATCTCCATTGCCGAAATATGATCGATACCCGGATCAACACCCATTTCATTCAATACCAACACTCCTTCTTGCATTGCCAATTCGTGCATGGCACTAACTTCAGGGCTCACATAACTTGGGGTAATAACATGGACATGGAAATTGATGCAATCTTTAACTACTTCAGAGTGCATAAAGGCCGGAAGCATTGAAATGACGACACTCGAATGCGCAATTAATTCATGTCGGAATTCAGCATTAGTAGCGTCACCAGATATAAATTGAACGTTATCTAAACTTCCGTATTCCTCCAGCCAATGAGCTACGTTTGTATCCGCAACCACCGCATTCCATTTACCTTTCAAGGACCCTTCAACCAAAAAAGAAACCAAATGGCGCGCACTTCTTCCTGCGCCGAATAGTATTATTTTCTTCATTTCCATCGCAAACAAAGTTAACCAAACCGATTAGCTTCCGTTTCCAAAGCTTTTATTTTTTGGCATAAACTTTTATACAGCTTGAAACATAACTAAATTTACATCTTTAACAGACAACTGATATGATGAAAAAAATTACCCTAATCGCTTTGGCGTTATTCTCACTTTCAAGTGTGTTAGCTCAAATGAATGCTGTTGTTTATTCTGAAGCCGGTGAAAAATTCACTCTTTATTTGAACGGTGAGGCCATGAATAGCGCACCTCAAGCGAATGTTAAACTTCAAGGTCTTACCTCTGAATTTTATCAAGCGCGTGTCGATTTCCAAGACGCCTCCCTCGCAGATTTCTCCAATAACAATTTTGCGCTTCATCCGGGAATGGAGGTAACGTATCAAATCAAGAAAAACAAAAAAGGAGAGTATGTCCTTCGTTTTTATACCGAAAATGCCATTTCAGGGAGTTCAACAGCGAATTCAACGTCGAACTCTCCTGTAAACAACAATGTAAAAGATTTCGCAGTAGCAGACGATGCAACGATTCATTCAAATCAAAATCAAACCAACAGCACGACTAACATTGGTGGTTCAACAAAAACAACAACTACTACAACAGTAACAGGAACCAACACGAATCAGAATACTGGTGGAAATGTTGGAATGAACATCAATGTTGATGGAGTTAACATGGGATTAAACGTCAACGTGAACGAAACTCCAGATGCAACAGGCGGAAGTGTTGGAATGAATGTGAACGCAGACGGTGTGAATTTCGGCATGAACGTTAATGTCAATGAAACCAACACATCAACCACAGGTGGAAACGTGGGGATGAATATAAACGTGGACGGAATGAACATGGGAATCAACATGAATGTTCCAAACATGGATGTTCAAACGTCAGGAACTACCACAACTACAACTACAAGAACTACAACTTCTTCAACTACGAATAACACTACTGTTCCGGCTCACACTACACGTCCTAGTGAACCCGCCCATAACCAACCTGCAAGCAACACCATTGCTGGAAATGGAAATTGCACGCGATCTATGGATGACGCCAGTTTTGGCAAAGCAAAACAAAATATTGCTAGTAAAGGATTCGATGAAACGAGACTTTCTACAGCTAAGCAAGTCGCAAAAGCAAATTGCCTTACTACAGAGCAAATCGTAGAGATAATGAAAGTATTTGGATTCGATGAAACACGATTAGATTTTGCAAAATATGCTTACGACTACTGCTTTGATCAAAACAACTACTCTAACGTAAGTGAAGGATTTAGTTTCGACTCTAGTGCTGAAGAGTTGAACGAGTACATTGAAACAAAATAAAGATGAAAAACTGGTTTTATATATTCATTGCTTTTACAATCCTTGTCGCTCAAGCATGTCAAAACAGTAAGCACTACACCAAACTTGGTCAAAAGCAAGAAGCTGCAGGGCTGAACAAAGAGGCATCGGAAAGTTACTACACAGCTCTTTGGAAAAAACGCGCGAACATTGACGCCCAAATAGGCATGAAAAAAACGGGGCAAAGCGTATTAAACGCTATGCTAAGTGAATTCAGTCAGAAAAGCAGCTTTGGCAACAAAAAAGAGGCCGTCTACGCGTTCATTTCCGCAAGAGACTATCAAGCAAAAATCAAAGGTGTAGGGGTGGAATTGCAGATTCCAGAATTCTATATTGGAGATTTCGAAAAAGTAAAGAAATCCTATTTGGGAGATTTGTATGAACAAGGAACCAAGCTTCTAGAAGACAACAAATTCGCAGAAGCAGAAACCAACTTCAATGAAATCGGAAGACTTGACCCGAATTTTAAAGATGCCGGTGAGTTAAAAGACATTGCCTACTTAGAGCCTATTTACCAAAAGGCAACTACCGAATATGAAGCGAAGCACTACCGCGCTGCGTACAACAATTTCATAAAAATTGAAGAGCGAAAACTCGGCTACAAAGAAACAGCCGAATTAAAGAAAAAATGTTTGGAAAAAGGAAAATACACTGTAGCCTTACTTCCATTTACCAATGGCACAAACATGCAAGGCAGCGACACCAAGGCCACTGCATACATCTTGAACGCACTTACTCAAATAAACGATCCGTTTTTGCACGTCATCGATAGAGAAAACTTAAACAACATTCTGGCTGAGCAACGCATACAAATGAGCGGAATTTTCTCGGAATCAAATGCGGTTGAAATTGGGAAAATTTCCGGCGCTAAAGCACTTATCACGGGAACTGTCTTAAATCATACCGTTCAAAACGGTCAACTTAGAAAAGTTACTCGAAATGGATTCGAATCCTATCAAGTCAAAAAAGTAAACGCTGAAGGAAAAACCTTTTACGACACAGAATACAAGCCCATTCAATTCGATGAATACTACAATTATGCTGAATCGAATGTTTCCATTCAGTACAAAATGACCTCTATTGAAACAGCTTCCTTAATTAAAAACGACATCTTCACCGAGAAGAAAAAAGACGAGGTTATTTATGCTATTTACGGGGGAAATGCAAGCAATTTATTTCCAGCTAATGGCAATGTTGTCAATACAAATGTTAGAGATCGCAACACACTCAGAGACATGTTAAATGCTAGACGTAACCTTCGTGACGGAAATGATCTAGCCAACGATTTATACATTGAGATTGCTAAAAAAATAGCCGACAATGTAAAAACACAAATGCAAACGCTCGTGCCCTAATGAGATTATTCAGCCAATACCTCCTGTTTTTCGCTCTTATTTGCTTAGGATCTTGCGGAAGTAAAAACTCCGTTAAAACCGTTGTACCACCGCCCCAACCGAAGCCTGAGTGGGTTTCTTCGCGCCCTGTCAATTCTGCATACTACATTGGAATTGCCACCTGCTCTAAACTTACCCAACCGCTAGATTACCAGGCCATTGCAAAAAAATTAGCTTTGAATGACCTTGCTACGGAAATTTCTGTGAAAGTTGAAGGACAAACATTCTTCAATACCATGGAAGTAAACAAAGCGTTCAGCGAAAGTTTCAGTTCGAATGTAAAAACATCATCATCTGAACTCATTGAAGATTATGAAATAGCTGGAATTTGGGAAGATAAGGAAACTTACGCGATTTACTACAAGTTGAATAAGTTCGATTATCAATCGAAAAAAGCATTAAAGAAAGAAAACACCCTCAAGTCGGCGCTTGACTTTTTAAAGAAAGGAAGAGAAGCAAAAAAACTTGGAAACATTCCTTCTGCAATTGACCTTTTCTATCATGGACTTTTTGCGCTCAAACCATATTGGACAGAGGTCAATCAAACGAAAGATGATAACGGAAATGAAATCTTCATTGACAATGAGCTTTTCTCAGAAATCAGGTCCATACTCGCCGATTTGAGATTTGAAACTCCTTTGAAAAACATTGTGCTCTCTTCTTCTAACACATTCAAAGCTCAAGTTCCTGTGATGATAACCTACAAAGGGGTAGGCGTACGAGGAATAAACGTAAAATATTCCTATCTAAGAGATAGTTATATGAAACCAAAAACGGTCATGTCCGATAACGACGGAATTATTCTAGCCGATATAGACAACGTAAGCCTAAAAGCTAAAAACAATTCACTTGAGCTTAGTTTTGTAATTGATGCTCTTGTACCACAAGACTTGGATTCAGACTTAGCCACCGCACTGATTACGGGCATAAATACTGATCAACGCAAAATTCCGATTGAAATCCTGGCGCCGAGTTTTTATGTAAGTTCAAATGAATTCAAACTTGACGGCACTAAAACTTCTACCCTTGCTGAGTCTACTAGAAATACGTTAATCGCAAAAGGAATGCGAATTGCAAATTCAGAAAATACAGCCGACTATGTCATTTACGTAAACACAAATCCCAGGGCCGGTGAAGACATTCAAGGGTTTAAGGTAGCATATATCGATGGGAAAATTTCCGTAACGGACACGAAAACGACATCAGCCATTTTCGAATACAGTATAACTGGAATAAAAGGTGTGCAACTTTCTCATGAAAACGCCGTCATGGAAGCCTACAAAAAAGTACGAGAAAATATAGAGACCGTGCAGATTAACGAAATAATTAAAATTATTTTGTAAGTTTGGCACAATAACTGAAAACTACAAATCAACTAATATCTTGACAAAATGAAAACACGTGTTACCCTTTTAGCAATTGCTGCAATGACAATGGTTGCTATACCTTCTTGTAAAAAGAACAAAGACGAAGTTAAAACTCCAGATCCAAAAGGTGAAGTTATCATTAATGAATACTGCTCAGGTTCTGAATACAAAAGCACAAAAGATGCATTCCGTTCAACAGCAACAGGAGAAAGCATGGATCGTGAGACTGCAAAGAAAAAAGCTCGTTCAAACGCAATGTCTGAAATGGGAAAAACCATCAGCGCTACAATGAAAATTGTTGGAGACAACTACGTTAACTCTACTGAAGTAAATAACAAAGAAGAAGTAACTGAGACTTTCAACGAAATGGCACGCACAGTGGTAGACCAAGAACTTCGCGGTTGTATTGAAATTTGCGAAAAGTTAACTCAACGTCCTGATGGAACATATGTGAGTTATGTAGCACTTGAATTGAGCGGAAACACAATTGCAGACGCTTACCAAGCTGGTTTATCTAAAAACGATAAATTAAAAGCAGATTACAACTACGAGAAATTCAAAGAGACTTTCGAAAAAGAAATGGACAAACTTTCTCAAGGTAAATAATCCCTGAAAACTTCTAAAAGGTCACCTCGGTGACCTTTTTTTTTCACCATGAAATCGACCCTCACTCTATTCTTAGCTTTCAGCTTCGCCTTTGTTCTCGGACAAACGAGTCTGGAACTTCATGTAGATAACATTCCAGGTCAAAACTCAAAAAAAGTATTCTTAGAAGCTTTCGAAAAAGACCAGTGGCAGTTACTGTCTACTTCCGATATAGATGCAACAGGAAACGTTACAATTACATTCACACCATCACACGTCGGCCAACACCGTCTTCGCTTTTCAGGCACAGGGAAGTCATGGACCGATTTTTACATTAATCCCAAAACACTTCCTAAGTCCATTGAACTCACTGTAGATTTTTCGAAATTAAACGGCCTTCCATCCTCTCTTTTCCTTTCAACTGATCAGGCTGATTACGTTGAATTGGCAACGCTTTACGCCAATCTTCAAGCGGAATATGACTCATATAAATCGATTACACATCCTGCTTTCTTGAACAAGCAGAAAATCATTAATAATAAGGCGCTAATAAAGGCTAAAGAAGGGCAAAACTCCGAAGTCTACTCAACCTTTGCTCCACTTTTCTGTCGACGACTTCCGCACGACTTCATGCAATTCGACAGCACCATTTATTTCAAGCATTTTCTAGGAAACGTCGACTACAACGACGAAGCAATTCTGTTTCACTATGCTTTTGTGCGAGGACTAAATCAATACTTCAATCAACTTTACAAGTCATTTCCAAAAGAATACGCTCAAAAATTCACCGATGAACTTTTGGGGCGTATGGGTGAAAACGAAGCTGTGAACCAATTCCTTCATTCGTTCATTCTAAACAAAATGTTAGATTACAAAAACGAAGATGGCCTTTCATATTACTTGAACAACTATGCCGACGGATGTTCAGATAACGCATCATTCAGTGTAAATACCAAGAATCTCATTGAATCCTTGAAGAATTGTGCACCAGGAAAAAAAGCGGCAGAGTTAAAATATCCAAGCGCCGAGGGAAAGTTGATTTCACTTGAGGAAACATGTAAGAAAAATAAAATTACTCTGGTCATGTTTTGGAGAAGCAACTGTTCGCATTGTGAGGAGTTTCATCCAAAACTTCAAGAAATCTACAAGAAATACCACGAAATCGGTCTTGAGGTTTATGCGATTTCCATTGATAAAGAAGAAGCACCTTGGAAAAATCATTTGTCCACACACCAACAACCGTGGATCAATGTTCTACCACCCATGGATAAACGCCCCTTTTTAGCTAAACATTATCCCTCACCCTCTACACCCACGCTAATTGCTTTAGACTCCAATATGAAAGTCATTAGTAGACTAATAATGAGAAGTAAGTTGGAAAATTTCCTTGAAGAAAATAAGGCTTATTTTGAATAACCCACTACTTTTGTGCTTTACAAATCAGAATGAGCAAAGTAGACGTATTGTTAGGCCTTCAGTGGGGCGATGAAGGAAAGGGAAAAATTGTAGACGTATTAACTCCAAAATACGACATCGTAGCCAGGTTTCAAGGCGGACCAAATGCGGGCCACACCCTCGAGTTTAACGGAACAAAGCATGTTCTTCATACCATTCCGAGTGGTATCTTCCACAACCATGTAACGAATGTAGTTGGAAACGGTGTGGTCATAGACCCTATTGTATTCGCTACTGAAATTGAAAAACTCACGGCTAAGAATGTTGATGTAGCCTCAAGACTATTAATTTCAAAAAAAGCCCACCTTATTCTCCCCACTCATAAACTTCTCGATGCAGCATCAGAAGCGGAAAAGGGAAAATCTAAAATTGGATCAACCTTGAAAGGAATCGGCCCTACTTACATGGATAAGACAGGTCGTAATGGTCTTCGTATCGGTGATATTCTCTCTGAAAATTTCACCGAGAAATACAACACCCTTGTAGAAAAGCATAAGAAAATGCTTTCTCATTTTCAATTCGAATATTCGCTAGACGAAATGGAGGCTACTTGGTTCCAAGGCATCGAAGTGTTGAAGACCTTAACTTTCATAGACAGCGAAAACTATTTGCACAAAGCCATTCGCGAAGACAAAAAGATTTTAGCCGAGGGTGCGCAAGGTTCGCTTCTCGATATTGATTTCGGATCTTATCCTTTTGTTACTTCAAGCAATACAGTAGCGGCCGGTGCATGCACTGGATTGGGGGTTGCACCTAATTCCATTGGTTCAGCTTTCGGAATTTTCAAGGCTTATTGCACCCGTGTTGGTAGTGGACCTTTTCCAACCGAATTGGAAAACGAAGTTGGAGAACGCATGCGGAAAGAAGGAAATGAATTCGGCTCTACTACCGGACGCGCACGCCGTTGTGGTTGGTTAGACATTCCCGCTCTTCGCTATGCTTGCCGATTAAACGGAATCACTGAATTGTACATGATGAAGGCAGATGTACTTAGCATCTTTGAAGAAATTCTTGTGTGCACGCATTACGCAATAAACGGCGTTCAAACAGATGAGATGCCTTACGATTTATTAGATGGAAAGGTTGAACCAATTTATACCACTTTAAAAGGGTGGAATACAGACCTGACTCAGATTCGCACAATTGAAGAATTCCCGCAAGAGCTATCGGATTACATCGCATTCATTGAAAAGGAATTGGAAATTCCAATCACTTATGTTTCTGTTGGTCCCGACCGTGAGCAAACCATTGTTAGATAAAACGCGAACGATACAAAACTTCGTTAAAATACTTCTTGTTGCGCTTTCCTTTATTCTGATTTCGAAGAAGGCAGAAGGACAAAGCAAACACGTGCAATTGGTGCATGCAGATAAAATTGCATTCAACAAAAATTTAGTCAATGGACAACGTCTTTTGGGACATGTTCATTTAAATTTCGATGGCACAGATTTCTATTGCGACTCGGCCTATAAGTTTAGCAATGGCAACTTCCAAGCCTTCGGAAATATTCGAGTAAATAAGCCCGGAGAGTATGCAATATCGGGAAAGAAACTGTTTTTCACTGAAGCAACCCAGTCCGCAACGTTGAATGAAAACTGTGTGTTTTCAGATGGAGCAATGACACTCACTTCACCCTATATGGCTTACAACATGAAATCTGAAGTTGCAACCTATTCGGGCGGAGGTAAAGTTATTTCCAGCAAAAACAACAACGAATTAGTTTCTCAAACAGGACGATATCATAGTCCTTCTAACAACTTCACTTTCCGTCGAAAAGTCACTGTAAAAAACAAAGATTACACTGTTGTCTCAGACACCATGTTATACAATACCGTTTCGGAAATTTCATACTTCTTCGGCCCCACAACAATTACAGGAAAAGACCTTGAAATAAAATGTGAGAACGGTTTCTTCAATTCAAAAACAGAAACCTGTAGTTTCAAGAAAAATGCGCGTGTAAAAACAAAGGAACAAACGTTGTTCGGCGATAGTGTTTTTTACAATGGAAAAGAGAAATGGGGTGAAGCTTTTAAGAATGTGATTATCGTTGATAACAATTCCGATTTAACCATTCGAGGCAATTACGGAAGACATGAAGAGCTCAATGAAATTTCATGGGTAACAGGAAAAAGTATTCTCGAAAAAACACTCGAAAACAAAGACACGCTTTTCATCGTTGCTGACACTCTTTTCGCAAGAAAAACGGGCATTAAAAATCGCGACATTAAGGCTTATCACAATGTTATTCTATTCAGCAAAGACTTGCAGGGTAAATGCGATTCACTTTCACTTTCCGAAGCTGATTCTGTCATGCGCATGTTCCAATCCCCGGTCTTATGGAACGATGCCAATCAACTTACCGGAACTGAGATAGACCTTCATTTTAAAAACGACAGTTTGGACTTTCTTTTCGTGCCCGAAAAAAGTTTTCTAGCGTCGGAAGTCGTACCCGGATATTTCAATCAGATTAAAGGAAAATCACTGCACGGTCAATTTGTAAAAAATGACTTGCACGTGGTTCAAATTATGGGGAACGGTCAGCTTGCTTACTTCTCTACTGAAGAGAAAAATAAACGCACCAAACTTACTGGTCTTAACCGCACCGACTGTTCAAATATTCGAATTGAATTGAAAGAAAAAGAAATTCAAAAAGTAACTCTCGAAAACGAACCAAACAGCTTGTACAATAGCATTCAAAAAACAAAATCCTCACAATTCAAATTGGAGGATTTTATCTGGCGTGTTCAGGAACGCCCAAATTCGAAAGAAGAATTATTGCAATTACGCAAATAAGGGTCTTACCGACATCTGTTCGTGAACTTCCATCTTCACTGCACGAATCACATCTTCGTTTGAAGCATTGGTAATAACTCGGTCAATAGCATTGGCAACAAAATCCATGTCACTTACCTTCAATCCACGGGTGGTAATTGCAGGAGTTCCAATACGGATTCCGCTCGTTACAAATGGAGATTTATCGTCGAAGGGAACCATGTTTTTATTCACTGTAATTTCTGCATTTACCAGAGCATGCTCCGCATCTTTTCCTGAAATATTTTTGTTACGAAGATCAATGAGGAAACAGTGATTATCTGTACCTCCTGAAACAATTTCATAACCTTTTGCAGTCAAATGGTCGGCTAATGCACCAGCGTTGGCAATCACTTGTTTCCCGTAAGCTTTGAAATTCTCTGTAAGTGCTTCATTGAAAGCGACTGCCTTTGCAGCAATCACGTGTTCCAACGGTCCGCCCTGCATTCCAGGAAAGACGCCGCTATCTAATACTGAAGAAAGTGTTCTAACTTCACCCTTCATTGTTTTCAATCCTAATGGATTTGGAACATCATCTCCAACCATAATTACACCTCCTCTTGGCCCGCGCAAAGTTTTATGAGTTGTAGAGGTTACAATGTGACAATGCGGAAAAGGATGGTTTAATAAACCTGCGGCAATTAATCCTGCAGGATGCGAAATATCGGCCATTAACAGAGCTCCTACTTCATCAGCTATTGCGCGAAATGCAGCGTAATCCCAATCGCGGCTGTAAGCACTTGCTCCGCAAATTAAAAGCTTCGGCTTACATTCAAGAGCTTTTTCACGAACCTTGTTCATGTCTACGCGACCGGTTTCCTTTTCAACCCCATAGAAAAATGGTCGATAAAGTTTGCCGGAATAGTTTACCGGCGAGCCATGTGTAAGATGCCCCCCTTGAGCAAGGTCGAGCCCGAGAATAGCATCGCCCGGATTAAGCACAGCTAACATAACTGCACTATTTGCATTTGCACCGCTGTGGGGTTGCACATTGGCCCACGAAGCGCCGAACAATTGTTTTAGTCGGTCAATCGCAATCTGCTCCACCTCATCAACTACTTCGCATCCCCCGTAATATCTCTTTTTCGGAAGTCCTTCTGCATATTTGTTTGTGAGTACCGAACCCATGGCTTTCATAACATCATTGCTGACATAATTCTCAGAAGCAATAAGCTCAACTCCGTTGGTTTGACGAATTCTTTCGCGTTCGATTAAATCGAAAATAATTAGATCTTTCATGTTGAAATTGTATGGATCAAAAGTAAGTTCGTTCTTGGGTAATATGTCTCATTCATTTCACAAAGCTTTTCCACTAATGTGCGAACTTATTCACTTCGGTTTTATGTTTGCAGCATGATTAGAAAGTTCCTCCTTTTTCTTTCGATTTCAATTACCCTATTGGGAAATGCACAAATCATAGATAACCGTGAAGGAAAAGCCTTTCAGCAAGAAATGTTTTTCAGTCAAGAATTCCTTTGGCAAAACAAAATATTAAGCATTACCGGAGTATGTCAAATGAAGCGCACTGGAAAAGCCATTGAAAACAGACCAGACATTACTGTCTACCACTTCAACGAAACCGGACAGCTTTCTAAGATTGACGCAGTAACAAGTGTGCTTAGTATTGTAGATAGTACGCACATCGTTTTTGACAGAAACGAATTAGGACTGGTACAGAACAGAAATGAACTTGGAAGGAATGGTTACACAACCACGGCATTTTTTTATGACAACAAAGGTCGTGTTGAACGTATTGACAATTCCGTTTCAGAGAACAAGAGCATAGAAAAACTAAAACTTATCCCTGGACTAACTGTAACGGTCAACTCAGAATCATTCAAATACAGCGAACCTTCACCCTTGATCTTAAGAAAAGAAAGCTTTAACAACTATGGCCTGCCTTATTCGGTAGACCTGGTTTTCAGAGATTCTGCGGGATTTGTAACACGAGAAGAAAAAGAGCTCACTCTAAGCGGTAAAAGTTTCAGTAAACTATACACCTACAACGAAAAAGGATGGATTGCTCAAATATCAACTTTTGAAAGTTCTTCCAACAACGAAATTAAACGCGAAACCTTTCATTACGATAGAATCGGAAACCTTACCAAGGTTTCGTACTATACGAATAGCGTGCTGCAACGTGAAATTGAAATACTCTACACCCCCACTTCGTTTATTGAAGCCACTCTCGATCAAGATATGGGGTCGAAAGACATTGTTATCACGAAATATAGCTACGAGTTCAGAAAATGAAACGATTGATTATTTTGGCATTTCTCTTCGGGGGGCTCTCAGCCTTTGGTCAAGACGACGTGATTACGCCTGAAAATGCCCGGGCAAAACAAAAAGAACAACACGACAAAATAGAGCAAGACTATTTGAAGAGTGTTGAGAATCATCAAAAAGCACAGGGTAAAAAAGGCAAAAGACAAATGAAACGCCACATGAAAAAATCAATGAGAATGCGCCGACTAGGCCACATGCCCTGGTACAAACGAATGTGGATTAGAAGGCAATAAAGACTTAGAAACGAAAAATAAGTACTCATTTCGCATTGAAAAAAATCAAAAAGTAGATAGGTTTCTGTTCAGTTGTTTTAGTTTTACAAAAATGTTAGGTTTGAACCACCTATCGTACTGATTATCACAACCCAAAAAAAAAATACAAAGATTGATTTAATGAACTTTGGGAATTAACCTAAGCTTGCCTTATTTTAGCGCCCGTTGTATACTTTAATAATTCCTTAACCTGGTTTTTATGCAGAGAAAATTTTACCTGCTTTTGAGTTTAATAGCCCTTTCGGTGTCAAGTGTTCTTGCACAAGGAAACGGTGGAACTTTGAAAGGAAAAGTCATTGACAAAGAGACGAAGAAGCCTCTTCCTTTCGTGAATGTTGTTCTGTTTTTGAATGGAAACCTGATTACAGGTGGACAAACAGATCCCGATGGACAATATACCATTAAGCCCATTGATCCGGGAACATATGAGGTTCAGTTCAACTTTGTGGGTTACCAAACCCAAAGTCAAACAGGAATTCCAATCTCAGCTGGAAAGATTCAATTCGCGAATGCAGAGTTAAGTCCTGGTGTTGAAATGAACACCGTGGAAATTAAGGAATACCGCATTCCTCTCATCGACAAGGATGGAGGTGCTTCCGGAGGAACAGTTACTCGCGAAGAATTAGAAAAAATGCCAAGTCGTGATGCACTTGGTCTTGCACAAACTGTTGCAGGGGTAAGTTCCGCTGGAACCGGTGGTGGAATTTCGATTCGTGGAGCGCGTACGGGTTCTACTTGGGTATACATCGATGGTATTAAAGTTAGAGGATCTACTTCATTGCCTAAATCCGCAATTGAGGAGGTCTCTGTTATAACAGGGGGTATCCCCGCGAACATTGGAGATGCAACGGGTGGGGTAATTAATATTTCTCTTCGTTCTGCATCTGCAGAATACACCGGAGGAATCGAAGCTATTAGCTCTGGTTTCAAAGTTGGAGATAAAGCAGTAGGTTTAGACTACTATGGTTATAATCTATTAGAGGGCTCCTTGTCAGGTCCATTATTGTTTAAAAAGAAAGCAGACGGATCGAACGGCCGACCAATTCTTGGATTCTTCCTTTCAGGAAACTATACAGATATTGTTGATGGCGGTCCAACTTTCGGTGGTGTATATCGTATGAAAGAAGATGCACGTCAAGCCATTCTTGCTAACCCACTTCGTCAGAACGTTCAGGAAGACGGTACAGTTAATGGAGCCTTGTACAATGCTGACTTCCTTACCGCTGACGATTTTGAAAAAATCAATACACGCATGAACGTGCGTTCAAGACAAGCTAACGTAGTTGCTAAAATTGACTTGAATGCATCTGAAAACGTTACCCTAACTTTTGGTGGAACCGCGGCAATCAGCCGAGGAAATAGTTTCGATTACGGCAATATGTTGTCAAACTGGCAAAACAACCAACAAAACACAGGTCTAGATTGGAGAGCTTATGCCAAGTTTGCTCAACGCTTCAAGAATGCCGACGAAGAATCCGGAAGCTCAAACTTGAAAAATGTCTTCTATCGTATTCAAGCGGATTACTCAAGTTCATACAATCGTTCTGAAGACGCGCAACATGGCAACAACTTATTTAGATACGGCCATGTTGGGACATTCGATATTTATCGTAAACCTTCTTATACTCTAAATAGTTCTGGTAATTTTTACGAACAAAACGGTTGGCAGGACGTGAATGTAACCTTCACCCCTTCTGAGTACAACCCAGATTTGGCATCTATTACGAGCCAATTCTTTAATCTCTTCAACACAAATCCATATGTTACAGAAGTATTGAATGGATCTGACGGCATTATCACAGACGATCAATTCTTTGACCCAACATTAAACGATTTCACGTCTGAAACCGAGCAGATTGGTGACTCTCCTTATTCTTCTATCACTAACATTCAAGGTGGAAACGGCTTAGTAAACGGTCAACAGCCAGCGGGAACTTACGGTTTGTGGTCTCATATTGGTGCCAAATCAAACAATTACAGTGTATTCCGTAACAATCAATTCCGTATTTCGGGTTCAGGTTCTGCCGATATTGGAGACCACGCTATCGAAGTAGGTTTCGAATTCGAGCAACGTAAGGATGCAGGATACTCGGTTGCACCTATTGGATTATGGCAGTTGGCCCGTCAATACGCGAACTACCACAACCAAGAATTGAACACAGATGCGCCTCAATACTTTAATAACGGAACATACACTTACATCGATTACAGCAATTTGGTTGGAACAGGTCAATTTGAATTCGACTACAACCTAAGAACTGCTTTAGGTTTGGATCCGAATGGAACAGATTTCATTAATACTGACGGACTAAGCCCAGATTTCTTGTCTGTAGATATGTTCGGAGCTAGCGATTTATTGAACCAAGGTAATGCTGTGGTGACCTATTATGGTTACGATCACAGAGGGAACCTTTTGGGTCGTAAACCATCACTTGACGATTTCTTCTCAGAGCGTTACAACCTCGGTGGCGAATCTTATTACACAAGAGCGGTAGGTGCGTTCGAACCGGTTTATATCTCAGGATATATCATGGATAAATTTGCATTCGACGATTTGATCTTCAACGTGGGTCTGCGTATCGACCGTTACGATGCAAACCAATATGTGCCGAAAGATCCATACGTAATCAGTGAAGCTTACACCGCGGGTGAAGTCGATTTCGATAATTTTGGAACCTCACGCCCTGCTAATATTGGTGACAACTTTGTTGTCTATGTTGATGACATCCGTAATCCAACTGCTATTCAAGGATATCGTGATGGGGACAACTGGTACAACGCGCAAGGAACTTTGGTTACCGATCCTTTCACTAGCGTGGCCTCAGGTGGGAAAATCAATCCATACTTAAGTGTTGACCCAGACGCAGCTCTTACAAGTAACGCGTTCAAAGAATACACACCAGCTGTGAACTTTATGCCTCGTGTTGCGTTCTCATTCCCTATCTCTGAAGAAGCCTTATTCTTCGCCCACTATGATATCTTAACGCAACGTCCAACTTCAAGTAACCGATTCAATCCAGTTGATTATTTGTTCATGGAAAACAGAAACGTATTAATTAGTAATCCGAATCTACGTCCTGAAAAAACAGTTGACTACGCTCTTGGATTCCAACAAGTACTTTCAAAAACATCCTCAATTAAAGTTGAAGCATTTTATCGTGAATTACGCGATATGATTCAAGTTCGTCGTTTCAACGGAGCTTATCCAAGTACCTATAGTGCCTTCGGTAACTTAGACTTCGGTACTGTAAAAGGATTGACCTTAACTTATGATTTAAGAAGAACTGGAAATCTTTGGATGAAGACCTCTTATACCCTTCAGTTTGCAGACGGTACAGGATCTAACACTCAAACGCAGTTAGCCTTGATCAATGCGGGTCTTCCTAACTTACGTACAGTTGCACCATTCAATTATGATCAACGCCACCGTATCGTAACTACTGTAGACTATCGTTACGGAGAAGGTAAAGAGTACAACGGTCCTGTATGGTTTGGTAAGCAAATTTTCGCAAACACCGGAGCAAACCTTATAGCAAACCTCGGTTCAGGTACTCCATACACCGCTCAAGTATTTCCGACACCAATTACAGGTGAGTTGAGTCCTACAACTGCAGGGGGAATTAATAGCGCTCGTCTACCTTGGCAATTCACTGTTGATATGAACTTTGACAAAAACTTCAGTCTTGCTTTTGGTGGTGAGGGAGATAAGAAAAAAGCGGCTAACTTAAATGTATATCTATGGGTAACCAATCTTTTGAATACTCAAAACATTTCAAGTGTATACCGTTTCACTGGTACACCTGATGACGACGGATATTTAGCTGCGGCTCAATACCAAAACGTAATCAATACACAAAACTCTCCATCTTCATTCAGAAACTACTACAGTATGTTCGTGAATAACCCATATAATTTAGGGGCACCACGTCAGATTCGTTTAGGGGTGAGATTTGATTTTTAATTTTTTGGGAAAATGAATTATTCAAAAAGCATGAGAAAGAAAATATACATAAGTCTAGTTGCTCTGACACTTGGATTTGCGAACCAAACTTTCGCTTACAAATCTGTTCTAGAGAATTCTGGAATGGTTCAGAACAACGAAATCGTTACTGATTCTCGCGCAGCTCTTTGTGCGCCCGCAACAGGATTAAGAGACTTAGCTTGGAATAACGTCAAGGCGTTGATTGAAACAGGTGGATCAATGTGGCAAAACCGCTCTTTGAGTCGCGCGGCTTATGAAGTTCCAAAAGGTGGTGGGGTTTCCTCTATTTATGCTGGAGCACTTTGGATGGGTGGTATTTCTCCTGACCAACAATTGAAGTTAGCGGCTGTTACTTTCCGCGGTGACGGTAACGACTACTGGCCTGGTCCATTAACAAATGATGGTACCGCATCTGTTACCGAAGCAACATGTGAGCAATACGATAGGTTCTTTGTTTCATTGCGACAAGATGCGCAAAGACACCGCGCATATTATGATTGTATCGCTGCAGGTGGTACAGACTGCGCCACCGATTACGCAATACCTGGTTATTTCTATGAATATCCTGCAATCGGAAATACAGCAGCAGGCCAAGATTTGTACCTCGCTCCTTTCTATGATTATGACCAAGATGGTTTCTACAATCCACAAAACGGTGACTATCCATGGTACGACTTCTTAAGAGAAATTAATTGTGCCGAGCGTCGTAGAGAGGACATCGTACCTCTATTTGGTGACCAAACCTATTATTGGATTTTCAATGATAAAGGAAATGCCCACACTGAATCGCAAGGCCAGCCAATTGGTATGGAGATTCGTGCGCAAGCTTTTGCGTTTACTTCAAATGACGAGGTGAACAACATGACTTTTTACAACTACGTTTTGATAAACCAAGGTTCTCAAACTTTAACCGAAACGTATTTCGGCTCTTGGGTTGACCCAGATTTAGGAACTTCTGTAGATGACTACGTAGGTTGCGATGTTCAAAGAGGTCTAGGATATTGCTACAATGGAGATGCATTTGATGAGCCAACATCTTCTTCTTTAGGTTATGGTTCTAACCCTCCAGCGGTCGGTGTTGACTTTTTCGAAGGTCCTTACCAAGATGCGGACAACAAAGACAACCCTCTTACCACTGATATCATTGATGCCATTGATCAGGCTGGTATCCCGTACAAAGGTCTGGGTATCGGTTATGGAGATGGCGTAATCGATAACGAACGTTTCGGTATGCGTAAATTTGTATATTACAATAACAGCCAAAACCCTGTAAACGGTGAACCTGCATTGCCTAGTCACTTTTACAATTACATGCGTGGATTCTGGAAAAATGGTCAACGTATGGCATATGGCGGAAATGGTGCAGCTGGACCTAACGTAACAGACATTCCTGCTGATTACATGTTCCCTGATGATACCGACCCATTGCATTGGGGTACTGGTGGAGTTATTACCGATGATTGGTCTGAAGAGTCTGAAGGTAATCCACCAAATGACCGTCGTTTCATTCAAGCAGCAGGACCTTTCACTTTGAAACCTGGTGATTACAACAACATTACTCTTGGTGTTGTGTGGGCAAAAGCAAACAGCGGCGATCCTTTCGAATCTGTTCGCTTATTGCGTGAGTACGATGACAAGGCACAAGCTTTATTCGATAATTGTTTTGAATTGGTATCTGGACCAGATGCCCCAGATGTTACCGTGCAAGAGTTGGATAAAGAAATTATCTTAATGCTCTCAAATGATAACGCCATTTCTACTAACTATCAAGAAAACTACGGTCCAAATCAAGGTGGTTTCGACCCTAGTATTCCTGAAGAATTAGCTGACGGAACGCAACTTTCTGAAGAAGATCGTTCATACAAATTTGAAGGATACTTGATTTACCAGAGAGCGAATAGTGATGTAAGCGCTGATGAGTTAGGTGATATTGACAAAGCCCGCTTGATTGCTCAGTGTGATGTCAAGAATGGAATTGGCCGAATCATAAACTTTTCTCGTGATGCGGTTACAGGATACATTGTACCTGAATTAAAAGTAGATGGCGCAGATCAAGGAATTCAACGTTCCTTCCGTGTAACCACAGATGCTTTCGCTACAGGTAATAACGCTCTTGTAAACCACAAGACATATTATTTCATGGTAATCGCCTACGGTTACAACAACTATTCACAATACGACATTTCACTTGAGAAAGGTCAAGACGAAGCTTTCCTTTCTTCCAGAAAGAGTGCTATTGGTGAAATCCAAAAAATTGCAGCTATTCCGCATATCCCTTCTCCAGAATTGGGCGGAACTATTCAAAATTCAAACTATGGTGACGGTGTTCCATTGACTCGTATTGAAGGAAAAGGAAACGGAAACAACGACTTGCTTCTCAGTTCTGAAACAGAAGCTATCATTTTAGCCAATAACAATATTAGCGAATTGACCTATGCTCCTGGAAAAGGTCCAGTTCAGGTTAAAGTTGTTGACCCATTGAGAGTGCCATCCGCTGACTTTGAATTGAGATTGAAAACAACTGCATTTGGGGAGGATAATCCCGACAGTATGTATTGGGAATTAGAAAACCTTGACAATGGAACTATTTACGGCACATACAAAAAGTTCAATTCTTCAAGTGAAGATGTGATTTTAGACTGGGGACTTTCTGTTACTTGGGGACAATATGACTACCAAGTAGACGGTGCTCAAGTTAAACACTACACTGAGCTTCTTTCCTCATCTGTTTCTTACAGTGACCCTTCTAAACCTTGGTTACTCGGAATTCAAGATGCTGAAGGATTTTCTGAACAAAACTGGATTCGAGCTGGAAGCGTAAAGACGGAGGGTACAGACCCACAAGCACTTTCTGAAGCGCTGTACGATGACTACGAGCAAGGTAGTTCTGGATTCCCTTTCACAGACGAACAAGAAAAATACGAAGCTGTTGCCGGTGGTACATGGTCTCCGTATTGCCTTGTGTCCGGTACAGTATTGGATCCCAACGACGCAAACATTGTTGTCAACAACGTTGCTCCAACTATTGACGCATTGAAGGGAGATTTAGATCAACTAGATCAGCAGCGTAAATCAAATATTCGTGGGTTAAACAACATCGACGTTGTATTTACGAAGGACAAATCAAAATGGACCCGTTGTCCTGTTCTCGAAATGCAATTCACTCCAGAACTAGCCGAAGATAACGACGGGAACAACAGTGTTGATCCTGAAAAAATGAAGGTTCGTCGCGCACCTTCTGTAGATAAAAACGGAAGAAAAGCAGGTCAAGCGGGATATAACGCAGCCGAGGGTGAACTTGTTTCTCCTATAGGAATGGGATGGTTCCCCGGGTACGCTATCGATCTGAGCACAGGTGAAAGATTGAATATGGCCTTTGGTGAAGATAGCTGGTTAGTTGGTGAAAATGGTCGCGACATGATCTGGAATCCAACGTCTCGCCTATATAATAACAACGGGCAACCTTTATTCGGTGGACAACATTGGATTTACGTGTTCAAAAACCTACAATGGGAAGACTACTCTCCTTCGAATCCTAACTCTAGTTTGGCTTTGTGCCCATCTTATGACAATGGACAATTCCTATTCAGCAGATTATCAGACCCTTCAATTAGTTCCTCGAACTGGAAAAAGGTATTCCGAGGTTGCACATGGGTAGGTAGCGGATTAGTAAATCCCGAGCATCCCCTACTCTCTGTTGAAGAAGGTATTATTCCGAATGATGTTCGTATAAGCATTCGTGTGGCTAAACCTTATAACAGCTATGCCTACAACAGCCCTGATATTTCAACTGCAGGAAACTCTGTTAACGAATGGAGAAATGTTTACACTTTCTCTACTAAGAACATCGCTGCAACCTTGAACGATGCAAACACACTAACATCTGTTCTTGATATTATCAACATTGTTCCTAATCCTTATTACGCATTCAGTTCGTATGAAACAAATCAGTTAGATAACAGAGTTAAGGTTACTAACCTTCCTGATATCTGTACTGTAACAATCTATGACCTGAACGGAAATAGAATCAGACAATTCAGGAAAGCTGACAAAATCACTAGCATTGATTGGGATTTGAAAAATGAAAGAAACATCCCAATTGCTTCAGGAACCTATATCATTCACGTTGACGTGCCTGGAATCGGGGAAACTATTTTGAAATGGTTCGGCATTATGCGTCCTGTTGACTTGAATAACTTCTAATTGAAAAACGAAATTACGATCATGAAAAAATCACTCATATCACTCTCCCTGATTTTAGGAATCACTTCCTCGCTTTTCGCGGGAAATCCTGATAGATCTGGATCAGCCGGTGCAAGTCACTTGCTCGTGAATCCTTGGGCTCGTTCTTCTGGATTAGGTAACTCTTCTTTATCTTCAGTTACTGGAGCAGAGAGCGTGTTTTTAAATGTTGCTGGTTTAGCTTTCACTAAGAAAACGGAATTACTTTTTACCAACACTCAGTATTTCGTTGGAACCGGTATTCAATTGAATGCAGCCGCTTTCGGACAAAAAGTTGGAAAGTCGGGGGCTTTTGGGTTATCCGTTGTTAACATGAACTTCGGTGATATCGCTCGTACCACAGAGGCACTTCCAGAAGGTGGAATCGGTACATTTACTGTCAATTATTCTAATATCGGAATCAGTTTCGCGAAAGAATTTTCTAACAGCATTTACGGGGGTCTTACAGTTCGTCTTATCAGCGAGGCTATTTATAACGTGCGTTCTCAAGGTGTTGCGTTCGACGCAGGGATACGTTATGTTACAGGAGAAAAAGATAATGTCCGTTTTGGAATCACTTTGCGTAATGTAGGTCCACCTATGCGATACAAAGGAGACGGTATGACTGTTTCTGCAGTTATTCCTTCAAGTGGTAACTCCTTAACAGTAGAACAGCGCTCTCAGCCCTATGAAATGCCTTCAATGGTAAACGTAGGTTTCGCCTATGATTTCTTAATGAAAAACAGTATGAAATTAACAGCGAATGCCGCTTACACTTCGAATTCATTCAGTAAAGACCAAGTTGCGGTAGGTTTAGAATACAACCTACGTAATCGCCTTTTCTTACGAGGTGGCTACCAACAAGACATTGGTTCAAACACGACCTACAATGCGAAAAGTGCATTATCTGGTCCTACCGGTGGTCTGACCGTTCAGCTGCCAACAGGAGATAATGGAAGTGTAATTGGATTAGATTATTCTTACCGTTTAACGAATCCATTCAATGGAATTCATAGCATGGGAATACACATTACACTGTAAATTTCTTACTATATTTGTTTAGAAACCTCGTTCGCGGGGTTTCTTTATTTTAATACATACAAGACATGTCGAATATTGCGTACTACACAGCCGAAGGACTTAAGAAACTAAAGGATGAACTACACCACCTAAAGATGGTTGAGCGTCCTAAAATTAGTCAGCAAATTGCCGAAGCAAGAGACAAAGGCGATCTAAGTGAAAATGCTGAATATGACGCTGCCAAAGAAGCACAAGGCCATCTAGAAGCGCGTATTGCCAAGATGGAAGATCTAGCGGCGAATGCCCGTTTAATCGACGATTCAAACATTGACAACTCAAAAGTTTTCATTCTGTCACGTGTGAAATTGAAAAATTTAAAAACGAATACAGAAGTTGAATACACCTTGGTGGCAGAAAACGAAGCTAACCTTACGGAGAAAAAAATCAGTATCGATTCTCCCATTGGAAAAGGTCTTCTGGGTAAAAAAGTTGGAGACATCGCTGAAGTTCAAGTTCCAGCCGGAACCATTCAACTTGAAATTCTTGATATCAATAGATAATGGCATCGCTATTTACCAAGATCATCAACGGAGACATCCCTTGCTATAAAATCGCAGAAAATGATTTATTTATAGCTTTTCTAGATATTCTCCCTGTGGCAAAAGGACATACCCTCGTTGTTCCAAAAAAAGAAATAGACTATATCTTCGATTTACCCGATGAAGAACTTCAAGCATTGAACATATTCGCCAAAGAAATAGCACGTAAAATTCAAGTGGTGGTGCCCTGCAAAAAAATTGGCATAAGTGTCATTGGATTAGAAGTCCCTCATGCGCACATGCATCTGATACCTATCAACAACATTAGTGATATGAATTTCGAAAAGGAACGATTGAAATTCACTGCTGAAGAATACACGAAGCTTTCTCTAAATATTTCAATGGCCTAATTTCAAACTTATTTCTACTAAAAAAGGCCCTATTTCTAGGGCCTTCTTTATTTTAAGAGGAAGATATTAGTTCTTCAACATTTTCTTTCGAGCAATTGCATTGTTCGAAGTATGAATCTCTACGGTATACATTCCTGCAGACCAATTCGAAGAATCTACAAATACAACTTCTTGGTTTGTAGTGTTTGAATTATAAACTACTCTTCCCATTGCATCGAACACACGAACAGCGCTTACGCGCTCAGAAGCGCGAATTGCGAATGACTCGTTTGCTGGATTCGGAAATACATTGAAAGAAACCTCTTCGTTCTCTTCAACACCAATATAACATGGACTTGTGTTCAAATTCAAGGCGCATGCAATACGTGGTGTAGCATAACCCATGATTGAGTCGCAAAAAGCTCTACCCTTTGCTGCAGACATATCAGGATTAGTTAAAAGTCCGTTGGCACTTCCAGGGTTTGTAGCAGCATCCCACCACTCCCAAGGACCTGAATCCGCTGGTGTATTAGCTGGGCGCTCAAATGGGAACAAACCATGGAAACCATTGTTTGTGGAATTCGCTGCGTCTGTGTAAGGTTGACCAGGAGCGTATCCTTCCGCCAATTCAAAGACTCCATTGTTACCGTATTGGCTTAACGCCATTTGTACATCATAACTTCCTTGTACCTCCACAACTGGTAAGTTCAATCCAGGAACGATTACTGTACCCGTGTAATAAGGAGCAAACGGATCGGTAGGAACTTGGAACGATATGATCGGATTGTCATTAGCGTCGATCCAAGAAATATCTCCACATGCACCACCCATATTAACCGCAACGTTCACATCTGAGCTGTAGCCAACGTGATTTGCATAACACAAAGTATCGCCATTCAATGGATTAACCCCAACAGATGTTCCGTTAATATCACCATTAACAAAATCCAAAACCATTGGAACACCAGCACTTGTTGTAAACTTCGGTAAAAGCAAATCTGTGTATGCATCAATTCCTGAAACAGCAAAAGTGATGTATCCACCTGTTCCTTGACCCCAAATAGCCACGCGAGTTGGATCAATTCCGAAAGGATTTCCATCCTCGGCAGCAGTTTTACGGAAGAAACGCACAGCAGTGCGGCAGTCTTGAACACCACGGTAAGCCGCGTTGATCAACGTGTTTACACGCTCTTCTTGTGTTGCAGCAATCGGATTCCATCCAAGACGGTAATCACAAGAAGCAACAACATATCCCAATTTAGCTAAACGAGTACACAATTCAACAGCCGTTGAATCGGTGCGCGTACCACCTGTACCTTGGTTTTGTGGGAAAGGAAGGAAATTTCCTGTGTGGAAGTAAAGAATAACTGGACGATTCGTTTCTGTGTCGCCTGCTGGAGAGTATACATCCATTTTTAATTGTTCAGGAACTGCTTCTCCAACTACTTGGTAAAGCAACACAGTCGCGTTAACGCCATAGGTTACGTCCGTTTGAACGTTAACCGAATTAAATTGCTCTGTCATGTAACGTTGCGCAAACGCTCCGGTTACACTCAACATCGCAATTGCAATCAAAGAGTAGATTTTTTTCATGTTTTATTTATTTTGTTTTTGATGATTGAACGAATATATGACGCTAAGATAAGCCATTCTACCAATTGCAGGTCCACCATAAACTTGAACCTGTTTATTATTTAGTACATTGGAAGCGCCTAGCTTCACAAAAATATTCGATTTGATATGGCTGTAATTCACTTGAACATCTACCATATCATAGGTATTAATAAACCCTGTGAACTGCGGAGAACCCTCAAATAAATATCCTTGTATCCATTTGTAATTCACTCCGTATCCCCATGAATTTCCATTGTTCGATTCAAACAATTTATTGCCTGTAAAACTTAAATTATACTTATGCTTGGGTGTATTGAACGCTGGAATAATAGGGTCATTCGAATCGCTTCGCACAATACTGTTGTATGAGTAATTCGCTGCAAAACTGTGTTTGTCGTGGAAATAATAATTCACGCCGAGATTCATTCCCTGAGTAATTACCGTGTTTTTAGAATTAGCAGAATAACGATAAACCTGGAGTTCATCGGGAAGATTAGTTACTGGATCGAAAGTTGCCTCTAGGCCTATGTTATATCCTATAAAATGCTTGTATACACTATAGTACCCACCTAAATCCAAATAAACTTTGTTGTCAAAGAAAGAGGCGCGATAACCCAACTCCATGGTTTTCACCTGCTCTGGACGAATAGGATCTATGTTGAAGTATCTCAGACTGTCCGTTTCCAATGTATTTCTGTATGCATTGAAACTAGCCAAGGTAATCAACGAATCCACTCCGTTCAAGTTCCCGCTTAATATGGCCGGACCCACGTTCAAATTCAAATACTGATCGGTAAGAGTCGGGTTTCTCAATGCTGAAGAGAACGACGCCCTCAAGTAATGATTCTTTTTGGGTTGAAAAACAACCGATGCCGCTGGACTAACCAATCCATCGAAGTTTACATTTTTATCTAAACGCACGGTTCCACTTACAATTAAGCGATTCTCTAAAAACTTTCTAGTCGCTCCGAAATACAGACCTCCTTCGTAATTATAAATTTTCTCTTCATCATCTGTGAAAATTGTTCCCGCAGAATTAGGTCGATACAATCTCGCGTTACCTCCTATTCGATAGTCAATAAATCCTCCTCCCTCCCACTGATACTCAGCCTGAGTATGAAATAAGGAAGATCGATCAAAAAACAACGTACCACCATCTTCATCGTTATTCTTAGATGACGTTATTCGATTGAAGTTTGAATTGAACAAGGCTGATCCCGGTTGGAAAAATCCGTATTGTCCCTGAATAGGAATACCCGCAGTTCCGTTGTTAGTCCAATTCTCAACCAACGAATGAAAATACGCAAGACTATCTGCATGCTGAGCTGACCATGCTGCATATTGCTCGTCAGTTGGTACTATGAAAAAATTCGGCTCTGCTGGCCAATTCGGATTTTGAACGTATTGTGGATAATCCATGTCTAAGACCCGACTGCGAATTGAATCTTGCCAATACTTCACATAAACATTCGCCCAATTCTCATCTGAACGAGCGGCGTCTTGCAATTTCAAGGCAGTGAAATAGGGGTCAAAACTGTCGCCCGCATCCTCTCCCGTTCCGTAAAAACGAATGAAGTACTTATCCTTTTTCTTCAGCTCCACTCGTCCTTGGTAAAACAAAATATCTCTCAGACTGAATCGGTTGTCCCCTTGATAAACAGTAGTACCCTGACCAACATTTCCGGCCACAATTAACTCAGGAGAATCCTCCTCTAACTCAGGCTTCAATCTGTAATGCACCGAACCATTGGCCTTGACATTCTTCGTATTGTAATCTACTAAATCTGACTCACGATAACCGGTTCTGAAAAAAGTACCCAAACCTGGCTTTCCATTCGGATCTTCAGCATAATCATTCGCAGGAAAATATTCATCGCCATACGTATTAACAGCATCAAACCTGCCTGGGTTGCTTGCTGAAAAACCACCGTTGAATATAGGCGACTGATTGTCGGCTGCCCAGTCCAATGCTTTGAATGCAAAAACATTAAACTTGTAAGCTAAATATTTCTGACCTTCTTTGTTGGTAAACGCATGTGCAAAACGTACAGCTGGTTCAACCAATTGACGTTCCCCAACACGCAACTGAGCAGTTAAACCTGTGTGAATAAACGGATCTTTCGTTTCCATTTTAATTACTCCGTTGAAAGCGCCTGGACCGTAAAATGCACTGCTTGCACCTTGTACAATCTCCACGGCAAACACATCTAAATCGGGCGCTCCGAGAAAATTACCTAATGAAAAATTCAAACCCGGCGACTGGTTGTCAACTCCATCAATCAATTGCAAACTCCTAACTGGTGACGTTGAATTAAACCCTCTTGTATTGATAACCCGAAATCCCAAACTCGCAGTGGTAAGATCCACTCCCTTTAGGGCCCCCAAACCTTCATAGAAATTTCCAGAAGCAGCGTTTTTAATTGCTGTCAAATCCATACGCTCAACAGTCAACGGATTCTGTTTTTGCTTTTCAGTAATGCGCGTATCCTTGATGATTATTGTAGGACCAAAATCCACGGGGGTCATTTCAACCAAAACAAAATCTGTATTTCTTACCAAGATCTCTTGGTCGGCAAAACCCACGTACTTCACAACCAATGTCAAAGGGAGCTCCGAAACTTTAATGGAAAACTCACCGTCATAATCGGTAGTTACGCCGTTCGATGTTCCTTTCTGAAAAACAACCGCACCAGTCAATGTAGCTTGATTTTGCTGCTCAATCACTTTACCTCGAATCGTTTGCGAATACATGGTTGTAGTCGTCAATAATGCGACTACACAAAAAAGGAGATTTCTCATACGACTACAAATTACAATCATTTTCAAAAAGAAATCTAATTTCGATAGAGAACTTATTAAAAATGAAATGAAGAAAAAAGGGCCGTCACCGGCCCTTTTCATATAATTCTTTCGAAAAAGATTATCCGCTACAAGATTCGCAAGAATCTGGATTGTCTAAAGAACATGCTATGGCATCTACATTCTTTTGAGACAACGTATCTGGCGTAATATTCATTTTTACTTCTGCCGCAGGAGCTTCAACTACTGCCGCCTTTGGTTGCGATAATTGCGACTTATCAACTGTGAACTTGATAGCATCTGTGGCAGCCTTCGTTCTGAGGTAATACATTCCTGTTTTTAAACCTCTTTCCCACGCATAGAAATGCATAGAAGTAAGCTTTCCAAAGTTTGCGTTCTCCATGAAAATATTCAACGACTGGCTCTGACAGATATATGCTCCACGATCTGCAGCCATATCAATCACGACACGCTGAGAAATCTCCCAAGCAGTTTTGTACAATGCCTTCAAGTTATCTGGAATCTCATCAATGTTTTGAACAGATCCACTGGTGGCCATCAACTTGTTCTTCAATCCGTCATTCCACAAGCCCAAATTAACAAGGTCCTTCAATAAGTGTTTGTTCACCACAATGAACTCACCTGCCAAGGTTCTTCTTGAATAGATGTTTGTTGTGTACGGTTCGAAACACTCGTTATTCCCTAAGATTTGTGCGGTAGATGCTGTTGGCATTGGTGCTAACAACAAGCTGTTGCGCATTCCGTACTTCATTATTTCTTCCTTCAAAACACTCCACTCCCAACGATCGGTTGGAGTAACATTCCACATATCGAATTGCAGAATTCCTTTTGAAGCTGGTGAACCTGGGAACGTTTCATAAGCACCATCCCTTCTCGCCAAGTCCTTGGAAGCTGTACACGACGCATAATAGATTGTTTCGAAAACCTCACGATTCAGTTTTCTTGCCTCATCTGAATCGAATGGAAAGCGCATTAAAATAAATGCATCTGCCAATCCTTGCACACCAATTCCTATCGGACGGTGACGCATGTTTGAGTTACGAGTTTCGGGAACAGGATAATAGTTCGCGTCGATAATCTTGTTCAAGTTTACCGTTAATTGATAAGTCACTTCAAACAACTTATCGTGATCAAACGCTCCGTCTTTCACAAATTTCGGTAAAGCAATAGAACCTAAATTACAAACCGCAATTTCATCCGGTGCCGTGTACTCGATAATCTCTGTGCACAAGTTAGAACTCTTTATGGTTCCTAGGTTTTGCTGATTGCTCTTACGGTTTGCAGCATCTTTGTACAACATGTATGGGTTACCGGTCTCGATTTGAGATTCGATAATTTTATACCACAAGTCTTGAGCTTTAATCGTTTCTCTTCCTTTTCCTTCAGATTCGTACTTGGTATACAATTTCTCAAACTCTTCACCCCAACAATCTGAAAGTCCTGGACACTCGTTTGGACACATCAAGGTCCATGTTCCGTTGTCTTTCACACGTTGCATGAACAAATCTGGAATCCAAAGTGCGTAGAACAAATCACGCGCACGTACCTCTTCTTTTCCGTGGTTTTTTCTTAAGTCTAAGAAATCATAAACATCCGCATGCCATGGCTCAAGATAAATAGCGAAAGAACCTTTACGCTTTCCACCTCCCTGATCTACATAACGAGCAGTGTCGTTGAACACACGAAGCATCGGTACAATACCATTGCTTGTTCCGTTCGTTCCGCGGATGTATGAACCTTTTGCACGCACATTGTGAATACTCAGTCCGATACCACCTGCACTTTGAGAAATTAAAGCTGTTTGCTTTAGCGTGTCATAAATTCCGGGAATACTATCGTCCTTCATTTGCAGAAGGAAGCATGAGCTCATTTGAGGCTTTGGTGTACCCGCATTGAACAACGTTGGAGTTGCGTGAGTAAACCAGCCTTCACTGATCATGTTGTAAGTCTTCACCACTTCATCTAAATCCGCCTTGTGAATTCCCACAGCCACGCGCATAAACAAGTGTTGCGGACGTTCTACTACACGTCCGTGTGTTTTCAACAAATAAGATTTTTCTAATGTTTTGAATCCGAAATAATCGAATTGAAAGTCACGATCATAAATGATGGTGCTATCCAACAACGGGGCATTTTCCATCACCACATTGTATACATCTTCTGCAATAAGACCGGCTGTCTTACCTGTTTTCGGATCTACATATTCATATAAATCCTGAATGGTTTGCGAAAAAGACTTTTTCGTGTTCTTGTGAAGGTTACTAATTGCAATACGCGATGCCAACAACGCATAATCAGGATGAGTGGTTGTATTCGTTGCAGCAATTTCAGCCGCAAGTGTATCGAGCTGACTAGTTGTTACTCCATCGAATACTCCTTCAATCACCTTCATGGCAATCTTCAGTGGATCCACAATTGGGTTCAACCCGTAACATAATTTGGCAATACGGGCAGTAATCTTATCGAATTTTACTGTCTCTTTTCTACCGTCTCTTTTTACTACGAACATGTGCTTATTCTATATTTCGTTAATGCTAAATAATTCTTTCTTAAAAATCTTCCGAGAATGAAATGGCTCTTGAATCCTCTGAAGGACCCTCTTTCACACCTGCTTTTTGGTACTCAGCCACACGCTTTTCGAAGAAGTTTGTTTTTCCTTCAACACTAATCAAATCCATGAAATCGAAAGGATTTGTACTGTTGTAAATCTTTTCATTACCCAATTCATTCAACAAGCGATCGGCAACGAACTCGATATATTGACTCATCAAATCGCTGTTCATTCCAATCAATCGCACAGGTAGTGCATCGGTGATGAACTCACGCTCAATAGCAACCGCTTGCTCAATAATTTCACGAACGCGTTCTTTTGGAAGTTTATTTTGAATGTGGTTGTTGTAAAGCAAGCAAGCAAAATTGCAGTGCATTCCTTCATCACGACTAATTAATTCGTTGCTGAAAGTAAGTCCCGGCATAAGCCCACGCTTCTTCAACCAGAAAATACTGCAGAAACTCCCAGAGAAAAATATTCCTTCAACAGCAGCAAAGGCAATAAGTCTTTCGGTGAAAGTTCCTCCCTTGATCCAACGCAAAGCCCAATCTGCTTTTTTCTTTACACAATCCAAGGTATCAATAGCCTTGAACAAATAATTCTTTTCAGCGGTATCCTTGATGTAAGTATCTATCAACAACGAGTATGTCTCGCTGTGAATGTTTTCCATCATAATCTGGAACCCATAGAAAAACTTAGCTTCGGTATATTGAACTTCTCTTACAAAATTCTCTGCAAGGTTTTCGTTCACAATTCCATCACTCGCCGCGAAGAACGCAAGGACGTGCTTAATGAAATGACGCTCGTCGTTGTTCAACTTAGTATTCCAATCAACCAAATCAACACTCAAATCAATCTCCTCAGCTGTCCAGAAGCTCGCTTCTGAAGTTTTATACATCTGCCAGATATCCTGATGTACGATTGGGAATAGTACAAATCTATCTGGATTCTCCTTCAATAGTGGCTCTTCGTGCTGCATCAGTTTGGTGTTTGAGTTGTTTTGGTCGCTAATTTCAATTCTGTTTTAAGTGAAAACGAAAGTCGAAATTCGAGATTTCAAAGATTCGTTATCAAGGATGAAATTGCAACTTAAAACAGTTAACAAGAAGCCTTAGTTTTTAACAATTAAAATCTCATTACTCTGAAAGTACCGCCAACGTTGAGATTTACAATTTTTACCTTTTTTTTCTTGGATTTATGACAGATTTTCCGATATATTTCATGGCATCACTTTTATCTGTTAAAGCATTCGTATCGCGTACTTTTTTATGCATTCAAAAAGGTAAGAAGGCGTTACATTTGTAACTATTAATTTGAAGACTTATGCTTGGAGCGCTGAATACCATTCTGAAGAAAATAATCGGAGATAAAAAAGAGAAAGATCTTGAAGCTATTCAACCGCTTCTTAAAGCCACCAAATCTGCCTACGAATCAATTTCAAATGCCAGTGCTGATGACGTTCGCCGAATGTCACTTGATATGCAGGCTCGCATTCAAAAACATGTTCAACATTTAGAGGATGAAGTTTCTGCATTAAACGCAAAAGCAGACGCGCTTCCCTTGGACGCTCTAGAAGAAAAAGAAAGGATTTACAGTGAAGTTGATAAGGTGCGTAAGACCGTAAATGAAGAAATTGAAAAAGTGCTTTTGGAAATTCTTCCTGAAGCGTTTGCGGTTATCAAGCGTACTGCAGAGATCTTCAAAAACAACGAAGAGATTGCGGTTTCGGCCAATGCTAGCGATAAAGAATTCGCGACACAAACATCGAAAGACTATGTTCGCATTGAAGGCGACAGGGCCATTTGGAAAAACAATTGGTCGGCTGCAGGGAACAGATTTACCTGGGATATGGTGCATTACGATGTACAATTAATTGGAGGTATAGCCCTTCACCAAGGTAAAGTGGCTGAGATGGCCACCGGAGAGGGAAAAACACTGGTTGCCACTCTTCCTGTTTTCTTGAATGCCCTTGCAAACAAAGGTGTTCACGTAGTTACAGTAAACGACTACCTCGCTCGTCGCGACTCTGAATGGATGGGACCGCTGTACGAATTTCACGGTCTAAGTGTAGACTGTATAGATAAGCACCAACCGAACTCAGACGCGAGAAGAAACGCCTACCGCGCGCACATCACCTTCGGAACGAACAACGAATTCGGCTTCGATTATTTGCGCGACAACATGGCCGTTGAAGCGTCTCATCTCGTTCAGCGCAAGCATCACTTCGCTATCATAGATGAGGTAGACTCTGTCTTAATTGATGAAGCCAGAACACCGTTGATTATTTCAGGACCAACTTCTAAAGGTGATCAACAAGAGTTCGATACGTTGAAACCTAAAATTCAGGTTTTGATGAATGCGCAGAAGGCTGCTGTCACAGATTTCCTAACAGAAGCTAAGAAAAAACTTCAACCTGAATCAGGAACGCCAAACAAAGAAGAACTTCAAGAAGGTGGCCTTGCTTTACTCCGTGCCTACCGCGGATTACCTCGCAACAAAGCACTGATTAAATTTTTAAGTGAAGATGGAATCAAAGCCATCCTTCTAAAAACCGAAGGACAATACCTTCAAGACAATCAGCGAGAAATGCCAAAAGCAGATGCTGAGTTGTTTTTCGTTATTGATGAAAAAAACAATCAAATTGAATTGACCGACAAAGGAATTCAATTGATGTCGAAAAATATGGAAGACGATCGTTTCTTCGTCCTTCCTGATATTGGAACTGAAATCGCGAACATTGAAAAATCTTCAAAAAGTGATAGTGAACGTGTGAACGCTTTGGAAGAACTTCAACGCGATTACAGTGTGAAGAGTGAGCGCATTCATACCATCAATCAACTTCTTCGTGCATACGCTCTTTTTGAAAGAGATAAGGAATATGTGGTAATGGACAACAAGGTTAAAATTGTTGACGAGCAGACAGGTCGTATGATGGAAGGCCGCAGATTCTCTGACGGACTTCACCAAGCGATTGAAGCGAAAGAGAATGTAAAGGTTGAAGCGGCTACGCAAACCTATGCTACCATTACGCTTCAAAACTATTTCCGAATGTACCACAAGCTAGCGGGTATGACCGGAACAGCGGAAACGGAAGCAGGTGAATTGTGGGACATCTATAAGTTAGATGTTATGATTATTCCAACTCATCGTCCTATTTCAAGAAAGGATCAAGACGATAAAATTTATAAAACGAAGCGAGAGAAATACAATGCGGTTATTGAGGAAATAGCTGAATTGCGTGAAGCTGGAAGACCTGTATTGGTTGGTACTACCACAGTTGAAGTTTCTGAGGTATTGAGCAGAATGCTTCGTCAACGCGGCATTGATCATCAAGTATTGAACGCAAAGCTTCACCAAAAAGAAGCGGAAATTGTAGCTCTTGCAGGTAAAGCAGGAACGGTTACCATTGCAACCAACATGGCTGGTCGTGGTACCGACATTAAGTTGGGCGAAGGCGTGAAAGAGGCTGGTGGACTTGCGATTATTGGTACAGAGCGTCACGACTCTCGTCGCGTCGACCGTCAGTTACGCGGACGATCTGGACGTCAAGGGGATCCAGGATCTTCATCGTTCTATGTATCGTTGGAAGATGACTTGATGCGTTTATTCGGAAGCGATCGTATTGCGAAAATGATGGATAGACTTGGACTGAAAGAAGGAGAGGTTATTCAACATTCCATGATTACCAGTTCCATTGAACGTGCACAGAAAAAAGTGGAAGAAAACAACTTCGGTATTCGTAAGCGTTTGTTGGAATTCGATGATGTCATGAACGCACAACGCGAAGTAATTTACAAGCGAAGAAGACATGCTTTGTTTGGAGAACGCTTGAAGCTCGACATCGACAACATGTTGTACGATTTGGCTCAAGCTTCTGTATCCTACGCTCACAGCGCGAAGAATTACGACGCCTATAAAATTGAATTGCTTCGTTATTTTGGAATTGAAGCTCCCATTTCTCAAGATCAATTCATTTCCCAAAATGAAATGAACGTGATTCACGCCACTTACGAAGCTGTGCTGAACGCCTACACTTCGCGTATCGACAGCCTAGCTGCAGAAGCTTTCCCAGTTATTGAAAATGTATACCGCACAAACACGCAAGGATATCAGAACATTGCTATTCCATTCAACAATGGACTAAAGGGAATTCAAGTTGCCGTAAACCTCGAGAAAGCGCATTCTTCCGGAGGAAAAGAAATGATAAGCGCCCTTGAAAAAGGAATTACGCTTGCTATTATTGATCAAAATTGGAAAGAGCATTTACGTGCCATGGACGATCTTAGAAGCAATGTGCAGTTCGCTGCGCATGAGCAAAAAGATCCATTATTGATTTACAAGAAAGAAAGTTTCGAATTGTTCCGTACCATGATTACGAAGACCAATGCTGAAATTGCTAACTTCTTATTGACTTGTCAGTTGCCTTCTGGAACTCAAGCCAATCAAGCGCCGCAACGCGAAGTGGTTCGCACACAAACTTCGAAAGCAGAGTCTGGAAATCTAAACCAAAATGCGAGCCAAGCGCAACAAGCTGGCGAAATGGTTTCTCAGCAAAGAAGCGCTCCTGTCGTAGCAGATCCGAAAATTAATCGCAACGAACCGTGTCCATGCGGTTCAGGTAAGAAATACAAATCTTGTCACGGAAAGTAATTATTCCGCGGCAAGATTTTCCCATTTTTCCATTAAGCCTTCGAGCTCTTTTTTGAGTTGCTCGTATTTGCTGTTTTGTGAATTAACTAGCTCCAGATTACTATAATCCATACTTGCCATCTCAGTTTCCAATTCAGCCATTTGCGCTTCTTTCTTCTCAATATCACTCTCCACTTTTTTAATCTCTTTCTCCTTGGCCTTATCTATTTTCACAGCTGGTTTTACTTCAATCGCAGGCTCTATTTTTTGTGATTTTTCTTGTTGCTTCACCACCTTCTCATTCTCATAAAGAGCAATGCTCGTTGCCTTTTTATCGCGCAAGAACTCCTTCACATCTCCAGGAAATACAACCATTCTGTCTGCCTGAATCTCAAAAACCTTCTGAGTTAATCCATCCAAGAAATCCCTGTCGTGGGAAACAAGCAGTACTGTTCCGTCATACTTCGCAATGGCATTTTTCAGAACTTCTTTCGAAGCCAAATCCAAGTGATTGGTAGGCTCATCGAGCACTAAGAAGTTGTAGGGTTGAAGAAGTAATTTACAAAAGGCTAAACGCGCCTTCTCTCCTCCTGACAAAACCTTAACCTTCTTGTCTATATCATCTCCACTGAACAAGAATGCTCCTAACAAGCCGCGGACGCTCTTTCGAATCTCTCCAACTGCTTCATCATCTATTGTTTGAAAAACAGTCTTCTCGCCATCTAAAATATCACTCTGGTTCTGGGCATAGTAGCCTACCTCAACGCTGTAACCAATTTTCAACTCTCCTTCGTGTGGCTCTTGCTTCATGATCATTCTGAGCATAGAGCTCTTTCCCACACCGTTCTTACCAATAAGCGCCACTTTCTCTCCCCTTGCAATCTGAAAATTCACATTCGAAAACAAATGCAAATCGCCATACGACTTCCCAACATCGAAACCTTCCAAAATTACCTTTCCTGCATGTGGCGCTGGAGGAAAAGCAATTCTCACTTTGGTTCCATCAATGTCGTCGACTTCAATCTTTTCCAACTTATCCAGCTTTCGAATAAGCGTTTGTGCGAATGCCGCTTTATCTTTTTTCGCTCGAAATTTATCAATGAGTTTCTTTGTATCATCGATATACTTTTGCTGATTCTTTGCCGCGTTCTCTTGTCTTTCAACTTCCGATTCACGTTGAACTATGTATTTCGAATAAGAAAACTTGTAATCGTAAATCTTCGACTTGGAGATTTCTATGGTACGCTTGGTAACGTTATCCAAGAAGGTTCTATCGTGAGAAATAAGCACTATAGCGCCCGGATAGTCAATTAAAAATTCTTCTAGCCATTCGATGCTCTCAATATCCAAGTGATTGGTAGGCTCATCGAGCAACAATAAGTCTGGATTTTCTAAGAGCAATTTACCCAATTCAACACGCATCTTCCATCCACCACTGAACTCGCGCATGGGACGCTTCAAATCCTTTGAATTAAATCCCAATCCCTTCAATACTCGCTCTATTTTCTCATCGGTGCTCCCCACATCTAGAAGAGACAATCGATGAGAAACTGTTTCAATTTCATCGATAAGCTTGGCATAGTCATCAGAGGTATAATCTTCATGATTCGCAATTAAATCGCCCAATTCATCCATGCGGGTCTTCATTACTTGCAACTCGCGAAATGCGCCTTGAGCTTCTTCATATACAGTGGCATCCTCTGAATGCACCATCTCTTGGGGAAGATATCCGACGGTAGTTCCTCGTGCTAATGAAATTGAACCCTCCGTTGGCTTTTGAATACCCGCTAAAATTTTGAGCATCGTAGATTTTCCCGCTCCATTCTTTCCGACCAATCCAATTCTTTCGCGAGGACCTATGAAATATCCTATTTTCGAAAACAGCTCCCTCGAGCCAAAATGCACACTTAAATTCCCTACTGTAATCATTCCTTCCTAAAAAAAACAAACCCCTCGGTTAAACCGAGGGGTTCAAATTCAAAACATCTCAATTAATAGTTCCACAAATCATGTTCGTATTCGAAGATCTCCTTCTTCACACGCTCACTCTCCAATAATGCATCAAGTCCTTGTGCATACTGTTGAATCTCACGATCGTAAACGTTTTCTTCTTTGATTACGTGGGCAGAGAATCTTCTCATCTCGAAAAGATCATCGTAGCTACCACGAAACGCATCGTTCACAGTGTTGAAACTGTCCCAATTCGCGAACACATAACGGCACTCACGGTAGTACAACCAAAACAAAGGAACTGCTACAGGGTTGTCTGGATCACGCAATTGTCCTTCAGCATTTCTTGGAAGAACCATTGGTGCAATACCAATAATTCTGACATAACGCTGCGAACGTTGCTTATCGAAAATCCAATCTTCCTTCAAACGGTATCCAACGATGTCTTCTGCTTCACGAGTAATCATAGTATCTTTCAACACGTACTCATCTGCATTGATATAGTTCTTTACAGTAATTGGAATGTTTAATAAAGCCTTTACTTGCTCTGGCTCCAACTTGTATGTAAACTCATCGTCAGCTCCATCAGGACCCGTGCTGTAGGCTGTAAGATTTCCATCTTCAACACCCTTAATAATTACTTGCCACAAGCTCTTACGACCCTTTAATTCTTTCAGAGGGTATAAAAGTGGGTAATTCATCTTCTGACGAAGATCAATTTCTTCCCAAACACGCTTTTTCCAAAGCACGTCAGCCTCACGCAAATATGGCCATTCCTTCACTCTGCGCTGCGGATTGTTTTCTTGCACATAAGCTCCATCCAACACATTTCTGCGTGGTTGCGCGTATGCACTGTTAGCAACAATCATAAATGCTGCAACAATTAGAACTGGAATTAGCTTTTTCATAGCCTTACGTTTTAAATGTTATTATTGAACTTTCAAGCTGATTGATGGAAGAGGACGTCTTTCACCAGCAACAGATGCTTCAATTCTTTCTACATAAATTTTATCTCCGGTCTTCACCTTTGATAATGCTGTTTTCATTTCTGAAGTCAAAGATCCACCAGTAGCACGCATCTCAGGTGTGATTTTACCTGCACTTGCAACTGTCATAGTGAAACCATTGATTGAAACTGGAATCCCTTGGAATACGAAGTCAGCACCCATACTCGCAAATACCGCAGAAGCTGCTGTTGCATCTCCACGAGAAATGGTCGTAGTCATGTGGTTCTTTCCTTGGAAAGATGGAGTTGGATCTGGTAATTTTTTAATTTTAAACTGCTTACCAGGCATGCTCACTTGTTTTCCGTTGATGGTCGCAGATACATTAATTGTTGCATCTTTTGAACCATTCGTTGGCATTACCACGTAGTTTCCACCACCTTTAGGAGAGATAGATCCGCCGCTCATGCTCACACTTAACTGACTTGGATCAACACCGGGTACAGAAATTTCAACTGGATTTTCTACACGCTCGTAGAATACCATCATTGCTGTTGGAGAAACAACCAAGGCAGCTTCACCTACAGTGAATGGAGGAATGATGAAAGGAATAGCCTTATCAGAACCATCGGCGTCCTGATAAACAATTACCCCTTTGTGAGAGTGAGAACCCAATGCGCTTTCGTTAATCTTGAATTTACACTTCCCGTCAGATCCTGACATGATAGCTTCTTTTCCAGAGTAATCGAATACCTCAGGCTTAGCACCCTCTCCTACTTCACCACCCATGTAAACTTTTGTCTTGCTCGCTTTGTTGTATGCAGCCAAATAAATTTCTGCTACAAACGAGTCCCCTTTCAAAATGTAGCTTTGCTTAGGAACAACAGCTACGGTTACATCCGAGAATTTCAAATCGGAAGCATTGATAGAAGATGCCAAGAAGTTCAACACCGTGTTCTTCACCAAGATCACATCAGACTCGATTTTACTCAAGTGAGCAATAACCGCAGCCAAAGGTGAGTGGTAGAACAATGCCGTTTCCCACTTCTCAGATTTACCTTCTTCACCGCTCGGGATATCGGCAAATGAGAAAGTGTTAGCTATCAAAGCTTTCGCTTCTGGAGCTCTATCAGCTAACGTGTGAACATTACCTTTCAAATCGGTTACCGCTAAATTCTGACATTCCTCTGAGAAAGCAGTTAGTTTTTCACGCAACTCAACTGCAGACCAAGCACCACCTTTAGGAGAAGCTGGCTCATCACCAATCAACATCCCCGTGGTATTTTGATTTTCATCGGGCTTAGAGACTTTCTCTTTGTCCCCGATGTCAATCAAATGTCCGTCTACAATATACTCTTCGAAACCTGAACCATCAGGATTTCCTTTTGCCGAAGCAGCAAGAACACGAGCTTTCAACTCTACAATATGCTTTACTAAGGCATCTGCCTTTTCTACCATTTCGTGAGCTTTGTCTTGGAAAGGACGCGCCTTTTCCTTGTCGCTCCAGTTATCTAACAAACCTAGAGTTGCATCTGCACGCTCCTCTGAGTTTGCACTGTTTTTAACCAAACCGCGGTTGATTTGGATGAAGGCGTTTAATACGTCCTTCGAAATATTCATGGCAAGAAGTGCGGTAAGAACGAGATACATCATCCCGATCATCTTCTGCCGTGGGGTTTCTTTTCCACCTGCCATTTTAGTTCCTCCTGTTTATTATTACAACAATATTAATTTGGAACTTATGCCTGACGGCCTGAACCCATTGCATTCAACATATTTGCGTAAATCGTGTTCAAAGACTTCAAGTTATGAGCAAGCTCAGAAATATTCTCTTTGTACAACTTAGTATCTTCAACTGAGTCAGCAAGGTTTTTAACCAATGCACCCATATCTCCGAACATAACGCGTGTCTTTTCTAATTCTGACAATTGTAATTCGTACATACCGTTCAACGCGGCAAGATTTTGAGACATCTTTTGCAAGTGAACTCCCGCACTAGCACCCTGCTCTGAATGAGAAGCAAGACCTGTTAATTGTTCAGAAGCAGCTTCATATGTAGCAGCCAATTTAGAAACTTTCACAGAAGCGTCTTGCAATGAACTCGCATAGTTCGAGCTAGCCATCGCTGCATCTGTAGAATCAGCCATTTGACGAGCATTTGTGCTGAAAGTTCTCATTCCGTCACCAAGGCTTGCGATTAAGTCACCGTCAATTTTAGCTTCGCTTAACAAAGCATCTAATTGTTGAGAAACTCCTTTATTGACGGCTGGTTTCTTAGATGAACCGTGACCGTGTTCTCCATCTTCTGGAGTAGCTAACTCAGGGTAAACCAAAGACCAATCTGGTTCTTCATGTAAAGGTTCAAACGCTGAGAAAAAGAAGATAACAGCTTCAGTACTCAATCCCACAACAAGTAGCAAAGACGCAAATGGCCAGTGCTGAATTTTAAACATCGCTCCAATAATTACGACAGCTGCTCCGATTCCGTACAGTTTTGCCATAAAATTCTTCCAAGCTTTACTTCCAGGTTTCATTGATTTAAAAATTTAAGTTATTTATGAGGTTTAATTGGTTTCTATTTGTTATTCGTTTCCAGTTGGGCTGTTCCAATCTTCAGATGGACCACTCTTACCACGACCCAAGTAGGTCATTACACAACGGAATCCGATATAAGACTTCGCAGTATCTTGGAACTCGTACGAACGTGTTCCGCACTGAATAAAGTATGAGATATCTTTCCATGATCCACCGCGAATTACTTTACGTTTTTGAGTTGTTGCGTCATCTTCTTTGGCGCGATAGTCGTATTCAGGATTTAGGTCATGCATAATCTCGTATGCACCTTCGTCGTAGGCCGTGTTGCACCATTCCGCAACGTTTCCTGCCATGTTATATAATCCCCAACCGTTCGGTGAGTATGATCCAATCGGAACAGTGTGAACACCGTTATCGTCCGGGTAGTCACCACGCATAGGCTTAAAGTTAGCCAATGGACAACCTAAATAATTACGTGTATAAGGACCTCCCCAAGGGTATTCTTCGTTTGAAAGTCCCCCGCGAGAAGCATATTCCCACTCAGCTTCTGAAGGAAGGCGGAAACGTTGAACAAATGTTTCCCCATTTTGCTGCTTCCATTCGTTTAGGATTTGAGTTCTCCATGCGCAAAACGCTTGACATTGTCCCCAAGTAACACCAACAACTGGATAGTCGTCGTAAGCTGGGTGCCAGAAGTAGGTTTCGGTCAAATGAGTGTTGTTTGAATATGTAAAGTCGTGCGCCCAAACCAAAGTGTCAGGGTATACGTTGATTTGCTCTTCAATAACGAATTTCGTTCTGTCTGAGTTAATTTTTATTGAATGCAGTTGGTCCAAAGAGTTCTTTTCCCCGGTCTCTTCATCGCGATTTCCTTTTTTCTTCGCTGCACCCTCAAAGTCAATCCACCAGTAACGATATTTCAGCTTACGCGTATCGATTTCCTTACGATCATAGTATTTATCAGCTCCTTGAAGATAGAACTCGTCATAAACGATATCGAAAATCTCATCGTTCTCCATATCGATTTCGGTCTCCCAATCTAGCTTATATCCTTTGTTAATGAAGCGATCCATTTCACGACCATCTTCACGTTCAGAGATTCCGAAGCCTTCAATTTCGTTTTGAGCTAACTGATCTCTCATAAGAGAATCGCGCACCCAGTATACAAACTGACGATATTCATTGTTTGAAATTTCATGCTGATCCATGTAGAAAGCTGAAACAGTAACGGTTTTAGCCTTTACTGTCATTCCTCCTGCAAGGTCTCGGTCATTGTTTCCCATAGTGAAGGAGCCGAAATGAATGTAATTCATTCCGTATGGATTCACTTGAACCCATTCCTCGCGAGGGTAAACACCTACTAGTTCTCCGGCCGGTCCAGGATAGCATCCTACAAGCAACGAAGACACTAATGCGAAAAATAAAATTGATTTTTTCATGACTTCCTAAATTAATGAGCTAAACTCTGTTGGGTTAAGTTTAACGTATATATAACTGCGTTGGGTTTCATTTTATTGTTACAACAATCGAGGATCACCCGAAATTCTTCGAATTGGGGTCTTACCTAGATTAAATTCGTATGTCAAAAAGAACTCATGTGACCCTGCACTGTAGTCCTTAATTGTACTCAGTGTAATATCATATGAATATCCCATTCTAAATCCGTGAGTATAAGTGTAACGCCCTTGCTGCTTTGTTGCCAATGCCATTTGCATACCCGCCATTGGAGCAATTGCATCACCTGGACGAAAAGCTAAGCCACCCCAAAGCAAGTTGTTCCAAAGAACATTCGCATTAACATCAATTGCTGGTGCAGCATTCATATCAGACTTCACTAACAAGTTCGAACGAACAACCAGACCGTTATTCAAATCGTGGTTATATCCGCCCATCAGATAGAAATGCCGAGCAGATGCAAATCCTAAGTCAGCTAAATCAGTGGCTGGAAGATGGGTTGCACTCACTCCCGCATAGAATTTATCTTTTTGATAGAACATCAGACCCACATTTGCATCGAATCCCCCTTGAGATAATCCTGTGGTTGGGATATTCGGATCTGTAGGGTCGATTGCCACCCAATTCGTTCCGAGCGTCTTAGACAACATTCCAACTTGAAAACCTGCAGATAAGATATTGTTTCCAATTGGTAAATGATATGATCCTGAGAGTCGAAGAAATTTGTTTTGCTCCTGTCCCAAAACCTCAGTCATAGCCGACAAGCCGATACCAACTGTTCTTCCGGCAGCCTTCACATACCCGTTGTAATTGAAAAGATAAGTCTTCGGGTCTCGATCAAAACCATCCCACTGATCACGATGAAACGCCTGAATTTGATGCATATTATCAATTCCCGCCGCAGCCGGATTGAAAGAAATCTTATCAAACATCCACATTGAAAATTGTGGATCTTGCTGTGCATTGACAGCACTTGTAAGAGAAAACGCTAGGAGAAGAAAATACAGTTTTTTCATCGTTTGTTTCTTTCATTTAACCCTGAAAAACCCCAAGACGGAATATTACAGAGTTTGCTAAAATAGAAAATCTATTTAAAAAAACAAAAAAAACAAACGAAATTCAATATTCACTAAAAGCCAAACCACTAAAAGCCTATGATTTTGAACACGATAGAATCAAAAAGAAGCAAGGCTCAATATTGGAAGCCTAAAGTGAGCTAAACGAGTTTTTGGAAAGTTCTCCACCATCGATCTGGCATTTCCTGTTGAGTCGCCATCACGTAATCGGAATATGTGCACGGAACCACATGATTTCTCTCATATCTCTCCTCAGTTCCCGCGGGGTAGGAAACTTCCAACCACCAACGATTGGTGAGATGGCTCTTGTAAAAGACCAATTCATCACCGGTATCTGTCAACAACACTATAAACTTCTCGTATTCCGAAAGCAATCCTACCGGGTAATCCCCTCTTCGTGAGTGAAACCCATCCATGAAACACCATATCAATTGAGCCACTAACTTAGCCGACTGACCACTATCATCTACCGAAGGGTTGAATTCATAGAACCCGATGCAAGTCAATTTTTCACTCATACCCGCATACTTGCACAATTGCGCAGCTTCATATCCAAAAAAACCATTTGGCCCGCTTTTCTTTGTTGCCGTAAATTCTGAGTATCGGATAGCGCTCAAATCGAAACTCAACAAATCTGCGTTGCGAATAACAGGCTCCGCAATCGAAATATCCTGTTGAATTTCTCCTAGTCGAACTGCATCGAAATACATTTTAGCCGTTAGTTCAAGAAGCGCTTTATCTGTTAAATACCGTTGGTGCCCGAGGTTGGAAAAGTTAAACAAGTAATTCGGACGATGCAGAATGATTCGATTTAAATATCCCTCAGCGCTGGAGTCTTCTGGACTTGATCCAAAATCTAATTTTGAATCAATTGCAACCAAATTCACAGTTTGTTCCATTGCCTCATAGGCCTTGTAAGTTGCATAAGTTAAATCTTGCGTTCCACCGATAACAACTGGGATAATATTTAACTTCATGCAAGCCGTGCAGACTTCAGACAAGGCAAAATAAGTATCATCAGGTGTCTCACCAGGAAGAATATTTCCTAAATCAACAATTTTTGAATAATCGTCGCAAGCTAATAACTTGTAGAGTTCTCTTCGAACTTCGTCCGGAGCATTTGACGCACCCGAATTGCCCTCTGAATTTCGATCTTCACAAACACCTACGATGGCTATTTGCCTTTCATTCAAATCGTTTTCATCATCGAAATAAAAACGCGTTTGAGCACCCAAAGTGTTGTTCGCAAAAAAGCGATTTGAGCTATCGTGAAAGATACTCGGCGAGAGAAATACTGACAAATCCATGAGTACGAAACTACACGGATGAGTCCACCAATTTTCTTCTGTTAAAAAATCATTTCAACAAAGGAATGTGATGATTCTAATTTACTTCTTGGTCGTTTTTTTTGCCGCTGCCTTTTTCGTAGGTGCCTTTTTCGTTGCCGCCTTCTTCGCAGGAGCCTTTTTTGCTGGTGCCTTTTTAGGTGCTGGCTTTCTCGAAGCTGCCTTTTTCGTTGCTTGCTCCATTTGCTCTTCCATTATTTGCTGCGCGTCTGCCCAAGAAATGTCTTCTGCCTTAGCACCTTTAGGAAGTTTGAAATTAAGATTACCCGATTTCAAGTAGGCGCCAAATCGGCCGTTTATGATCTGTACATTCTCATCTTCAGCAAACGATTTAAGTAGGTTTGCGTTCACGCCGTTGATTTTATCTTCAACTAATTTAATGGCTCTTTCCAAATCTATAGTGAATGGGTCGTCCCCTTCTTTCACTCGTAGTGAAGCGTAGGTAGATTTATACTTAACGTAAGGTCCAAATCTGCCAATTCCAACTACTACTTTATCTCCGTTCCACTCTCCCAAATGCCTTGGCATCTTGAACAAATCTAGCGCCTCTTCGATAGTTATTGTATTGATGCTTTGTCCTGGACGCAACGACGCGAATTTCTTTTCTTCCTCTTCAGCAGAACCCAACTGAATCATTGGTCCAAATCTTCCAATACGAGCAATGATTGGCTTGCCCGAATCTGGATCTGTACCAAGCAATCGCTCACCTGAAGCACGTGCAGCTTCGTTAGCTGTTTTTAATACATTTTCATGGAATGGATTGTAGAACTTGTGTAACATTTTCTTCCAATCCAGTTTTCCTTCGGCAATCACATCGAATTCCTCTTCCACACTCGCAGTAAATCCATAATCGAGGATCAAAGGGAAGTTTTCAACCAAAAAATCATTCACCACACGACCAATGTCGGTAGGAAATAGTTTAGCTCTTTCAGCCCCTGTATTCTCTGTTTTCACTTCCGTAGAAATCTGCTTCTCTGCCAACGTATGCACGGCATAGTTTCTTGGTTTGCCTTCTAAATCTTGCTTTACAACATAGGTTCTAGCCTGAATGGTGCTGATTGTTGAAGCATAAGTTGAAGGTCTACCAATCCCCAATTCTTCCAACTTCTTCACCAAACTTGCTTCACTATATCGCGCTGGCTTTTGGGTATATTTCTCCTGAGCAACCATATTTCGCAATTGTAAAATTTGTCCTTCGTGCAATGGAGGCAGTACACCACTCTCATCAGACTCTTCATCATCTGTACTTTCCATGTACACTTTCAAAAAACCATCGAACTTCACCACTTGCCCTTTCGCAACTAACTTTTCATTTCGAGTTGAAATATTTACAGTCGCTGTTGTGTTTTCCAATTTTGCGTCGGCCATCTGGCTTGCCAAAGCTCGTTTCCAAATTAAATCATACAGTCTTCTCTCGCTGCTTTCACCTTGAATTTCTCGAACAGACATGTTGGTTGGACGAATGGCTTCGTGCGCTTCTTGTGCACCTTTATTTTTTGTTGTAAAGGTTCGCGGTTTGGAATACTCTTCTCCGAAACTGGCAATAATTTCATTCTTCGCTGCATCTCTTGCGAAATCAGACATATTCACACTGTCTGTTCTCATGTACGTAATCTTTCCGCTTTCGTACAATTTTTGGGCAACGGTCATGGTGGCTTTCACACTCATTCCCAATTTTCTTCCTGCCTCTTGTTGAAGGGTTGAAGTTGTGAAAGGCGCTGCTGGAGTTCTTGAACCCGGTTTCGTTTCCAAGGACTCAATAGCAAATTCAGCATTTTTGCAATCTTCAAGAAAAGACATGGCTGCTGAGCCATCTGAAATTCTTGCTGGTAGATCGGCCTTTAATACCGCATCAGTTAAGTCGAACATGGCTCTAATTCCGAAATACGCTGAAGCCTGAAATGCCTCAACTTCACGTTCCTTTTCCACAATTAATCGAACGGCCACGCTTTGAACACGCCCCGCACTCAAGGACGGACGGACCTTCCTCCACAATACCGGTGATAATTCAAACCCAACAATTCTATCTAATATTCGTCTTGCTTGTTGGGCATTCACCAAGTCCATATCTAACTTTCTTGGCTTTTCAATTGCCGCTAGGATTGCCTTTTTTGTGATTTCAGAGAAAACAATTCGTTTGGTGTTGTTTTCATCTAATTTCAATGCCTCCAATAAGTGCCAAGAAATGGCTTCTCCTTCGCGGTCCTCATCCGTTGCTAACCATACAACTTCAGATTTTTTTGCAAGTTGTTTGAGTTCAGCAACCACCTTCTCGTGACCCTCTGTAATTTCGTACTTTACATTAAAATCGTCATCGGCAGCTGCTGCAAAATTGTTCTTCGGTAAGTCACGAACGTGCCCAATACTCGCCTTAACCACAAAGTCTTTCCCCAAATATCCTTCGATAGTTTTTGCCTTAGCTGGGGACTCCACAATAACAAGATTTTTAGCCATATTTTGATTTTGAATGTCGGCAAAGGTATATGCATTTATTCGTTAGTCTCCAAATTGGTTATGCGATTATATATGCTATTTCTATAGAAATAGATTATTTTTGCACACTAATCAAAACAGCCAGACACTGTGGAAGAAAAACAAATTGACGAGACAAGACAGGGTGAATTTTTTGAAATTTCGGCACCCATAATTCAGAATGGCCCACAAAAAAAACTCTTACTAGAGAGTTACGGTTGTCAAATGAATTTTGCCGATTCCGAAATTGTAGCCTCAATTATGGCGCAAGAAGGTTTCGCCACGACACGCGATGTTGAAGAAGCCGATTTAGTGCTCCTGAACACTTGCGCCATTCGCGATAACGCAGAGCAACGCATACGCGGAAGACTTGAATTTTTGAATTCAGTAAAAAAACGCAAACCCGAAATGGTCGTTGGTGTGCTTGGCTGCATGGCCGAGCGTTTGCGAGAAAAACTCATGGAAGAAGAGAAACTCGTAGATATGGTTGTGGGTCCTGATGCCTATCGCGATTTACCTCGACTCGTTTCTCAAGTAGAACACGGAAGCAAAGCCATAAACGTTTTGCTTAGCCGTGAAGAGACCTACGCTGAAATTACTCCTGTTCGATTAGACAGCAACGGTGTAACTGCGTTCATCTCAATCATGCGCGGATGCGACAACATGTGTTCTTTTTGCGTAGTGCCATTTACTCGCGGAAGAGAGCGTAGCCGCGATCCAAAAACCATTGTTGAAGAAGCGACCGACCTTTTCAATCGCGGCTACAGAGAAGTTACCCTGCTCGGTCAAAACGTTGATAGTTACAAATGGAACATCACCGCAAAAGGAGAAATTATTGATCCAAATGCACCAACTGTAAATTTCGCTCAACTTCTTGCCGCTGTTGCCGAAGTAAGTCCAAGCCTTCGGGTGAGATTTTCGACCAGCCATCCGAAAGACATGACCGATGAAGTGCTAATGACTATGGCGAAATATGAAAACATATGCGACTACATACACTTGCCTGTCCAAAGTGGAAACACAGACGTATTGAAGCGCATGAACCGCGGGTATTCACGAGAATGGTACCTCGATCGTATTGCAGCTATTCGCAAGTTTATGCCTGAATGTGCAATTAGTACAGACGTTATCGCTGGCTTCTGCGATGAGACAGACGCCGAGCATGCCGATACACTTTCACTCATGGCCGAGGTAAAATACGATATGGCTTATATGTTCAAATATTCGGAAAGACCTCGAACTTTAGCTGAGCGGAAATTTGAAGATAATGTATCTGAAGAAGTAAAAAGCCTAAGACTTAAGGAGATTATAGATCTTCAAATGTCTTGTGCAGCCGAACGAACCGCGGCCCATGTTGGTAAGCGACAAAAAGTCTTGGTAGAAGGAATTTCAAAAAAATCCCAAGATCACTTCTACGGACGCAACAGCCAGAACGTTGTGGTCGTTTTTCCGAAAAAAGAAGCGAAAATTGGTCAATATGTTTGGGTAAATACCCTTTCAGCAACCGCAGTGACTTTAATTGGAGAGGTCGATACGTACATCGACTGATTTTTCAGGCGTGACATATTGTCACCTTTCGCTACCTTTGTTTAGTTCTTGACTAAACGGCAATTATGGAAATTCAATCAGTAAAAACACGCTATGGAATTATTGGCAATGCCCCTGCGCTGAATCGCGCATTGGACATTGCTATGCAAGTTGCCGCCACAAATATGTCTGTATTAATTACAGGAGAAAGTGGTGTCGGAAAGGAAAGTATCCCGAAAATCATTCATCATTTAAGCTCACGGAAACACGGACCCTACATTGCGGTGAACTGCGGTGCTATTCCAGAAGGAACGATCGACAGCGAATTGTTCGGACATGAAAAAGGTTCGTTCACGGGAGCTCACGAAAGCCGCAAAGGATATTTTGAAGAAGCCAATGAGGGCACTATATTTCTGGATGAGGTTGCAGAGCTTCCCCTTGGAACACAGGTGCGTTTACTTCGTGTTTTGGAAACGGGTGAATTTATCCGTGTCGGCTCTTCGAAAGTTCAAAAAACCAACGTGCGCGTAGTTGCTGCAACCAATGTCAATTTCGCACAAGCCATTCAAAACGGTAAGTTTCGCGACGACCTTTATTATCGTTTGAACCAAGTGCCCATTTTCATGCCTTCCCTAAGAGAGAGGGGTTCAGACATTGAACTCTTATTCAAAAAATTCGCAACTGATTTCGCCGAGCGCTACAGAATTCCAGTTCTGCAATTAACAGATGCAGGCGCGAACGCATTAAGAGAATACCGCTGGCCAGGAAACATTCGTCAACTTAAGAACATTACTGAACAAATTAGCATTTTAGAGACTGAACGTACTGTTACACCTGAGATGTTAATTCGTTACCTACCTCAAGACATGGCTACAAATAAGCCGGTTTTTATGGGAGGAAATTCAAGCTCAGATTTCAGCGAGAGAGAAATTTTGTATAAGGTTTTGTTCGACATGCGAAACGACTTAACAGACTTGAAAAAGCTGGTCTTGGGAATGATTCAGAGCGGGAGTAATTTTGTTAACTCAGACGAAAATGCCGCGCTCTTTCAAAAAGTATTTCAAGCAGACGAACATGAACCCTCTGATTTACCTATTCGCGTGGCCCCAACCACCAATATAATTCACCTTGGAAGCGGAAATAATAATCTTGAAGAGGATGACGTAGAAGAATCACTATCTTTAAGTCAAACTGAAAAAGATTTAATTAAAAAGGCATTACAGAAACATCGAAATAGACGTAAATACGCTGCGCAAGAGTTGGGTATTTCCGAAAGAACGCTGTATAGAAAAATTAAAGAATACGATTTAGGCAAATGAAATTAAAGCTCCTCGGATTGCTACTTATCACTCTTATTGTCTCCTCTTGTGAAATAAGATACTCCTTCAGTGGCGGTCAATTCAGCGGAGCAAAAACTTTTTCAGTCTCATATCTAAAACCACAAACAGCACTGGCATCTCCAACGTATTCGCAAAGATTAACTGAAGAACTAAAAGATGTCATGCTCTCTCAAAGTCCGCTTTCATTAAGTGAAACGAACGGCGACTTACAATTTGAAGGTAGTGTGACCAATTATGTCGTAGCTCCGATGGCCATTCAGAGCAATGAAACCGCCTCATTAACGCGACTTTCCATTACAGTAAAAATAAAATACACGAACACACTCGAGCCCGATTTGAATTTTGAGAAATCATTCACGAAATTCGCAGACTTCTCTGCAACTGAAAGTTTGTTTGCTATACAAGAAGATTTGTGGAAGCAAATCAACGATCAGTTGGCACAAGAAATTTATAACGCAAGCGTAGGAAACTGGTAATGAAAAACACACCATTCAATGAGTTATTGAAGTCGCCGCATTTGTTGGCTTCATTGCCTATTGAAGAATTGGAAGACCTTACCAAAAATTACCCTTGGTTTAGTTTAGCACATTCTTATTTGGCCAAAGCTTATCAAGAGAGTAAGAGCCATAAGACTTCTGGTCAGATTGCACTTGCCTCTACCCTTCATTCCAACAGAACATGGCTCTATGGTTTCTTGAAGGAACCTATTCTTCAGAAGAAAACCGAAACTGAAGTTACAGATTCCCTTCCAACCGAGACAATTACAGAGACCTTTGTTGAAGTTACTCCAAGCGCAGCAACAGCTTCGAACACTTTGGCAAAGTTAGCCGCTTCAATGATGGATGAAGAAGAAGAGGGAAGAGAGGATAAAAAAGGGGAAGAAAAGTTAAGAGAAGATAAGAGAGGGGAAGAGAATGAGAAACAGAATGAGAATGAAGAGATAAGAGAAGATGAGAGAGGGGAAGAAAAGGAAAGAAAAGAGTTAGACCTCCTTGAAAAATCTATTCTCGCTACGGCTGTTTCGAGTTCTATTTTTCTTGAAGTAAGCGAAACCAATCCTTTGGAAGATGTTCCACAAGATGCGGAGCAAGATTCTGCGAAAGATGCTACGCAAGGTCCTGCGGAAGAGAGAGAGAAAGAGGCTTTGTTCACTTGGCTGAGAAGCGTGAGTGATTCGGAGGAACAAGAGGTAAGAGAGGTTAAGAAAGGGGAAGAAGAGGGAAGAAAATCGATTGAGTCTGTTCAGCCGTCGATAGATTTGATCGAGAAGTTCATTGCTAACGAACCACGTATTACACCGGGAAAAGTAGATCAATACACCGGTGTGAGCTTCGCGAAAGACAGCCTAGATGAAAACTTCGATTGGGTAACAGAAACCATGGCAAAATTATACGCTGCGCAAGGAAAAATAGATCGAGCAAGAAAGGCTTACAAACGTTTGATTGAGCTTCATCCTGAAAAGAAAATACACTTCGAAAATCAACTGAAGGCCTTGAACCAAAGAAAATAAAGGATGTTCCTTTGTAACTCCTTTAATTCGTGTATCTTTGTGGACCTCAAATTTTAATAAATCATGGAATTTATCGTAACCGTTTTAATTGTCATCGCAGCACTATTGCTTGGATTAGTAGTATTAATTCAGAATCCTAAAGGCGGCGGATTATCCTCTGGCTTCGCTGGAAGTGCTCAAATTGGTGGAGTTAAGCGCACAGCAGACTTCTTAGAAAAAGCAACTTGGTATTTGGGCATTGCGCTCTTCGTACTTTGCTTAGCTTCGACAAGCCTTTCAACTTCTGCTCGCCCTGCAACTGAAGAAGAACAACAAACTGAACAAGCTGAAGGTGACCAACAACAAGGTGGTGAGCAACAAGGACAAGGACAATAAATTGTCACAATAGCATTTTAAGAATGTCAGTAATTCAAACTACTGACATTTTTTTTGCCTATTACTGACGAAAGTTCACACATTAAAATCACAATCCCACTTGGCACAAATAGTGACCACGTTGGGCACAAACTTAAAAATATACAAATATGTCAAATAACGTTAGACCATTAGGAGATCGCGTTTTAGTGGAGCCAGCTCCTGCTGAAACCACTACCCTTTCTGGAATCATCATTCCTGAAACCGCGAAAGAAAAACCTCAAAGAGGAACTGTAATCGCCGTTGGACCGGGCAAAAAAGATGAGCCTACAACGGTAAAACCGGGTGACACCATTTTGTACGGCAAGTATGCTGGTACCGAGATTAGCGTAGATGGAAAAGATCTGTTGATTATGCGCGAGTCAGACATTTTTGCAATTGTTTAATTTTCAAAATTTAAAAAGTCATGGCAAAAGAAATCACATTCGACACAGTAGCGAGAGAAAAATTAAAAGCAGGTGTTGACGCATTGGCAAATGCAGTAAAAGTTACGTTAGGTCCTAAAGGACGCAATGTAGTTATCGATAAAAAATTTGGAGCTCCGCACATTACGAAAGACGGTGTTTCTGTAGCAAAAGAAATTGAGTTGGCAGACCCTATTGAAAACATGGGCGCTCAGATGCTTAAGGAAGTTGCTAGTAAGACTGCTGACCAAGCAGGTGATGGCACTACCACCGCTACTGTATTGGCACAAGCAATGGTTGGTGCTGGTTTAAAAAACGTAGCTTCTGGGGCTAATCCGATGGATTTGAAGCGCGGTATGGACAAAGCGGTGAAAGCTGTTGTTGCAGAGTTGCGCAACATTTCAAGAGAGGTTGGTTCAGACTACGAAAAGATTAAGCAAGTTGCTACCATTTCAGCCAACAACGATGAAACAGTCGGTTCTTTAATTGCAGATGCAATGAAGAAAGTAGGCACAGAAGGAGTAATTACCGTTGAAGAAGCAAAAGGAACTGAGACAGATGTTAAAACTGTTGAAGGAATGCAATTCGATCGCGGATATCTTTCTCCATACTTCGTTACGAATACAGAGAACATGGAAGCTGAATTGGAAAATGCTTTCATTCTTATCTACGATAAGAAAATCTCTAGCATGAAAGAACTTCTTCCGGTGCTTGAAAAAACGGCTCAAACAGGAAAGCCCCTTTTAATTATTGCTGAAGACGTAGACGGCGAAGCACTTGCAACCCTTGTTGTGAACAAGATTCGTGGAGCATTACGTGTTGCCGCGGTTAAAGCTCCAGGATTTGGAGACCGCAGAAAAGCAATGTTACAAGACATTGCAGTTCTGACAGGCGGCACCGTAATTAGTGAAGAAACCGGATTGAAATTAGACAATGCAACCCTTGAAGATTTGGGTCGTGCAGAAAAGATCTCAATTGACAAGGACAACACAACAATTGTTAATGGAGCCGGAGTGAAAGAAAACATTCAAGCTCGTGTTGCTGAAATCAAAGCTCAAATTGAAAAAACTACTTCTGATTACGACCGTGAGAAATTGCAAGAGCGTCTAGCTAAATTGGCTGGTGGTGTTGCTGTTCTATACGTTGGTGCTGCGACTGAAGTTGAAATGAAAGAGAAGAAAGATCGCGTAGACGATGCCTTGCATGCAACTCGCGCTGCAGTTGAAGAAGGAATTGTACCAGGTGGCGGAGTTGCTTTGATTCGTGCAAGCGCAGCCTTAGACAATTTGACTGGATTGAATGACGATGAAACTACTGGAATTCATATTGTTCGTAGAGCAATTGAAGAACCACTTCGTCAAATCGTTTCTAATGCTGGCGGAGAAGGTGCTGTTGTAATTCAAAAGATTCGCGAAGGAAAAGGTGATTTCGGATACAACGCACGCAACGAGCAATACGAAGATTTGTTTGCTGCTGGTGTAATTGATCCAACCAAAGTTTCTCGTGTTGCATTAGAAAACGCATCGTCGATTGCAGGAATGCTATTGACTACAGAGTGCGTTATCTCTGACATTAAAGAAGATAATCCAATGCCTCCAATGCCAGGTGGTGGAATGGGTGGAATGATGTAATTCCAAACATAGACAAACAAAAATGGCGACCATTGGTCGCCATTTTTTATTTCAACATAAAAAAATTATGGAGTGAATTCTGTAGCGCCTTCCAATATGTAATTCATTTGGTAAACATCATCTGCGTTTAAAGATAATTTCCCTTTAAAAGTGAGACGTTCATCTGTTTTATAATTTCGGTGCTTACCTGCGAAGCGCAAGTCAACAACAGACTCTGGACCACCACCACCGCAGAAGAAGCAGTTTGCATAGGGATACTTTGATACAACATAAAATCCCGCATCGTAATCAACGGGAATTAAATATCCAGTGATATACACTTCTCTTCCAGCAACCGCCTTAACTGACGCACCGAACGTTGGCTTCCAGTAATAGGCATCCAATTCCTTTACATAGATGTCTTTGTAAGTTACATCAGCCAACGTCTTCCAAGTTATCTCAATCGGACCTTGTCCTTCGGCAATGTATGGAACAATGGTACTTGGCACGGTTCCGAGGTCTACACGTTTGTATGCGTGCGCTTTCAACTTCTCGGTTCCTTCGGAAGCATTCAAGAATAAAATTCCTGAAAAAATAAAAACTAAAAATTTGATCGGCTTAATCATTTGAAAGTGTTTTTGAAATGTCCATAAAGAACGCTCGCAAGGCAGGCAACAACGATGCCACCACACCAAGACCCAACGTTATTCCAACTAAATAATATTCTTGTGGAAGGAAAATCATAGCATTGAATTCATCGTGGAAGCTGTCTTTCGCCATATCTGAAAGCATGGTTATTCCGACGCGGCTTAAAGCCAATCCGATGATTAACCCAAGAGCTACCATGAAGAATCCTTCCAACAAAATCAAAATAAACAATTGAATTCTTCTTCCACCCAACGTGCGTAGAATAGCCAACTCATATTGTCTTTCACGTAAGGCGTTGAACAACGAAATGAAAACGCTTAAGAAGGATATAATCATGATTAGGATGGCCACTGCCTTCACTACGCTCATTCCTATTCCGAAGTTTTCATTCAATCGATTGATTTCGATTGCTGGCAATGCCAACTGCATGTTCGTGTTCTTCACCAATTGCGGAAGAATCATTGGTGCCATTGGGAGACGTTTTATAAGTAGATATGCCGTTACTTCTTTTTCTTCCTCATGCATGTGCTCCTCTTCGTGATCATGCCCCTCTTCTGCTGAATGCTCTGCGTCATGATCTTCTTCATGATCGTGTTCATGTTCAGCATCGTGCTCATGCTCATCATCTGAATGTGCGTGTTCTTCCGCATCGTGCTCCCCAGCGTGATGTTCTTCAGTGTCGTGCTCTTCAGCAGAGACAATGGCATTGTGCGGAGATTCTTCGTGATCGCCGTGATCATGCACTTCCCAAATAGATTCGACTGGTGTTAGAATCAAACGATCGATAACCGTTCCACTCGCTTCATATATTCCAACAACTGTAAAGAGTTGGTCGTGCCCCTCCTCTTCTTCACCGTCTTTATCTAAACCGTGATTGCTCTTGAAGGTTTGTCCCAATTTCAATCCTAATTCTTTGGCCGCATAAGAACCAACGGTTACTTCAAAAGGCGTTTCGAACACCTTTCCTTCTCTCAACTTCACTTCATAAAATTCAGCATAACGCGGTGTCGTTCCTACGATTCTCCAACCCTCGTAATTATCTCCGTAGGCCAAAGGTATCGCCTCCTTAACTGTTGGATTTTTGATGATTCTCTGAGCCTCTGCAACCTTAATGTTTCCGGTTGGAGCGTCGATGTGATAGACATTGGCTAAGATCAACTGGAGCGGACTTCCCTTTGCACCAAGCACGAAATCAATGTCCTTGATGTTCTTGTTGAACTTCTCACTTAGCTGATTTTCCAGAAGTAACATCATGGAGATGATGCCCACTCCAAACGACAAAAGCAAGAGTGTTAAAGTCGTTGCACCCGCTTTTTGCCAGCAATTTTTCCACGCGATAAAAATTATTTTCATGTTGAATTCTGGTTATCGGTTAGAAGTAGTTAATTCAATGCGTTGCTTCACTTCATCTTTCAATCGATTATCGTGTGTAACTACAAGCAATGCAGCTTTCAACGCATGCGTTTGTTCGCGTAAAAGGTTCAACACCTCTTTCGCATTTGTATCGTCGAGTGCGCTGGTAGGCTCGTCAGCCAAGATTAAAGATGGGTTATTCAACAATGCACGAGCAATGGCAACGCGTTGTTGTTCTCCAACGCTTAACGTAGACGTTTTTTTATTTTTCTTTGAAAGAATATTTAAACGATCTAACATTTTCTCAGCATCAGACTTTGAAATTTTGTTGTTCGAAAAATAGGGTGCTAACAGAATGTTATCTATGACCGAAAGCGACTGCACGAAATGTGAAGTTTGAAAAACAACTCCAATGTTTTTCCCTCTGAAGCGATCTAGCGAAGCGCCACTCAGTGAACTCAACTTCACTCCGTTCACTTCTACTTCTCCGGATGTTGGTTTTCTCAATCCTGCTAGCAAATGAAGTAACGTAGTTTTGCCGGTTCCGCTGCTTCCTAAGATTAACAACTCGCTATTTTCCTCTGCTTGAATGGAAGGGAAAATCAAGCTTGGTCCTTTCGAAAAGGAGTATGTTAAATTACTTGTTTGTATGATTGCCATAATTGGCCACTAAGTTAATGGCTAACTCGGAAATTTTATGCACTTTTGTGGGAATCAGAAGACCATGAAATTTAGAAGAAGACTTTTACTTTTTGCCACTGGATTAACCATTGGATGCTTGCTTGTATTTATGATGTTCCCAAACTACGATTGGTTGGGTTGGTTGCCTGGAAAACAAATCATGAAACAGATTCAAGCTTCAAAAACTTTGGTTACCAATCACGGGAAATGCCGAATGGATTGTCAAGGAATTTCAATGGAAAATTTCGAAACAGCCAAATGGCAAGGCGAAGTAGATTTCTCTAAATCAGATGCGCAGACTAATCCCAAGCGTTACTTCCTCTCTCACAACAACGTGAATTATATTATCCTCTGCACCGATTCCACAGTGACTGTTGCTGAAGCTAGTCGGGAAGGCGAAAAAACAAAATGTGATTGCGCACCATGAAAGATTTAATACACGAACTTTCAGAAAAACATTTCGAAGAAATTGTTTCGATTCGCAGACACATACACGCTAATCCGGAACTTTCTTATCAAGAAAAAAACACATCGGCTTTTGTTGCTCAGCAACTTCACGATTGGGGTATTTCATTTACCGAGAATATTGGTGGCTATGGGATACGTGCTGAAATAACGGGAGAAATTGCTTCTTCAAAAAGCATTGCCTTGCGCGGCGATATGGATGCTCTTCCAATTTTGGAAGAAAATGACCTTCCATTTAAAAGTACAGTTGAAGGAGTTATGCATGCATGCGGCCACGATGTCCATACCGCCTCTCTTCTTGGTGCCGCGAAAATTTTAAATGAAACAAAGTCTCATTGGGGTGGAAAAGTTATTTTAGTTTTCCAACCGGCTGAAGAGGTTCTTCCTGGGGGTGCGTCGCTTATGATAAAAGACGGACTGTTTCGTGAAAAAACTCCAGATGGAATTTTTGGTCAGCACGTTTTCCCTGAACTGCCTGCTGGAAAGGTGGGTTATCGTGCAGGAGCTTATATGGCATCGGCCGACGAACTTTATGTTACAATCAAAGGAAAAGGCGGACACGGGGCAAAGCCCGACCAATGTATTGACCCCATTTTAATAGCTTCACACTTGCTTGTAGCATTGCAGCAAGTTGCATCGCGGTGGAGCAATCCACAAATACCTACTGTTCTTTCCTTCGGAAAAATAATAGGTAACGGAGCTACGAATATTATTCCGAATGAAGTAAAACTGGAAGGGACCTTTCGCACTTTTTCTGAAACTTGGAGAACAACTGCACATGAAAAAATTATTTCTCTCGCGAAAGGATTGGTTGAAGGAATGGGCGGAACCTTAGACTTTCGAATTGAAAAAGGATATCCTGTTGTGTACAACAATCCGGAGTTAACTGAAAGGGCTATTGAACAAGCCAAAGAATATCTTGGCGAAGAGAATGTGGTTGAATTAGACATGCGCACTACAGCTGAAGACTTCGCCTATTATTCGCAACAGATGCCCGGATGTTTCTATCGTCTTGGAACTTCAAACGAAGACGGGACAATGAACGCTCCCGTTCACAACAGCAAATTCGCTGTAAACGAAAATGCACTCAAAATCGGAATGGGCTTGCTCGCGTGGCATGCTATTCAAGAATTAAAATAACCATGAGCTTAACCGATTTCCTCGACAACTACGATTCAAAAAAAATTGTTCGTCCATTTATCATTGCCGAAGCCGGTGTGAACCACGAAGGCTCAATGGATCTAGCGAAAAGACTCATTGATGAAGCTGCGGAAGGCGGTGCTCATGCAATAAAGTTTCAAACGTACAAGGCTGAAACCATTGCGAGCAAAGACAGTCCGTATTATTGGGACATCACAAAAGAGCCTACGCGCAGTCAGTTTGAATTATTCAAGAAATACGATAAATTCTGGAAGAACGAATTCGAGCAGTTGGCGGGTTATTGCGAAGAGGTTGGTATTGAATTCATGAGCACGGCATTCGATGTGGAGAGTGCTAATTTCTTGAACGATTTAATGAACGTGTACAAGATTTCAAGTTCAGATATTACGAATCTTCCTTTCATTGAACATCAATGTAAATTTGGTAAGCCTATCATCTTAAGCACGGGGGCTTCCTACAAGTGGGAAGTTCAACAAGCGGTTGAAACAATTGCGAAGTTCGGAAATAAGCTGTGCTTGATGCACTGCGTATTGAATTATCCAACACCGGATCAGAACGCACATTTGGGAATGATCAAAGATTTAATTTCAACCTTCCCTAATGTAGTTCCTGGCTACAGCGATCACACACTTCCGAAAGATATGCATACGCTTGAAGTAGCTACCTTACTGGGAGCGGCCGTTTTGGAGAAACACTTTACTCACGATAAGACTTTGCCGGGTAACGATCATTACCACGCCATGGATATAGAAGATTTAAAAAATTTCCATAAACGAATAGATCGTACCATTGAATTACTCGGAGGATTTGAATTAACTGCAATTGAAGATGAGGCTCCAGCACGCGCAAATGCGCGCAGAAGTTTAGTTGCAGCGAAAGCTATGCCTGTTGGGCATGTGGTGACTTTCGAAGATCTTACATGGAAGCGCCCCGCTAGTGGGATTTCACCAAAAGACATCTCACAATTGGTAGGAAAGAAAACAGCGCAAGACATCGCTGAAGACGATGTATTGCGCTGGAATATGTTTAATTAAAAGACTTAAACGTTGATATTACCTGAGAAGGAATCATCCATTTGATTGCCCTGTTCGTCTTCGAAGAAGTAAATTTTAATTAAAGCAGTATCTCGAAGAAAATCGATCTTTCCAATTTCGAAGCGGTTAACTTTAATACCTGTTCTTGCTTCGATATCTGCTTTCATCTCTTCTTCTCTTCCCACTTTAATTAAATCAATGTTTTCATATACAATGATTTTCTGAGCTTCATGACGCAACAACCAAACACGCTCTAGGCCATATGTTGCACCAATGATAACAAGATTTGCGAATGACAATTCAACCAATGAAATCTTCTTATTGATTAGTGCATTCATGACTGACATACCAATGACAACGAATAAGTATGTCATTTCCTTGATTGGAATTGCATCTGTTCGGTAGCGGATAATTCCGAAAACGGCGAATAAACCTAACGCGAATCCCATTTGAAGTTTTACGCTTTCCAGCATAAAACACATGAGAAAGATTGTTAAACTGAATAGCAAATACGTAAAAAGGAAATCCTTTCTCTTGGCAATTGGGTAATAAATCATTCGAACTAAAAGCAGCACGAAAAGCATGTGCACCGAGAGGCGAATAATTAGACCCAAGAAATCTTCAAGATGAATAAATTTCATTCCGCCCATCGGGTCGAAATCTGTCTGCAAAAAAATAGTATGAAGAGTATTTATCATGATCTTACTTTATTGATTCTAATTTATTGACTTTAATTAACTTCTCTTTAAAATTATTCTTCTTCACAAAAGGAACAAGCATTGCTATACCCAAGCAGTATTTACTAATACTCTCTTCTCTGACATGTCTTTTCTTCAATGCTTGAACGAAAGGGGATAGTCTATTCCGGTTCTCTTGCTTTACCTCTACAATTACAATTTGCTTCAATTGCTTGGAAATTCTATTCCACTCAAAGGACAGCTCTAAGTCAATTGTAATTCTCTCTGGCAGGCTTGGTTCTACGAGTGTTAAACGTGTGAAATTGTTCTTCACCTGTGGAGACAAGTGAAAATCTATCCCAGCTTTTCTTCCAATAAATTTCTCTTCATCGCCATTAAGTTCCATTCCTATTTCAGGGATTCCCGTGCGCTGTTTTTGCGTTCTCCCACGATTCGTTTTAAACTTAAGTTCTAGAAAATTTAGGTGACTATCTACATAAGAACGCTTTCTTATTTTCCATCTATTCTTCTTGCCATTGTGGTGACGTGTGTAAAAAAGAAAATCATCTGTGTCGTAATAAAGCGTTTCGTAATGACTAAAACGCACATTGTTTACTTCAAGAATTCGATAAGTGGTCTTTACTTCTTCCAAGATAGAAAGCAATTGATCGAATGACACAACGAACTTTGTATCTGTTCTATTCATTAGCTCAACCCCATCCATTTCCTTTAAAGAAATAGGGCGAAACTGTTGTATTATTTGCTCTATTGGATTCAAAACGTAAATATCATACGAACTTAACACAAAATTAATACTGAGAAACACTAATCGAATAAAAGATTAAACTCCTCGAGTAAACTCAAAATTAATTACCACCTTGAGGCTGCGCTGTATTCGAACCGCCTGAGCCGTTCAATGTAAATCGAATGGCGAGTCCCGTTGTGATATTCGATGTTTGGAAACTTGTTGAGATCGCAGGTTTGTTTATCTGATGATCGTAGAAGAAACGCAATGTTAGTTTATCACTGATAGCCATATCCGCGCTTGATTTAACACTGAACAACGTTTGTCCTGCAGTCACTTGATTTTGTTTTTCTTCTATTTTTCTTATCAAGGTGAAGTTCTCACGAATTGTGAAGTCTACGCGTAGGTTAAGGGTTGACTTGTCGAGCAATTTTACGGGCAACTTACTTCCCTTTTTCCTTCCAAATGGATTTGGAACTTCTGTGATTTTATAACCCAAACCGATTACGAAACTATTACTCTTTGTTTCAGTAATCTGATAGTTCGCCATTCCTAAAGCAATTGTGCGATCACGCTTGTACTCTAGTTTAATCAATGGGTCGTTAACTTTCTTCGTTTTCAAAGTCATGTCAAATCCAACCAAAGGTGACATTGTCTCCGTTAATGTAACCGTACCGATTTGTTGTTTTGCAATCAGGTTTTGCTCTGGACTTTGATCTATTGCTGTTGGAAGATTATTGAATTCTTCATATTTCAAATTACTCACATAAGAAGCTGTTGCCGTTGAACGGTAGTTGTGTGACACGTTAAATTGTTTGAAGTATTTCTTTACTGCGGGCAGTTTAGTTAAACCATCGTACGTGATTTTCCAGTTTGGTTGGGCCTTTGTCGCAAATGGGTTAAGTGCTACTTCACTTGTTGACCGACCTGTATATGCTGCAATGAATGAGGGAATAATTACATTTTGAGACAATGATCCAAATCCCTCGTAATAACCTGAATCGTTTGGATTTGCTAATTGATAAGTCTCATTGTTCCATCGGCTTGAAATTTCTTGTCTATTCGCAAGCATTTGATCGAAGATTGGGCTCGCGTAGTTGTTCTCTTTGTCGTCTTTTATGAAGGCTGTATTCCAAGTAATTAATGATGCTGAGAAATTTCCAGTTTCCATTGGCGATTGGAAAACGTAGTCGTCTACGGTTGGATCATAGCGGAAGAAAGAGTTAAAGTTTTTTCCTTCTTGACGAGTTGCAGAAAGTTCAATTTTGAAATAACGAAACGGCTCCAAATTCACTTTCGCATTCCAGGTTTCTGTAAAAGTTTCGTTGTACTGAATATTTAATGATTGTTGTTGCACCAACCAATCATTATCCGCCGCATCGGTTGCAAAATTTCGTCCGGTCGGATTACCCATTAAATCGGAATTTTGTTGTCCTACCAGAAAGCCAATTCCCGGTCCATCAAACTGATTATCGAATCCTAAAACACTCGTGGTATTTGCGTAACCTGGAAGCAACAATCCTTCATTTTTAGTGTAGCTTCCATTTACGGTTCGAACCATCATTATAAATCGCAACGCAACATCTAACGGATCTACTTTCTCTTTTTTATTTTTCTTGATCAAATCATCGCCGAAACCGTCCTTTTTCGAAGGGTCATCTTTCTTGCCTGCATCCTTCTTTCCCGCATCTGGTTTTTTACCGGTTAAGGCTTGCTTCAATCTCGGTGAGTTATTGTACAATGTTTCGAAGTTACCTTGAGCGTTCAATTGAATTTGGCGACTATTTTGAATGGTGTTACCCAGCGTATCTTGTGTAAACGGTGCGCGGTCCCATCTGAATGTCCCGCCATAACGAGCGTCTGCGCTCATAAAATTCAACAAAGGAAACTTGTCTAAGGGTAGTTTATATGTCACTCCTACGTTGTGGTTGTATGTGGTTGTTTCTCCAAAATTTTGAATGTTACTCCAAACAGAATCTTTGTACGATTCGTACCAATCAACATCATTTTTATTGATTACACCCCGAGGTTCGCCAACCAATGCAATATTACTTGCCGTAAAGTCTGTTTTTAAATTCTTGGTTAAATCATACTTCATAGAATAGTTTCTTGTCCAATTCCAGTTCTTTTGCGCCTGAGTTTGGATGAGCATATCGCTATACACGCCTGTTAATTCTAGGGAGTTGTTACGTATTCGACTTGTTTCATAAGAACGATTCATTTCGGTTCTAAAACTCACCTGTTTAACACCTGCGTAAAAATTGAAATCCTTTAACCACTTTAAGTACTTAGAAGTTTTAATTACTGGGACATTGGCTAACGGTTTAAATTCTTTGGGTTTATTGGTGAAGCTGTAATCAAAGGCACCTTGGTATTGCTTCTGCAATCTCCAGTCTGTATTGATATCGCGGAAGTATGTCTCATTGTAGGCGTAGGACACAGAGAAATTGTCAATACCATAAAACTTTGGCTTATCTGAATTCGTTGGAGCAGCTTGTGTCCCCGGTTTCCCTTTATCATCTGCTCCGGGTAGACCAACTCCTTTCGCATCAGAAGCATCTTTTTTCGGAGCAATTTTCACATTGGTGAAATTGATACTTCTTCGCTTGGTGTAGGTTTGAGACTTTTGCTTTAAAGGTTTATTCATTGTTGGCAAATCCGTCATTTGAATATCGGGCTGAAGAGGGCTGTAACGAGGTGTTTGCACATTCTCTGAGAAACCGAGGTACATTGGCAACTGAACACCCCAATCCTTTGGGAAGAATTTCCCAAGTTGCAGCGTGCTACTTGCGTCTAATCCCATCTTTGTTTCTTGCTGCCTTTGCTGGACACGTTGCTCAATTGCGCCCCATCCGGGGGTACTAATGTTTCCTGAAACTGCTAGATTACCAAAATCTGCCAACTGTGCATTCAATCTTGCTATTGCCGCTGACCCCGACTTCTCATCAAACTCGGAAAGACGTAACTCATTCACCCAAACCGTCGCACATTCGGATTTTCCATCATCGGTAACTCCAAAAGGGTTAGTGTCTTTATCGGGATTCCGAATACCTATCATTAAAGTAGTGATGTTCGCTAAATTCGGATTACCCTTAACTGAGAGGTGAACGTTGTTGTCTAAAATTGTATCAACTACAGACAAAACGGAAGTTGTTGATGGCCTATTAATTTTTAGGTTTTGAAGATCAGATAGTTTTATATCGAAGTTATTCTCCAACGGCCAAATCTCATCATCGTTGTTGGTGTACCAAGGTGTAACACTCATTGGCACCTCATACTCATAGTAATTCTGGTCGAAATCTGATCCCAAGCGAATAAATACAGAAACATCGTTGTCCTTGAGTTCTGATTGAATACCAGCCGCCTCAGCGTGAGCAAACATGCGAAGACGTTTATACTGACGCAAATCGTAATTAACATTTCTGTACGTTGCTCGAGCGTCTCCATCTTTCAGATTACAAACACTCAATGATAGGGATTGCTCATTCAGATTTCTGAGGTTCGCAGAAGCAACGTCTTGCTCACGAATAATTCCGGGTGGAACGGTGTAAGGCACAGGTTCCCGATTTCCGTTTTCTTCAATATTCACGGCAGCAATGCTAAATGACGTTTCCGGATCGTCATTAATCTCTTGTTCTTGATTTCCTGCTAGCGAATAGTCATATTTTCTCCATTCACCTCGAACCAATTCCAATCTTGCAAATCGCAATGTTACCGGCTCTTCCCATCCCTTTAAAAACATTCGAATATATCTGATCGAACGAAAGTCCGGAATACTTCCTACCCGTTTTTCAAATTCTCTAATTGGAATTTTGAACTGATACCAGCGAATTTGACGATCTTCATTATTCGCAGTAGTTTTAGTAGTAACGAACGTATCTGTTATGTAATTCCTTCCGAGGTTTGCATCTCCTAAATCTTCCGGACGAAGGCTTACCTTGTATTGAAAATAACTCTCAATGGTATTTAAAGTAATGTCTTGATTGATATCTTCTGAGTTCGGTATAGTCGTAGCAGCAATTGGATATCCATCTGGTGTGTCGGTATTTGAATTCCCTTCGTTGCGATTAAAATCTTTGTAACGCTCTAGAGTATTCAAATCAGCTGCATCTGCCTGTGAACTTCGGAAATAATTGAAATCATCAGCTGATGGGTCTTGCTGATATTTAATGTAGGCATCTGGGGTTAAAAAGCCTTGCATTTGTAGCAGCCAATTTGAAAAATAAGATTGTTCCGCTTGAGAATTTAAACCATCGAGACCAATATCTTGCTGCTTATAATTACCTGAAGTATAATCGAAAGCATTTACAACATTGAAAGTCGTTGGTGAGGGGTAATTCCCCCAAGTTCCTTGTTCAATTGGAAGGTCATTATTGGCTGATGGAAATCCGTTCTCAAAGCTCATGTGCGAATCGTTCATGATGTCTTCACTCACATTTCCGAGGTTGAAATACAAGTCGCCTCCCTCAATATTCTCGGAATCTTCATTGAAAGGATCCATTAACCAGAACTGAATAAACTGAACGTTTGAAGTTTCGAAATCAGTTGTTGTAAGCGCACGTTGAATTCCACCCCAGCGCGACTCCGGATCTTTTAATGTCCCGTCGGAATTCAGTCCTGCTGATCTTCCGGCATATCCATTCGGAAGCTCGAAATTATACATGCCCCGCTCTTCGGGGTAATAGGTTAAGTCTAAACACGCAATATTTGGCGGTTGACCTTGTGGCAATTGTCTGTTCGGAAAAACCTCCGATTCCAAAACTTCGCGCATGCGATGATCACTTTGCATGTCAGCCGTGACATTCGGCGGAGTGTACGAACTATTTCTGAAGAACAAGGGGTCAATAATATACCATGACAAATGAGCTCTATTTGCGCCATAGACTAGGCTATCTTCAAAATCACCTTCAGGAAAAAGAGACGATTGCAATTTCGGAGTAGATGCCATGAACCATTGGTTCAACGAGCGTAAATCAATTACACTTTGGCTTCCTTCGAAATCATCTACGTAGGCATTTCCATCCTTCGAAATTGCTCGCGAATGACCAGGGAATATTTTCGCAGCTTCCAGATTGAATGTTACTATTGATTTCTCTTTTGTTTGAATTCCTGGAATTCGATCAATCCATTTGGTAATAATCGGAACTTCCTTTTGGAAGTTCATGTCGAAACCTATCATTGCGTTGTTCACTGGATCATCTCCCGCGTTTACCTTTTGAGTCAATGGTCGTTCCCTCAAATTCATGAAGGTTGCTCCCATGGCAAGATGATCTGAAAACTTGTAGTCAAACCTGCTACCTAATAACGTTTTGTATTGAAGATTAAACATGGAGTTACTTTCCACAGAAACATTAATGGGTTGTCCTGAACTCATGATACTTTCATTCAGAATTGTAACCTTTCCTAAGTTGTAGTTCACTGTAAAATCGGTTCCCTCTACCAGTCTCATTCCTCCGGCGGTAACTGTGACCGCTCCTTGTGGGATATTCAGTGCGTTCAATGATATCTCTGAACCTGATGCACTTTGATACTCACCCTTAATTCGAAAACGATTCAATTGTGGAAAACCAATTTGCGCTGCAGTTTTTGTAGAGTCATACAACGGTTGGAACACAACTTGAGAAATAACTTGAGCTGCCTGTGGCGTATTTCCTAACCCTGCGAAAATTTGATTTGACAGGTGCGAACCGAAGGGTTCTATCATCGGAAAAAACACTCTTCCTGAGGTAGCGTCGATTAATCCGCCTGCTGTAGCAGCATTAGGGACAAAGTCAAAAAAACCATCGCTACCAGGCATTTGCTGAGCATCTATCCTATCGAGATTCAGGACTTGCATAAGCAATTTACCACTAAGCGGTTCGCGAGGGATGTAGTTCATGTTAACACCTGTAGCAGGATTGTTATACCAAACCTCCAACCTAAAATTCTCAGGAGATATTCCAAAAGACTCCAAGTTGTATACGTTTTTCATCATATTTCGCCAAAGTGGCGAAGGATCACCATTCGTTAGCTTAACCAACGTGATGGATGATTTCAACATTTTCAACATCAAGGCTTGCGGCGCCGCAACACCATCTTGAGAAAGTGTTCCAACCTGAAAAGTCTGTCCATTTAGAGTATACTCATACGCAACTGCTAATACCTCAGCATTATTAAGTGACTGCTTTAATGAGATAAATCCTAATCGCGAATTGTAGGTATATTCTGAGGGGGTAAGTTTTCTGGCGTTTCCTACACGCTCGTAGTGTATCCCCTGGCGCATTCCATAACCCAATGCTTGAATTGCAGCATTCGCGTTTGAAAAATCGAGTATACCTTGGTTGTTAGACACCACATTGAAAAGATTGTTATTCTCATTATCCGGGTTCTGTAGTTGGCCAGGATTAATAAGCGATGAACTGTTGAAGTCCGTGGACATGAATTGCGAGTTTTCACCTAAATCTGTGAATGCCATGATATTTCTGACATCCTGAATATTTGCCTGTTGGTTAACTACCCAAACTTCGATGCGAGTGATATTCACGCCGCTATTCACGACTGGAAGGGCTGCTAATGCGTTGTCGTAAGAATCTCTGAAATAGCCCGACAGGAAATAGTGTCTATTTGCTTCGTAATTGTCTGCAGCAATATCGAATCGTGTGGTTTGTGCTCCTCCTTGAACCGTGATCTCCTTGCGTTCTCCTTTCTGTTGTGTAAGAATTGTGGTATTCTTCAATTTTCCCCATTGAGTTTCCACTTTGGCACCGAATAATCCCAGACTACCAGGCATAAGGGTTCCTGTCAAAGGCAGAGCAACAGTACCAAGCTCTATTTTACGCATGATCTGATCCTCATCTCCAGTGTATTCCACCTTCATGTTGTTTTCAAACTCGAACGTACTCTCTGTGTTGTAATTCACCTTCAGCTTCATCTTCGTGCCAATGTTTCCAATGACATTCATTTGAATTTTTTGATCGAAGTTGAAGTTTGTGTTTTTTCGCTGGCGCTCTGGAATACGCGGATTTTCAGTGCGTTGAGAGTTTAAACCAAATGTTAATTCCGCGGATCCTTGGGGGCGAATTTCAATTTCATTCGAACCAAAAATGTGTTCGAAATTATCACCACCAATTTTTATTACTGGAGCAAACTCTTTGTTCGCAGCGGATTTGTCATCCTTAATCTTATTCCAATATTTAGTTACATTTTTGTCTAGTTGAAAGTCTAAAAAATCTTCCATATCCATGGTAGACGCTCGACGAAAATCTATTTTATCACCAACTTTTTGAATCACCTCGTAGCGTCCTGTTTCGGGATTGTACTCTACTGAATAGTGAATATTATCTGGAAGCGGAATTTCAATTCCATTTCCACCCTCACTTGGAACTGGGCTGTCATCGTTAGGCCATACAGGCGTAATGGTATCCGGAGCGAAAACGAAATTGTGCTTAGATTTTGCGATTACCCGAGTCTCTACAGAAGTATTTGCCCAAGCCAGCCAACCAGAAATACAAAGGGCCATTACGAAAATGACTCTTGAGAGGAGGCGGAGGATTACTTCTTTCACGATAACTATATCTGTTTCAATACTTGTTTGATAAGTTCCTCTAACGGTAAATCACCATTGGAGAGTAATATCTTATCCAACATTTTCTCGGTTTTGGTTTTGTCTAGGCCCAATTGCGACAGTGCCACTAACGCATCTTGTCTGTTCGTATTGTGCGCACCTCCAATTTTTTCTATCATCACACCATCAATCTTTCCAACTTTGTTGTGAAGATCTACAAGAATTCTCTCAGCTGTTTTCTCACCAATTCCCTTTATTCGCTTCAATGAAGGAAGGTCTTTATTGGCAATAACCTGAATTAGCTCATTTACATTCAGGCTTGAGAGAACCATTCTAGCCGTGTTTGGACCAACACCACTTACACTGGTTAATTTCTTAAACAACTCCTTTTCCTGATCGGAATAAAAGCCATAAAGAACCAATGAGAAGTCATTTCCGTTGACATGAAGGTGCGTATATAACATTACCTCTCCATTATTCGGAAGCGCAGCATAAGTGGCCAAACTTATATTAAGGAAATAGCCTACTCCATTGCAGTTGATGACCGCATGTACCGGCGATTTTTCAGCGAGCTGTCCAGTTAGCGAGTATAGCATCTTATCTATTTAATGTTCCCTTAGCTTGAGCATCTACTACCGCTACGCGAACCATATTCACAATTTCCCGTACCGAGCAACCCATTTGTAAGATATGGTAACTGCGCTTCATTCCCAGTAAAATTGGACCGATCACTTCCATACCTGCAACTTCTTGAAGAATTTTGTAACTGATGTTTCCTGAAGATAGATTAGGGAAGATTAAAGTATTCACTTTGGAATCGGCCAATTTTGAGAATGGAAAATTCTCTTTTCGCATTTCGGGATTCAAGGCGAAGTTTGCCTGAATTTCTCCGTCTACAATAAGGTGAGGGTGATTCTGGTGCAACATAGCAACAGCCTTTGCTACTTTGTCTGGATCGGAACCGTGAGATGAACCAAAATTGGAATAACTCAGCATGGCAATTCGAGGAGATATTTTCATTTTCGACACGGCATCTGCTACGAGTAAAGTTATGTCTACTAGTTGCTCGGCAGATGGGTCTCTGTTCACCGTGGTATCTGCGAAAAACATGGGTCCCTTCGGGGTTTGAACAATGTACATTCCGCAGACTGTTTTCACATCTTTGGCTGTTCCAATGGTTTCTAATCCTGGTCGAATAACTTTTGCATAGTTTCGAGTCATACCTGAAATCATCGCATCTGCCACACCAGTTTCGACCATCATAGCTCCAAAATAGTTTCTTTCTCGCATGATGCGAGAAGCCTCTGTTTTGGTGATTCCCTTCCTCATTCTCTTTTGGTAGAAAAACTCTCCGTATTTCTCTCTTTCCGCTTTGTGCGAATCGAGTCGAGGATCAATTATTTCAACATCGCCAAGGTCTAAGTCAAATTCTCTAATAAGATCTCTTATCTTTTCTTCTTGGCCTAGCAATATTGGAATTGCGATTCCATCATCTTTTGCTTGTTCTGCGGCTTTGAGGATTTTCGGGTTATCTCCCTCGGCAAATACTACGCGCTTTCGATCTTTTCTTGCTCTTTCCGAAATACCGCGAGTAAGCGCGTTATCTCTTCCCATTCTTCCAAGCAATTCGCTCGCGTAAGCATCCCAATTTGTAATCGGATTTTTAGCAACTCCACTCTCAATAGCGGCTTTGGCAACAGCCGTCGAAACCGCAACAATCAATCTTGGATCATTCGGTTTTGGGATTATATAGTCCTTTCCAAAAGAAAGATTCGTAATGTGATAGGCTTCCATTACTTCCTCAGGAACGGTTTCTTTTGCGAGGTCTGCAAGAGCCTTAACTGCAGCCAGTTTCATGGCATCGTTAATTTTTGTTGCTCGCACATCCAATGCACCTCTGAAAATGAAAGGAAATCCTAGAACATTGTTTACTTGGTTTGGATTATCGCTTCTTCCCGTAGCCATAATAACATCTGGGCGAGCAGCCATGGCAATCTCATATGGAATCTCGGGGTCTGGATTTGCCAAGGCAAAAACGACAGGATTACTTGCCATCGATTGAACCATCTCAGGTGTTACGATATTACCTTGAGAAAGTCCCAAAAAAACGTCGGCATTTACTAAAGCCTCAGATAAAGATTTTTCGTTAGAGTCAACTGCAAATCTTTTCTTTCTGTGATCAATATCTTCTCTTGAAATATTGATTAACCCCTTCGAATCGAACATACGAATGTTCGTAGGATTCAAACCAAGACCAATCATGGTATTCAAACAGCTCAAAGCAGCTGCGCCTGCTCCACTTACAACAATTTTTATATCGCCAATATTCTTTCCCGCTATCTCCAAGGCATTCAACAAAGCGGCACTCGAAATAATGGCCGTCCCGTGCTGATCATCGTGCATAATGGGAATGTCGAGAGCTTCTTTTAGCCTTTCTTCAATCTCAAAAGCTTCTGGCGCTTTGATATCTTCCAAATTGATACCACCAAACGTTGGGCTAATGTTGATGACCGTATTAACGAAATCGTCTACTTCAGTGGCCTTCATTTCAATGTCAATGGAATCGATATCTGCAAATATTTTGAAGAGCATCCCCTTTCCTTCCATAACAGGTTTACTCGCCTCTGGTCCTAAATTCCCGAGACCCAAAATTGCTGTCCCGTTAGAAATAACTGCTACTAAATTTCCTTTACCGGTGTACTTGTACACATCGTCTATGTTCTCGGCAATAGCCTTGACCGGTTCTGCAACACCCGGAGAATAAGCAAGAGCTAAATCTCGTTGCGTACTGTATGGTTTTGTCGGAACAATTTCTAGCTTTCCCTTCCTACCTAACTCGTGGTAATCGAGTGCTTCTTTCCTCTTTATTTGCTTCATTTTCTGTCTTTGGGTTCGCAAAAATAAAACAACCTCGAAAATCGAGGTTGTTCATTAACATTTCTTAATAAATTATTCAACCACTAGACGAATTGACTCGCGGCCTTTTACTGTTATTAGGGTAAACTGATAAACTCCAGCGGCATAATCTTGTGCATTCACCAAAATACTACCGGAATTCCCTTTTACAACAGCTTGTTTTATAAGCTTACCTTGAAGATTAGTGATTACTAATTGCCCCTCCTTCTCTCCTGCTGGTAACTGGTAATTCAAAAAGCTTAATCCTCTCAGGGGATTGTTTCCTACTAACTCAATTTTCGTAGCCGCCTCTTCACTAACTCCCACAGGACAGCTTGATTCGTAACAAAAGCTAACAGTCTGACAAGCTTGGTCTGAAGGATTAGCGGTATTGAAGAAACAATACGATATTAGCGTTTCTCCCGGATTGCCAAGGGGTTTGTAGTGTGCGTAAAAAGTATGATTCGTATCGCTCGCTAAAATATTTTGTGCTAAAAGAGAAACATTGGTTGTTTCACCGTAACAGACACCCCAACAGAAATAGTTTGAAGTGCCTGGTATCTCGGAAATAACGCTTCGACTGCATTTGACAGAAACAGCAGCATCTGAGACATTTGTAACCGGCCATTCAGCTACCATTTCACCAGCACCAGTCAGTGTTCCAGCCGTTGCATTCACCTGAACAACGGGATTTACCAATTCAATTGATTGCGCTGATGCCCCGCAAAAAGAAAGCGCGAATCCAAAAAAGAAGATGTTTTTTTTCATGTTCCAAAGATATAAAAAGTATTTGGGAGAAATATTTCTTTATATTCGTAGCCCTAAAGTAAACCTATTAATAATTTAATCAAATGAAAAAAGCTCTACTATTGATGGTTGTTGCCGTAATGTCGTCAACAATGTCTTTCGCTCAGTTGCCAGCAGGATCGTTTGGTCAAGATTTCACAATCACTGACCAATTCGGTGTTTCGCACAACTTGTACAACTATTTAGATCAAGGATACACTGTATTCGTTGACGTATCTGCAACATGGTGCGGACCATGTTGGAACTACCACAACTCTGGTGCATTGGATGAGTTGTACATCAATCACGGTCCTGCTGGTGCTCCTGGAGTATCTGCGAACACTACTGACGAAGTAATGGTTATTTGGATTGACGGTGACGGTACTACTACTGACGCTGACATGGCAGGTACTGGAAGCGCAACTCAAGGAAACTGGTTAAACCCATCAGGAACTCCAATTGAATTCCCAATGGCTAACCCAGCAACAGCTGTAGCTAACGCTATCAACGACGACTATGCTATTGCTTATTACCCAACTATCTACCGCATTTGTCCTAACCGTATCGTAACTGAGGTTGGTCAATTGGACGGTGCTGGTTTGTATGCTACTCTTCAAGAGTGTCCTCCTCCAGCTTCACAAGCTAACGATCCTTCTATGTTAAGCTACAACGGCGATTTGGCTACTTGCGGAAACGTTGATGTTGCTGTAACTATTCAAAACAATGGAACAGCTCCTTTGACTGCTTGCACAATCACTGTAACTGGTGGAACTGCTCCTTTAACTTACAACTGGACTGGTAACTTATCTACTTACGCTGTTGAAACAGTAAACGTAGGTTCAGTTGCAATTACAGCTGCGACAAACTTGACTGTGTCTATCACTTCTGCTGACGACAACACTTCAAATAATGGAACTACCGCTGCTATCGCTTTCGCAGCTGATGGAACTACTCACGTTAAACTTGACATCTTGTTTGACCGTTACCCAGAAGAGTCTTCTTGGTCGATTACAGACGATGCAGGTAACATTGTAGCTTCTGCTGATTACGGAAATGCTCCAATTCCTGCTGACAATTCAACAAAGATTGTTGATGTTTACCTTCCATCAACTGGATGTTACACTTTCACTGCTACTGACGCATATGGCGACGGTTTCTACGATATGCAATGGGGTGCTGCTACAAACGGTCACTTCTATGTAACAACTGTTAACGATGGTGGGTCTACATTCTCTACAATTTGGAACTACGATGGTTCTTACAACTTCTCTGAAGCTGCAGCTCCTTCGAATGTTAATACTGTAGTGGGCATCGAAGAAGTAAATCTTTCTGCTGGTGTTAATGTATATCCAAACCCTGCAAACGATTTCATCAATGTTGCTTACGGTTTAACTAACAACAGTGTTGTAACAGTAGACGTAATCAACATCGTTGGTGAGCGCGTTATGACTGAGTATGTTGGTAGCCAAGCTGCTGGTAACTACACTTCACGTATTGATGTATCTAACCTTTCTGCTGGTGTTTACATGTTGAATGTAACTATCAACGGAACTGTTAACACTGTTCGTGTTACTGTAAAATAATTCTGATTAAATCAGAAAAAAGAGCCGACGATGCGTCGGCTCTTTTTTTTTGGTACAGTCATTGGCTAAAGTTATTTACTTTTAAAAAAAATATTTTATGCGCCTTTCACTTACACTCTTTTTCTTAGCATTCTCCTTTGCAGTAACAGCACAAGAAACACTTCCAAGCCTTAACCTAAAAGATCTCAATGGTAAAACCATTAACACGGCTAAACTTGCCCAAGACGGAAAACCAACGTTAATCTGCTTTTGGGCAACTTGGTGCAGCCCCTGTAAGAAAGAACTAAACAACTATTTAGACCTTTACGAGGATTGGCAAGCAGAAACAGGAGTGAAAATAATTGCGGTATCCATTGATGACCAACGTTCTGTAATGCGCGTAGCGCCTTATGTAAGCAGCGTCATGTGGCCTTATGAGATCCTATTGGACAGCAATAAGCAATTCGCACAAGCCTTAGGTGTAAACAACGTTCCGCACACTTTTTTAGTAGATGGAACTGGGAAAATCGTTTGGCAACATAACAATTATGCTGAAGGAGATGAAGCTGAAGTTCACGAGCAACTTTTGAAGCTCAAGAACTAATTTCAATCATTCCAACTTTATAAGCCCGAAAGGGCTTTTTTTATTTCAGAATGCGCCGTAATTTCGAAGCTGATTGATTCGAATGAAAAAGCTACTAATATTCTCCACATTTATTCTTTTGGCCGCAAGTGCGAATGCGCAAGGCGATCCAAAAAAAACAGGGCAACTACACGGTAATTTCCAATTTCTTTCGCAGCAATATAGCGAAGACAGTCTCATTGGTGCTACCGTACCTCCTGCAACCACTGCCATAAACGGATTTGGTAATTTGATGTATACGCAAGGCGGATTCACTGCTGGAATGCGATTTGAAACATACAACAATGCGATTCAGGGATTTAGCGCGCAAAACAGGTATAAGGGAACGGGTATTGGCAACAGATTCGTGCAATACCAAGACAGCATTTTCAATGTAACAATTGGAAATTTTTATGAGCAATTCGGAAATGGCCTTACCCTTCGTACTTATTGGGAACCAAACCTTGGTATAGACAACGCAATGGATGGCGCTCGATTAATCGTTACTCCCAAAAAAGGAATTACACTTAAAGGAATATACGGACGTCAGCGCCTCGATTTTGACAGTCAATTAACCAATGCCGACGGAATTATTCGAGGTAGCGATGCAGAATTTAATTTGAACTCAATCTTTAATTTCCTAACTGAGAAGCAAACGCAAGTAACGCTCGGCGGTAGCTTCGTGAGTCGATATCAAAATGGCGAAACGCGGTTTCAAGATTCATTGATTTTTTTAACTCCCAACAATGTATCAAGTTCCGCCGTTCGCCTTCAACTGAATAGAAAAGCTCTTGCAGTATCTGCGGAATATGCAGAAAAAATCAATGACCCAAGTGCCGACAACTCCTACATATACAGAAAAGGAAAAGCATTTTTTTTAAATGCCTCCTACAGCGGCAGTGGCTTTGGTGTAAATGCAGCAGTTAAGTATATAGATAACATGAGTTTTCGTGCAGACCGTAATTTGAAGCTTTTCGATGTACCAACCAATTTTCTGCCTGCAATTACAAAACAGCATACGCACAATCTCGCAGCGACCTTATATCCATATGCAACCCCACTTACCGGCGAAGTAAGTTACATGGGTGAAATTTTCTATACCTTTAAAAAGGGAACAAAACTCGGTGGTAAATATGGCACTCAAATTTCGGCAAACTTTGCAGCCGCAAATGGTTTGGACACCACTCGACTTACAGGAATTGAAGCATACACCGAGGGGTATCGAGTCAATTCAATCAAATTCGGTCCGACCAAATATGTAAGAGATTTTAATTTGGAAGTAAAGAAAAAGCTAAGTAAAAAATTCTCTGCAGGATTCACTTATTATTATTTTGAATTCAACACGTTAGTTACTCCTGTTACCAATGATTTCAAGGGAATTGTTTATGCCAATATTGAAGTTCTAGAGTTGAATTACAAATTCACACCAAAAGACAATCTGCATCTCGAGCTTCAAGGCCTTCAAACCGATCAAGACAAAGGAGATTGGGCCACAGTAGTTGCCGAGTTCTCTCACTCACCTCATTGGACTATTGGATTGGTTGACCAATACAATTATGGTAATTCAGCAGAAGAAAAGCGCATTCATTATTTGTTTGGAACAATTGGTTACATAAACGGTTCTCAACGATTAACTCTTGGATATGGAAAGAGAAGAGAAGGCGTATTTTGCATAGGTGGAGTATGCCGCGCGGTTCCCGCAACCAATGGTTTCGAGTTAATGTACACTGCAAGTTTTTAATATGAAAAAGAAATATCTATTCCTTTTTGTCACAGTCCTTTTATTTGGAGCTTGTGACCAACTTGAAGATCCAGTTACTGTTGCGAAAAACAAATATCGCGATGAAATCTATGGCCCAGCGCCATCATTTTCAATTGCTACTGAAGCAACTCGGAATGTATTATTTGAGGAATTTACAGGACACCTCTGTGGTTTTTGCCCCCCTTCCACTGCACTTGCTCTAGAGCTCGACGCTCAGCTTGGAGAGCGCATGGTTACTGTTGCTATTCACGCTGGTTCTCTTGCGGCAACAGGTGGTACATTGTTTCAAACAGATTACACAACCCCTGTAGGAAATATTTATTGGGCCCAATTGAATGGAGGATTCAATCCGACAGCCAGAATTGACCGTGTCGGAGGTCTCAGCAGTTATGAATACCTTGACCCCGCAAATCCAAGTATATGGCAGAATATAGTGACTACACGAATGAACGTTTCCACGCCGGTAGAATTGCAAGCCAACTGCGAATTCGTAGCAGCAGATAACGTTCTTAACATTCACATGAATTCACAGTTTGTTGAAAGCTACCCGGGCAACGTTAACCTTGTGGTTCTTTTGGTTGAGAACCACATTATCAGCCCACAAGAAGATTATAGTCAAACACCTTCTGAAATTGAAGATTACGAACACGAACATGTACTTCGCACGAATGTGACAGAACCTATGGGAAATCTTGTAATTAACAACCCGTCTGCCGGCTACTACTCAACAAATAGTTTTACTATTCCGCTTCAAGCGAATTGGGTGCCTACGAATATTACGGTGGTTGGCTATTTGGTTGATGCAAATACCCATGAAGTATTGAATGCTATTGAATATGACATTGACTAAACTGCTTTTCACATTTTGCTTCTTTTGGAATGTTTTAGGCTACGCACAACAAGCCTTTAATGCAGGAGTTTCTGTTGGTATGACTACCTCTCAGATTAGTGGAGATGGTCTTGGTGGTTGGGACAAATTTGGAATAACCGGAGGTGCTTTTGTAAGTGCCCCCCTTTCTTCGAAAAACGGATTTCGTATTGGACTTAATTATGCCGACAAAGGTTCTCGCACAAAGCGCGACACGATAAATTTCAACACCTTTGCATATCGGTTGAGATACATTGAAGTACCCGTTCAGTATTCTTTTCAAAATGGACCCCTCACTTTCCTTACCGGCCTGTATTATGGTCGTTTAATTAAGCAAGACATCCTCTCAAATGCCTTAACCTACGACGTGACTCCTCCTTTTCGAAATTATGATGCAGGAATAACAGTTGGTACGACTTTACAATTGGGTGACCACCTTTTCCTTGAAGGAAGATTTTCTTCAAGTCTTCTTCCTACAAGACCTTCACCAAATTTCGCCAATCCGAACTCTTATTACGAAAAAGGAAATTACAATCAAGTACTTTATTTCCTAATTGGAAGGAATTTCTAAGTCCAATGAAGGTTAGTCTGATAACGGTAAGTTACAACAGTGCAAAAACCATTGCAGATACCTTAAAATCTGTTCAGTCTCAGACCTACAAAGACATTGAGTACATTGTTGTCGATGGAAATTCTACGGATGGAACGATAGAAATTGTGAGGCAATTTCTAGATTCTACGAAAGATGTTTCACAAGATGCTTCGCAAGGGGTTGTGACTACGTTTTTGTGTGAACGAGATAAGGGCATTTACGACGCCATGAATAAGGGATTGGCGCTGGCTACAGGTGACATTATTGGCGTGTTGAACAGTGATGATTTCTATTGCTCAAATCATGTGATTGAGGAGGTTGTGCGAACTTTTCAGCAAACCAAAACAGATTGCCTATATGGTGATTTGAATTACGTTGATCCGACTGACACTTCGAAAATCGTTCGCAAATGGCGCAATGGTGTTTTCGAAAAAGAAAACTTCTTGAAAGGATGGATGCCTCCGCATCCCACTTTTTTTGTTCGAAAATCGTGTTACGACAAATTTGGAAAATTCGACACTCGATTCAAGAGTGCTGCTGATTATGAATTGATGTTGCGCTTTCTTTTCAAGGAATCGTGCAGCGCAGTTCATCTTCCAAAAGTAATGATACACATGCGCGCTGGCGGAGTGAGCAATGTAAGTTTGAAAAATCGTATTCGTGCGAACCAAGAAGATTGTCTCGCTTGGAAAATAAATGGTCTAAAACCAAAGTGGTTCACGCTATTGCGTAAACCACTTTCTAAAATAATGCAGTATTTTTACTCTTAGAATTTCGCTCTTAATTTCTTAACACCAGGTTTTCCTTTGGTGGTATTGTACTTTGATTTGTAGAAATTAGACCTTCCACGAACCACTCGGGTTACTGTTATCTGGGTTGTTAAATAGCTATCGTTGTGTGACGCGTCCCCACGAGGTGATTGATAAGAGGATCCAAGAGGTGCAATTTGGAAATTCTCTATCGCCAAATCTGCAGCGCTATACTCAGGATTCTGCTCTACCAAACCATCCAACAAGGCTTGATATGTTTGGTTATTTACGTATTCATAAGCCTTCGGGTCGTCTGAATTCGGAGTTGTGTAGACAGTAGATATATCATCGAGATAATCTGTAAACACAGTTCTCCAACTCAAATCCCATTGAACTCTCCACTTCTTATTATAAGTGAAATAAGCACCAATTCCCGCTGGAATTGCAAAACCAAACTTAGAATAAGATTCTTTCTGACCTTCTGTTTTCCAATCACGAAGTTCAAACCATTCGCCGTCGTATTGAACTTGACCGTTATTGTAAATTTGCCCCTTCGGATTTGAAGAATATCCTGCTAATCCAGCAAACAAAAATACTTTGAAATCAGGGTTGTAATATCCTTTTTTTCCCACGTCACTGTTGTACCAAATTGTAACCTCAGCACGGCAACCAAGTTCCAACAAGTCGTTTCGGAAATTTGCATTTCGCGCGCGACGAGGAGCGTAAGTGGTATATGCATCTCTGTCAGTTATTCGAATCCAATCGAAGTTACTTGCAAAAGACAAACGCTGATTGATTTTGAATCGTGCATAAGCCCCTGCCGATATTCGAGTTGATTTCAAGTGCATATCCACTATAAAATCTCTTCTGGGAAGATATTTCCCTCCGATATCTCCTAGGTAATTAGAGGCGCCCATTTTCAACCCAAAATCCCATTGGTATTGAGCCAATACCTCTGATCTTGAAAGGATTAAAATTAAACTTAATAAAAATAATATTTTTTTCATTTTCGGATAAGTCAAGCGCTAAGATAACAACAATTTCTGACACTCAAGAGTTTTTCGCATTTTTGCGGAAAATTTTATATATGAATTCAGTTAGTCAACTTTTTGGAATCAAATACCCAATCGTTCAGGGCGGTATGATATGGTGCACGGGAGCGAAATTGGTATCTGCTGTTTCCAATGCGGGTGGTTTGGGCCTATTGGGTGCTGGATCTATGTACCCCGATCAGTTGGAAGAAGAGATAAAAAATTGTCAAGCCCTTACTGATAAACCTTTTGGTGTGAATTTACCCCTACTTTATCCAAACATCGAAGAGCACATTGCACTGATTGAAAAATACCACGTACCCATTGTATTCACTTCAGCAGGAAGCCCCAAGAAATACACAGAGCGCTTAAAAGCATCGGGAATAAAAGTTGCTCATGTCGTTAGCAGCAGTGCTTTTGCATTAAAGTCCCAAGAGGCAGGTGTTGACGCGGTTGTAGCCGAAGGCTTCGAAGCAGGTGGACACAACGGCAGAGAGGAGACTACAACACTTTGCTTAATTCCTCAGGTTG